>NZ_JAXHDF010000011.1:0-145412 GCF_037071985.1 Pseudogracilibacillus sp. SE30717A | reverse complement strand
TTTTTCTTCCTTTTTTTAAATTATAAGATCACCATTTGTCTATATGTATTACTCTTTTTAATATAATATCGTAGTCGATCTACAACTTTTCACTTCCATTACATTATTGATTTTAGCCAAATAAAAAAACCAAGTGCCTTCTCGACACCTGGTTTATGACATCCATTTGGGCGGAGTGTTTTTATCCCAATAAATATCACCGATTTCATAATGCTTTTCAAAATTATCTTCGTATAAATGATAATGAAAATTAAACCAATACCCTTCTAATGGACGATTTTCACGTCTTACATGAAATTTCGCTACATCCTTTTTGTTCCGTTCATCATATACATTAAAAATTCTTTCCCCAATTCCACTCGATGGGGATTCAGTAATTGCAAAGTATGGTGCCGCATCCTTCCCGGCGTCTTCTATCATTGTGGTGAGTATTTCTTCCATTACTGGAAAAATATTTACCGTAAATTCATCTTCTATTTGTGAAGCAATTTTGGGGCCAAGTTTTGTAATGGTCTGTTCTTGTGCTTTCATCAGTAAAGAATCTAAATAATCATACTCATCCCCACTATCAAACATAAGATCATCGAAAGCAGATTCATGGTCCTCTATTTCCGCTACTTTTGTAAATTCATCTTTGTCTGTTGGATTCGAAGCAGAGGATATGTCTTTGTTTTCAGACGGTTCGGCATTTGGAGATACTGGAGGTACGTACATCCCCAATGTCATAATCGCTATTAAAATTACAATGGTTTTTCTCATCCATAGTTTCATAGAAACAATCCCTTACATATCTTCTTTATTAAATTTTACCATTTTTCGTGAACTTGTCTAGGGATATTTTTTAAAAAGCAACTTATATGTAAAACTGTTCCTATCTTAATTTATAAATTCTTGATATAATTTATTCACGTTAGGAAAGCACTTTAGCAACTCAATATACCTTGAGATTAAAGGGTTTATTAGTTCGAAGCACACAAAATATTTTTTCAACTATATTATACATAAAAAAACGTCTTGCTACGGATTCACCAATATTGTTTGATTTATTGGAGGTGGAAAAATGAAAAAAGACAAATTAATTAGAAAATATGATAAGCAGGCCAAAAAGTATGAAAGATATAGGGATCAAGCAGTACTTAGTAATTGGAGAAGAAAATTATTAAAAAGTGCCTATGGAAATGTTCTCGAGGTTGGGATTGGTGTCGGTGCCAACTTTCCGTTTTATAACAGAGAAAATGTATCCATAACAGGTGTTGATTTTAGTCAGCAGATGATTAAAAGTGCTAAGCAATTAGCTTCTACCCTACAAATAAAAGCAAATTTTATACAGAACGACATTGATCAATTGCCGTTTGAAGAAAATACATTTGATTGTATCGTTTCTACCCTAACACTTTGCAGCTATCCGGAACCAGTTATTACTTTAAATAAGTTTAATAAATGGTGTAAACCTAATGGTACGATATTACTTATGGAACACGGTCTCAGCACTAAAAGATTACTTTCTACTTCGCAAAATATAATTAATCCTCTATTCAAGAATATATCCGGGTGCCACTTCAATCGTGATATGATCGCTATAATTGAACAATCCGATCTAGAGACTGAGCATGTGGAGCGCTATTGGAAAGATATCATGTGCTTAGTTTGGGCAAAACCATCTAAACAAGAATAAAAGAGTCACTTCTTTATTCTTATATATTCCATACAGGGCATCCACATAACGTTTATCGTCCGGATTACAAAAAGAGAATGTCATCACACCTCCTATTTTTAGATGCCCTCGAATGAAACTTAGCGAGTAACAGGTTAAAATCCGTTCTATCTAAATTCATAGTTTTGATTTAATTTGTTGAACGAGAAGCCCTTTTTATAATATGTTTTTTGCCGGACAAGCATACATTTAAGATAAACTCACTTCTCTTTTTTAATAGAATTTCCTACCTGGAGTAGTAATTTACATAATAGTTTCACCTATTATCGCCAAAGGAGGTTTTTACATGAGAAAAATGAATTTGAGATTGTTAATAATTTTAAGTATGTTACTCTTTTTAGCAGCTTGTAGCTCTGGTTTAGATGAATTGAGTGACGAAATGAAGGATGCAAAGAGCGACAGCCAAATGTATTCGAACACTGAAACAGAGGAAGCCGATACGGAAATTTCAAATGATTTTGCAGCAATCGAATTGAAGGATCAATCCTTAGAAAATGAAACGAAAGGTGCTGATGAAACAAAAATTGATCTTGCTCAAACAGATCGAATGATCATTCACCAGGCACAATTACATATTAATGTGAAAGACATTGATAAAGCCCAAACAAACATTGAAGCCAAAGCTAAAAAATATGATGGATATATCGTTGAATCAAACATATATCGAGAAAACGAGGATGATAATACGGCTTATATAAAAGTAAGAATTCCAGAGAAGGATTTTCAAGCCTTTTTATCTGATACAGAAGAAACTGCTGCTGAGGTTCTTGAACGAAATGTGACGGGTCAAGATGTAACCGAACAATTTATGGATTTAGAATCAAGATTGAAGTCCAAACGGGCAGTTGAAGAAAGACTGCTTGAATTCATGAAAGAAGCAAAAAAGACAGAGGATTTATTACAGATTTCGAACGATTTAGCTACGATCCAAGAAGAAATTGAAGTGATTGTTGGTCAAATGAAATACCTTGAAAATCAAACCTCTTTTTCAACCATTGAAATATCAATGTATGAAAATAGCGTCAAAATTCCAGAACTAGAGAACAAAGATTTAGATACATGGGAAAGAACACAAAAACAACTCGCCATCAGCACCAACTATATACTGGCAACCTTATCAGGAATAGTAGTGTTTCTCGTTGGAAATCTTCCTATTATACTAATATTTTCAGTAGTGGGCTTAGCAGTTTATTATATTGTTAAAAGAAAACTAAGAAAATGGAAAGATAAAAGGAATGGGGGTTAATTGATAATCAGGCATTTATAATTTAACAGCATAGGCGAAAGTTAGAAAATAAATCAATATTGATATAATTACGATGATATGAGCTGCTTTCAGAAATAGTGAGCTAATTTTAAGTGATATGAGCCAATTTCAAAAATAGCGAGCTAATTTTAAGTGATATGAGCCAATTTCAAAAATAGTGAGCTAAATTTAGGTGAGATGAGCTACTTTCAGAAATAGTGAGCTAGTTTTAGGTGAGATGAGCCAATTTCAAAAATAGTGAGCTAGTTTTAGGTGAGATGAGCTAATTTCAAATAAATGATAGCCTATCCCAGGCACACGACTACATTCCCAACTTCTCTGTACAAGACTGTGGGAATGTAGTCCATATTATTAAACTTGAATATTTTTATGTTTAAAGACAAGTATTTTAGTTACGCCCACCAAATCTCTGATGGAGGTTCCTCTATATTTACCCGCTTTAAATTACGAATCGCTTGAGAAAATCCTTCTTCCACTGACATAATTGGATCTTCGTGTTCAATACTTATAACATAATCATACCCGTATGTCCTTAGAGCACTTACGATGTTAGACCATTCTTGAATACTGTGTCCATAACCAACCGTACGAAAATTCCATGCTCTACTTTGAATGTTATGATAGGGCTGCATATCTGTTAACCCATACATATTTACATTATCTTGATCAATATACGTATCTTTTGCATGAAAATGATGAATTGCTTTTTCTCTGCCTAGAATTTTTATTGCAGCCACTGGATCGATTCCTTGCCACCATAAATGGCTTGGATCAAGATTAGCACCAATTGCTTCATTTGTTTCCTCACGTAATTTAAGCATTGTATACGGGGTATGAACTAAAAATCCAGCATGTAATTCAATGCCAATCTTAACTCCATGATCTTTCGCGAATTGGCCCATCTCCTTCCAATATGGAATGAGTTTTTCCTCCCATTGCCATTTCAAAATATCTGCATATACAGTTGGCCAAGGGGTTACCGGCCAATTCGGATATGTAGAGTTTTCATGGGAACCAGGTATTCCAGAGAAAGTATTTACGATTGGAACCTGAAGCAACTGAGCTAGCCTTATTGTTTTGACCAAGGTGTCATGTGCTTTTTTTGCGTTTTCTTTATTTGGCGAAATGGGATTATCATGACAACTAAATGCGCTAATCGTTAATCCACGAGAATGTATTTTATCTAAGTATTCTTTTCGATAATCTTCGTCTCCAATTAATTTTTCCAAATTACAATGCGCATTTCCAGGGTGACCACCTGTACCGATTTCAACCGCTTGTACCCCTACTTTTTGAACATGATCAAGCATGTCATCTAATTTCATATCAGAAAATAATACAGTAAATACGCCTACTTTCATCTCTTTCCCTCCTCCTGTCTTTTATCGGTCTCGTACACTAGATAGAATCTAGACGAACTTTTTAATAATCCTTTAACATAGTTCAATAGGACACTCATGAATCCATCCATTTCTGTCATGCCACAAATGCTAGAGTCATTTTCTTTTTACTCTTATTTCAGCTCACATGAACCACTCTGCCGTTTTCTGCCGCTTCCAACATTGAGAGCACTACTTTTAAAGATAATAATGCTTGTTCACCAGTAACAGGTGGAGTCTCATCCAAACGTATACACTGTATAAATGCATCAATAACGCCTGAATTTGACTGATTATCATTCGTTTGTATTGGCTCCACTTCGTAGTGAATTTTTTCTCCATTATTTTTAATTACTTGTATTTGGTACGTTGGATTATCATATATTTTCATCATTCCACGTTCGAAATAAATAATCGTACTATTATCTTCTTCTCCATAATACGTCCAAGAAAAAGATGCTGTACCTAATCGGCCTCGTTTTGTCTTCAAACTAGATACAATATTATCGCACACTTCAATTGGGTTATCGTATTCATCTTTTTTATCAAGCGCACCTTGAAAAGCACATACCTGTTCGATCTCATCGTCTAATAAAAAATGAAGTAAATCTATTTTATGAATTCCTAAATCTCCAAGTACTCCAAACCCAGAACGATTCTTTTTAAAAAACCAAGTAGAGTTAGTCTTATTCGTTCCCCAATGTTCAGGACCTTTATGACCGAAAGATGTTTTAAAAGTAAGTACATTTCCTAATTCATTACTTTCTATTATTTGTTTAGCTCGCATATGTGCTTTCGTGAATCTTTGATTGTGAGCAACCATTAGCTTTTTACCAGACTTCTTTTGCGCTTCAATCATCTGATTGGCATGCTCAACTGAGAGTGCAATTGGCTTTTCACACAATACATGTTTTCCATGTAACAACGCCTCTGTAGAAAAAATATGATGGTACTCATTTGAAGAACAATCACTGATGGCCTCAATTGTAGTATCCAATAACAGATCCTCAACACTGTGTGCAACACTACCCTCAAACTGCTTCGCCATCGCCTCGGCTCGTTCAATATTCCGATCGTAAAACACCAAATCCGAAACAGATGGATTCGCTTTATATTCTGGTGCGTGCCGATGTTTTACAATTGAACCACACCCAATAATCCCCACTCTTATACTCATCTTATTTCCTCCCAGTCTTTCTGAAATAGAACGAATAAACATGGAACTAACGATATGCATTGTTAATCTAACCTGACGTAGATTCGCGAATGACTAATTCGTGATCTAAGACAACACTTTCTACTTCCTCACCCTTTATTTTATCCATCAGCATCTGTGCAGCAATCGTGCCCATTTTGTACATGGGCTGTTCGACAGTAGTTAATGTTGGATGAGTCATATTAGAAAAATCAATATTATCAAAACCTACTACAGCAATATCATTAGGAACTTGAAGTCCTTGGGCATGAATTTCTTTTAATGCTCCGATAGCAAGTAAATCTGAAACAGAAAAAACTGCAGTTAGTCGGTCTGTTTCACTTAATAAACTCCGCATTGCTTGTTGACCAGATTCAAAACTCAATTGTTGTGTATAACGAATATATGTTTTATTAAATGGTATACCATGCTCTTCCAGCGCTTTTTTATAGCCTGTTTCACGTTGCCTAGCATATAAGTATTTCTTATCCGAATTAATAAAAGCGATATCTTTGTGACCAATTGTTATTAAATGTTTGACAGCTCGGTACGCTGCCTTTTCGCTATCAATCGTTACGTAAGAAATACCACTATCGACTGCATATTCACTACATTGAATAATGCTGTGTCGTTCAGCTAATTGTAACAACGTTTTTAAGTTAATTGCAGGATCCATTGAAATAATACCATCTGCCATTTTTTTCCGAACTAAATCAAAATAAATATTTCTTCGCTCAGGATTAGAATCCGTTTCACATAACAAAACGTTATAGCTTTGACTTAATGCTGTCGTTTCAATTCCTTTAATAATTTCAAAATAAAAGGGATTTGAAATTTTAGGAATTAATACTAGAAGCAAACGACTTTCAGAGTTTCGTAAATTTCTACCTAGCATACTTGGTTCATAGTTTAATTTCTTAATTGCTTCTTCTACTTTTAATTTTGTTTTAGTTGCCACTGTACTATGATTGTTTAGCACTCTAGAGACAGTAGCAACTGAAACACCTGCCAATTCTGCAACTTGTTGTATGTTTGCCATTTTTCCTTCCTTCTTTCGCTTACTCAATTATACGTATAATTATACTATTTCATTAGATTGACTCTATCCCACCTGCTGCTTTCTCTGTAACAGCACTGCGCAAATTACAATTAATCCTTTAAATGCCTCTCTCAAAAATGGAGGGACACCGAATAGATTCAATAAATTATTCATAACAGCAATAATTAACATACCGTAAACGGTTCCAAGAATAAACCCTCTTCCTCCACTCATACTCGTTCCACCTACAACTGCTGCCGCAATTGCGTCCATTTCCATTCCTCTACCAGCATTAGAAAAGTCCATAGATCCGATTCTCGAAACTTGAATAATAGCCGCTATAGAAACAAGAAGTCCCATTAGCGCATATACTTGAAGCTTGATTTTATCTACTTTAACTCCTGATAACATCGCTGCTTTCTCATTTGAACCAACAGCTATAATTTGTCTTCCAAAAACTGTTCGCTTCGATACATAATAAAGGATTGCTGCAATAATTGCCCAATAAATAATCGGCATAAGCATATAGTTTCCCACTTTAAAACTAGCAATTGTTAAAAACTCCGCTGGTACTTGCGTATTATGTCCTTGCATAAAATGTTGAGTTACACTTCTGAAGATCATCATAGCTCCCAATGTAGCAATAAACGGAGGTACTTTTCCTTTTGTAATTGTTAGCCCAATTAAAGCTCCTAATAAGTAGCCCATCACTAACACGATAATAATTGCAACAATAAATGCAGGAATACCTGTTAATCCGATCAATCCTAGCAAACCTTTACTCCCAGTATCGATTAAAACCATCAAAAAAGCACCTGTCGCAACTAATGTAGCACCAACCGATAAATCAATTCCTTCTGACATAATTACAAATGTCATCCCTAAAGCAATGATTCCTACACCTGCATTATTTCTAAGAATATTAAGCCAATTACTCGTCCATGATTGTAACCAACTACCAAAAGAATCATAATCAAATCCTAAAACTAATGTCTGGATGATTACCATAATAATAAGGACAACAAACGTACTAAATAATGGTTCATTTATCCACTTGTTTTTAATCCGTCCAAAGGTGTTTCTCATATGATTTTCCCCCTACTAACTCAGTTTCCCTCCTGTTGCTAATGTCATCATATTATGCGTAGTCATCGCATCTCCAGCCACTTCTCCTTGAATCTCCCCATGATACATGACAACTGCTCGATCACATATACGGATGACTTCAGGAGCTTCATCTGAAAGCACAACGATGGCAAGCCCTTCTTCAGCAAGTTTTAAAATGATATCGTAAATCTCTTCTTTCGCTCCGACATCGACACCCTGAGTAGGATTATCTAGTATAAGCAACTTTGGTTCGGTCGCTAACCATTTAGCAAGAACAACCTTCTGCTGATTTCCACCGGAGAGGCTATTAATATTGTCAATAAGCTGACCCATTTTAAGTCGCAATGATTTCCGTTGATGTTCAAAGGTCTTTTCATGTTTTTCCATATTTATAATACCTAGTTGTGAAAATTTGGACCAAGTAGTAATAGTCGCATTTTCAATGATATTCATATCTTTAAGAATAGCATTCTCTTTTCTATTGTTTGGAAGGTATGCAATTCCTTTCTTAATAGCATCAACCGTATTGTTTAATGTTGTTTCCATTTCGTCAAGATACATTTTTCCTGATAGAATATTTTTTGCCCCGAAAACAGATTGAAAAAGTTCACTACGACCATCACCAAGCAATCCAGTCACTCCAACAATTTCTCCACTTTTAATTAAAAAATTTATATCTCGAAAAGTATGAGTGCTTGTAAATCCTTCTAAACGTAACACTGTATTACCTATCTTCTTTTTTCTACTTAAATTTTCTGTTCTTACATCATGCCCAACCATAAAACGAGCAAGATCATTCGTCGTTACTTCACTTACCTTTCCTTCCGCTACGAGACTACCATCACGCAAGACAACGTATTGATCACAGATTTGCATCACTTCATTCAATTTATGGGATATAAAAATAATTCCAACACCACGTTTTTTCAACGTATTCATCATTTTAAAGACACGTTTTATTTCTTGCTCTGTTAAAGAAGTAGTAGGTTCATCCATAATAATGATGGATGCATTTGTCATCATTGCACGGCAGATTTCAACAATTTGCTTGTAAGACGAATCAAGTTGATGAACCATCGTTTTCGGATCCAAATCGACATTTATTTCTTTGAAAATAGCTTCTGTTTTTTGAATCATCGTTTCTAAATCTAAACTTCCGGTTTTTGTTTTTATTTCTCTACCCAGAAATATATTTTCATAAATAGGTAAATCGTTAATCAAATTTAATTCTTGGTGGATAAATGCGATCCCAGCCTTCTGTGAATGTGTTGGTGTTTCCATATGAACTTTCTCGTTATCAATCAAAATTGAACCTGCATCCATTTGATGTACTCCTCCAAGAATATTCATTAATGTTGATTTCCCAGCTCCGTTTTCACCTAACAAAGCACAAATATGACCACCTTGTATTGTAAAAGTAACATCTTTCAGCACAGCAACATTGCTACCAAATGACTTTTTTATATTTTTCATTTCTATGATCATGCCATCACTTCCAGACTTTTATTGAAAAGAGAAGCTATACCCTTCATATAGCCTCTCTTGTACAGCAGATACCTCTTAACTCCATGACTCTATTAATACGGTGAATCTGTGTCAATAAATTCCTCGTAGTTATCTCTATCTACAATCGTTGTCGGAATGATAATTTGCTCGTCCACGTCTTCCCCTTTTAACACTTTGAGCGCTACATCTACCGCATCTTTCACCATCGCCGGGCTGTATAAAGCTGATTGAATCCAAATATCTTCATTTTGTGGCATCATATTAAAGTATTCTTGCATTCCTCCACCGCCAGTTACGACTTTAATATCATCTCTGCCAGCTTCTTGAATCGCTTGTAATACACCCACCGAAGTTTCATCATCTAAGGAATAGACTGCATCAATTTGACTATTCGCAGTCAGGATGTCAGAAAAGTCTTTCAACCCGGCTTCACGAGTAAATTCTGTCGCATATGTTTGAATAGTTAAATCTGGGGCAATTTCTGCGATTGTATCTTCGAATCCTTTCTTTCTCAGTTCAGAGACCGATCCTGCCGTCGGAACTTCTAGAACTACGACATTTCCTTCTGTACCAATTTTATCTACAATATAATGTGCTCCTTGAATCCCCATATCTTCATTATCACCTGCAACACGGTACACCCCGTCAACATCGATTTCAATATCAAAGTTTACTACCTCAATTCCATTATCGAGCGCTGTTTGAATCGACGTCTCCATTCCTTCCCATTGAGGAAATGCTACAATTGCTTCTGCTCCCCATGTCATCAAATCGTCTAATTGTGAAGTCATTTCCGAAGCATCACTACTTGTTTGTATTTGATACTCAATTTCATCACTTAGTTCTTTTACACGATTTTCCGCATGATAGGCAACTGCAGCAACCCATCCATGTGTTACTGCTGGAGCAAGAATCCCAATCTTATATTTTTCCCCATCTTTTTTCGTATCTTCACTCTCATCATTCTCTATAGCATCATCTGTGTCAGCATCACTGTCAACATTCTCCCCACTACACGCACTTAAAACAATGACAATAAGCAACCCTACCATGAAAAACAAAGATAAAAACTTTCTCACCACTTAACCTCCCTTTAATTTTTACTATTTCCCTCTTTATACTTATAGAAGGATATTATATAAAAATAATATAATTAAATTTATACTATTTTATATATTCAGAATTATGGTGTTGCATTAATCTAGCTTCTGCTTTTCTTTAAAACTGGGGGATGGAAACTTTTTCGTTATTTTCTAATGATTGTTCGATCGCCTGGAGTATAAATTGTGTGTATAGTACATCCGTTAGGGGAATAATTGTATTTTCTTTTTTATGTTCAATACAATCTACAAAATAGGATAATTCATTATGAAAGGCATCTTGTGCTTGAACTTCCAATGTCGACTTTTTCTCGTTTGTATAGAACGTAAATTGATTATTAGAGGCTTGCATATTTTCTATATTTTCAGCACCTGCAAAATGAAAGTCAACTATACGTTGGCTTGATTGGGCACGAAATGACATGGTGAAAGGAAATTTCATTGCCATACGATGTGATGCTTCTACATATGCAATACTTTTATTTTTGAAAGATAACGTCGTCATAATATGATCCCAAGCACCTATGTCATTTTTCGTTCCTACCGCATAAACACAGTCAACTTCACCTAATAAATAGGTAACAAAATCAATATCATGAATGTGTAAATCAAATAAGGCACCACCGCTTTTCTCCGGGTGTTGAAACCAATTGCTCCATTTCGGCTTTTGCCCTAATCGCTTTGCATGTACAACGTCTATATTTGTTAATTTGTCACTTTCACTATACGATTTAATTTTTTTATATTCAGGCCAAAATCTTAGTACATGACCTACGAACAATCTCACTTCATTTTTACGAATAATGTCTAAAATCCGTTTCGCAGACTCGACCGTTAACGTAAGTGGTTTTTCACAAATAATATGTTTGCCGGCATTCGCCGCTTTTATTATAAATTCTTCATGTAAATACGTTGGTAAACAAATATCAACGATATCTATTGCATCATCTTTTAATAAATCATCATAAGTAGTTACAAAAGAACCATTATACATTTGAGTTATATCCTCATCTACTACATTACTTCTCGTATAGATTGCAGTTACTTCGCAGTTAGTAATAGAATCATAGGCGCGTAAATGCGTTTTCCCCATAAACCCTAAACCAACTAGCCCTATTTTTTGCATACTTACCCCCTCCCAACTTTTTCTTAATCTAATATTGTTGAAAGATAGTTGAACGACCGTTTGACAAAATGATTTACTTCTTCCAAATCGTTAGGACCTGATGGTGTAAATTCAATTTCCACACTAATTGGACCTTTATATTTTCCTTCCTCTAGGATGGTGAAAATTTTGTGGAAATCGATATCCCCATCTCCAATAGCTGGAAAGTTCCATTCGTTATATACACCAAGTTTATCCTTCAAATGAATAAATTCTATATAATCAATTGATTGAGCTAAATCGTCGTAGGGTAATGTATTTCCATAAAAAATGACATTACCAGTATCATAATTTATTTTGACACGATCATTTAGTGACTTCGCTAATTTTTTTACTGCCTTACCTGTCGCGTAATTATTTCCATGTGTTTCAATTAACAAAGTTTTATTTAATTTCTCACACTTATCTAAAACGGGGGCTAATTTTTCTGCTAGTAAACTCTCATCTTCAACAATGTCTGTATCGCCATGAGAATCACCAGTAGCCGTAACAATATATGGACAATCGAATGCAACAGCCAAATCAATACTCGCCAATAAATATGCAATTCCTGCTTCTTCCATAACATTACTATGGGCACCAATTCCAACACAGTTCATTCCATAATGATGGAGTAGTGATTTAATTTCACTAATTTGTTCCTTCGTCATATTGGGATGCACATGATTTGTATGGTCTTTTGCTCCAGCTAATTCAATCTGCTTAAACCCCGCTTCGCTTGCCCCTTGCACTGCATTTTCTAAGGTAAATCCATGGTATGTATTCGTATTAATTGCCAGGTTATTTATCATAAAACACCTCCATTATGTAATTGATTACATCATATAGATTATATGATTAAACCAGCGTTTCTATTAAATAGATTAACTAAAATGTAATCGATTACATTTTATATTACAATAGTCAGATTTTTTTGTCAATAAGTTTTCTAGACATTTTACTGCTGGAGAAATTGATGTGAAATAAGAATGTGAGAAAGGGAGTAAATAAGGTGCATTCAGGTGCCAATAACAATTAAAAAATGACACATTCATTTATATCGAGAAAAGTGAGTCTTTCCCACACAGTAACGATTCTGCAGATAAAAGCATAATAGTAGGATAACCAATCTAATAGTAAGCTCTTAGTCCAAAATGCTGAGGGTTTTTGTTTTTAGTGGGTGATACTAGCTTTGGCTCCATGAACAAGACTCTTCATTATATCTGCAAGGTCAATAGATTTTCAAGACATTATTGATGTCACTTATAAACTTTAGATTGCCCCTACTTATCGTACTTTTAATATCACCTAAACGTCGGTTCATTTTAATTCTAAACCTCTCCAAATCAGTGCATTAAAAATGTATTGATATTTATCCTTTTTCAACCGATATATTATATAGATAGTAGGGATTTAATTTTACAAATCAGATTAAAGGAGCAATTATGAAAAGAAAAACATTACATAAATCATTAAAACCTCATTGGGTATGGGCTATTGCATTAGGTTCAGCTATTGGTTGGGGAGCATTTGTACAACCTATTAACTGGATGCAAACGGCGGGACCATTAGGTGTTATTTTAGGTTTTGGTATCGGTGCTTTACTAATGATGTTAATCGCTGTTAGTTACGGATTTCTAATTAAAAGTTTTCCTGTTTCGGGCGGAGAATTTGCTTATGCCTTTATAAGTTTAGGAAGAACACATGCATTTATTAGCGGCTGGTTCTTAACATTAGGATATATTTGTATCGTTGCTCTCAATGCATCAGCACTTTCTCTAATGATCAAATATGTGTTCCCAATGATTGTAGAAAATTTCTATCTTTATACAATTGCAGGTTGGAATGTTTACGGTATTGAAATTTTGATAGCAACATTAGGATTGTTAATATTTGGATACTTGAATGTTAAAGGGACAGGATTATCGGGTCGTATACAATTTATTTTTGCCATTATTATGGTAATAAGTGTTGTTGTATTAACTTTAACGGTTGGAATGCATCCAGGTGCAGGACTTTCAAATGTCCAACCATTATTTCCTGCGAACACAACTTCATTCGCTGCCGTAATTTCTATTGTAGCCATTGCTCCTTGGGCTTATGTAGGATTTGATGCTGTACCTCAAGCTGCTGAAGAATTCGACTTTCCAGCTCGTAAAGCTTTTATGTTAATTATTTTGGCATTAATTTTTGCAGCAGGGATTTATAGTTTTATGATACTAGCAACTTCTATGGCAAGTCCATGGGAAGTTGTTGCAGCTAAAAACCATCTATGGGGGACAGGTTATGTTATCCAAGAACTTTTAGGTCCCATTGGTCTAATTATTTTAGTTGTTGCTCTATCGATGGGAATTTTCACCGGACTAAATGGGTTTATCATGACAGCGAGCCGTTTATTATTTGCTATGTCACGGGCTAAAATTCTTCCGAGTATGTTTGGTGAATTACATCCCAAATATAATACACCTCATTACGCAATTATTTTTACAATCGCTATTTCGGCAGTAGCACCTTGGTTTGGACGAGAAGCTCTCGTTTGGGTAGTTGATATGTCATCCATCGGTGTTTCTATTGCTTATTTATATACTTGTATAACCGCATTTTATTTATTTAAGTGGTCAACGAATGAAATTACTGACCCGTCAAAACAAGAAGTAGCGCCTTGGAAAAAGCTTATATCCTTAGTAGGAATAATAGCAAGTATAACCTTTATTGGACTACTCCTAATTCCTGGTTCTCCAGCATTTCTAGGAATTGAATCTAGGATTGCATTAATTGTTTGGGTTACTTTAGGTGGAGCCTTCTATTTATATAAACGGAAAGAGTATAATAGTATTACAGAATTGGAATTAAATTACTTGATTTTGGGAGATTCAAAGGATAGATAAACTAAAATAATTTATTTACAATTATTATTTTCAATTGGAGTGATATAACGGTGATAGACAAAAAACAACTATTTCAAGTTCAAAATATATTAGAAACACTCATAGAAGCAACAGATCACTTCTCGTCATTAATAAAAGAGAAGAAATTAAATCAAAGCATTTATATTTTTAGTTCTATTGTAGAGGGTTCTCAAGCAGTTATAAATATATTAAACACTCAAGACGAAAGATTTCACAGTCAAACTAAAAAATTGATTAAGTATCTTGGCTATATATCAAAAGAAATAGAACAAGCTCAATTATTAAAAGTATCTGAAATTATACAGTTTTCCTTACGTCCATTATTAGTAAAATTAAATGAAAGTTTTATTGAACATTCTGGAAATCAAAAAACTAACAAACCTATTTCAATTGGTATATTCCACGATCGGTTTAATCCTAAAGAACTTTATACTAAGGAGCGATTACAAGCAACACTAAATGAGGGGGAAAAACAAAACACTAAACTGTATTTCTTCACCTCAACTGACATAAACTTCGAAAAAAAACAAATTAATGCCGATATATTTCAAAATGGTGAATGGGAACGTGTTACTTCCTCTTTTCCAGATGTTATTAATAATATTGGAGGTGGAAAACGCGCACAAGCGGCAAGAAAATTGCAAAGAGTTGTTCCCTTTACTAGCTTTCACGTAGGTAACAAATTTAGCTTACCGAAGCGTATGCTACAACAAAGGAAATTTGCTGAACTACTTGTTCCTTTTACAGTCTGCATTTCTGAAGATAAAGTATATGAATTTATTCAAAAGAATAATGACGTCGTTTTTAAGGCATTAGGAAGTAATCGAGGTGAAAATATTTACTTCGTCACTAAAAAAGGCAGTCGTTTCGTTATGTTAGATCAAACCAAAGAACGTATTTTAAGTGAAGAGGAATTTCAGCATTTTGTTGAATATACTATTTTAGCTGAAGTTGGAAGCTACATTATCCAACGGTATATTCATACTCGAACGATAGCAGATGAACCATATCATTTTAGATCACATGTCCAAAAAGATCAAAACGGTGAATGGCAAATCACACATATTTACCCACGTATCGGAAGTAAAAAAAGTAATCTTAGTAATATTGCTACTGAAGGGCGTGTCGAAGATTTCCCAACATTTTTACGAAATGAATTTGGTGTGAAACAAGGGGCTATTTATGAAAATAAGATTCTTAAACTTTCCATAGATGTTACGAAACATCTAGATAAATTATACGGACTAGGCTTGAATGAATTAGGGCTAGACTTTGCAATTGACGATACCGGTAAAATTTGGATGCACGAAGCGAATAATGGCCCACAAACTGCTTATCATGAAGGAAAGCGAGCGATAAACTTTATTTCCTACGCAAAATATATCGCTAGAAACGGCATTATGCATATAGGTCAAGATAGTATAGATGCTGCAGCAAAAGGACAATTTCAAGCAAGAAATACTAACTTACCTCCTTTTGATTATGGAGCACAGACATGTATAGGAATGCTCATCGGTAAACAGACAAGCGATAATTTATCAATCTCTTTAGCAACATCAGCAATAAAAAATAATGTACCTTTCTATTCTTTCACTCCAAGTGATATTGATTATGATTTTAGTCTTATTCGTGGTTCATTTTATGAAAACGGTGAATGGGTACAAAGAGTTACCGAATACCCTTCTGTTATTATCGATAGGCTTAAAATCCGCAGTACAACAGAAACGAGGATTATTTACGAGGAACTAGAAGATGTGCCTTTTACAAATGAATGGGTAAACGATGCTACATCACGTTCCGCAGTGTATGAATTAATTAAAGAGAATGACCAAGTTGCTAGATCATTAGCTGATTATCAAATAGTGTATCGCCCACTTCACGTCTTTCAATTCATCGAACAATACGGACAGGTGCAATTGAAACAACAAGATATGGCGTATGGTAATCCTGTTTATATAATACGTGAGATAGAAGACGGACGGTATGAAGTTTTTCGAGGATCATCCATAAAAAAATACAGCAAAAATGATTTGCGGAATTATATTAATCATTTAATAGAAGAAAAAAGTTATATTGTTCAACAACATACAGGACTGTCAGAAATTCAGTCTATGGTGATTAAAAATAAAAATAATGAATGGGAAACTATCAGTAATTATGTAAATTTACAAACTATCAAAGCCGCGGATAACACAATTAAACTATCCGAACAAACACTTGAATCTTTTGTGAAGGAAAACGAACTTACGGAAGATATCAAGGAACAAATTGAAGAACGGACTATTAATGTTCTTTTAGATTTGGAACAAAAAATAAATCAAAAGATAAGTGAAGTTGCAATGACATATGTAATAGGTGAAGATAAATCGTTACTTTTAACGGATGTTAATCCAAATGGACCTCGAAAGATATATGATAATGAAGCTTATGCAGAAGCGATGGTCAAATATGCGATTAAGCTAGGGACAGATAACGAAAATTAAAGGTTATTACTGGAAAAATTGGCACCTCCCAACCGAGTAGGGAGGTGCCAATTCTGTTTCTATTGATTCATGAAAATGCCCATAAATCATTTGGGTCAGTCAATCAAAATAGCAATCATTAAATAAGTTTTTAGGGGAATTGCTGCTGATTGTTCATTGTTTTGTTGTCTTGTTTTTCAAATCTTCATGTATACTGTTTCAAATTTCGTTGCGGTACAATACACTTTATGATATTCCAGCAATTAACCCAGTTGTGAATGCTTGATAATTAATTGAAGAAATTCTTTGTTGACCAACCAATGATCTACTGAGTAACTATTATATAATTCAAAATATCATCTATTGATAACCCTTTTTTATATTTAAAAGGTTCTAAGTCAAATGTTGGAGTGAGAACTTTATGCTCACTCCAATTATGCCACTCGAACATTTATATTTTTATATTGATGATGTAATAAGACCATTGTGTAAATCAAATACAAAGCCGTTCATAATTTCTTTTTGCCAATTGATAAAGGTTTGAGTAGCTTTTTCAACCTCTTTTTTATGCCAGAGTTGTTTCTCTGACAAATCCTCATTCTCATTATTAGTTAACGGATTTAATCTTATTTGAAATTTAACTTTCAATAATTTATAATCTGCATTGTCCTGATTTAACTCTTCTGTTAAACAACGAATCGTATTACCAAGCACTTCTTTCTTTTGTAATATTCTCCAAATACGTAGCTTTATCATGATTCATCTTTTGAAAAATCGCTCCTAATAATACACCAACAAAGCCGATAATAGCAATAATTATTGATTATCCAATCTTTATTTTCCTTTCCTTTTTAATCCTTAATCAAAAGTCACTTATTTACAATGAAAATATTTCAAGAGAGATTTTAAAGTAAAGAAAAAATTATTTGAGTAATAAGGTTTAATATACTATAATAAGAATATACGTTCCCTTAAAAGGAGAGAGTTATTATGCCTTACACTGCATGGGAGAACACCTCTTCATCTTTTAAATCCAAAATTATAGGGAAATTACTTGGTGATGATTGTATTACAAAACAACAGGGGAGGAAACCAAGATTCCAATTTATTCACACTGCCAAGGATTATTCATGGAGTAACTACTGTTACCAAAAATTAAAGGCAGATATTCCATTAAATCCTCCATTTTTTAGGAAGACTTATGACAAAAGACTAGTCAAAGGATATAGCCTTGCATATCAGGTTCAATCAAAAACTTGTGATACAATCACATACCTCCGTAAGCAATGGTATCCTTCGAAAAGAAAAGTCATTCCCTTCTCGTTACTATACGAGTACTTTAATGAAGAGTCACTTGCTTGGTGGTATATGGATGACGGACATTTAAAAATCAAGAACAGCACTCCAAAAAAGATTATTATTTCTACGGAAAGCTTTACTATCAGTGAAATCGATAAGCTAATTTTATTTTTAAAGAAAAAATATCATTTAAAATTTACTATTGATAAACAATTACGAATCATCTTATATGACCAAATTCAAATCTTTTATTTCCTTCACCTTATAACTCCTTATCTTCATCAAAGTATGTATAGAAAATCTGTACTTAGTTGTAAAAATAAAGAATACATACCCGAAAGAAGAACTACAATTTATTTACCTAACACAATACACATAATGAAACCAACTATAGAAATAAATTTGGCGTTATCATTACTACCAAAAGTTATAAAAAAATTAAAAAATGAAACGTTCTTTAAAAAATATAACAACTTAATACACGATAACTTAAATGAGCCTAAAAGCTATCAGATCGTTATTAACGATGAAAACATGTGCAACCTAACATTTCTTAAGCAAAATACTGGTCTATCATTTAGTCAATTGACTTGCCTATGCTTCCAGTAAATTTGTTAATATTGAAAAAGACTCTAGCACTAAAAATTACTAGAGTCTTTTTCGCTTTATCCTCTATTAACGAAGTAACTGTAGTACTCCTTGAGGCGTTTGATTTGCTTGAGCTAACATTGCTTGTGCCGCTTGAGTTAAGATGTTGTTCTTAGTGAACTCCATCATCTCTTTCGCCATCGTGCGAACATTTACTTTCATAAATGACTAGACTATATCTTCACCCTCTATAATTCTAGTAGGGGTCGGGCACTTCGGATTCCAAGGATGTTGCGGCTCCTTGTTCACCTATGGATTTCATCATCATAGCTTATTACCTTAGATGGTATATCCTAGTCGTTGAACCTTCGCCAGGCTTTCGCCACAGGCGCTTGGCTGCTGATTGCCCAATCTTGTCTTTTTTCAAACCTTCACGTTTGTCGTTTCCGACTGCGTTGTAGTAAGACAAGCTCTAAGGGTTTTCCAGCAATTCACCCGATCATACTCACTAACCGTTACCAGTTAGGACGACTATACCTCATACTGCGATTTTTACGCAGCTTCGGTATGATCAACGTCACGAATACGTGATTCTGCAGCTGTTAGGTTCTCAGAAGATGCACCTAAGTTGTTGATTGTATGTTCTAAACGGTTTTGTACTGCCCCTAAATTAGAACGTTCTTTAGAAACAGCTTTAGTTGCTGCATCAACTTTATCTAAAAGCCCCTCTAATGCTGTATCAAATGCTGCTTTGTCTTCTGCCTCACCTAATGCTGTAACGTCAAACCCTTCCAAATCCAATCCTTCTACTGACATATCACCAATATTTACCTTAAGTGATTGGTTTGCGTTTGCACCGATTTGGAAAATAAGGTCTGATGTACCTTCTTCAAAATCTCCATTAAGCAAGTTCTTGCCGTTAAATGCAGTACGCTCTGATATACCATCAAGTTCGTCAAGAAGGTTTTGAATTTCCTCTTGAATTGCACTTAAATCATCTTCTTCTTGCGTTCCAACGTTACCTGCTTGTACTGTTAATTCACGCATACGTTGTAAAATCGCATGAGTTTCAGTTAAAGCACCTTCAGCAGTTTGGATTAAAGAAATACCATCTTGAGAGTTTTTGATCGCCATGTCAAGACCACGGATTTGTCCACGCATTTTCTCAGAAATTGCAAGACCTGCTGCGTCGTCTCCTGCACGGTTAATCTTTAGTCCAGAAGAAAGTTTCTCCAATGACTGTGATACTGCATTGTTGTTAGCACCTAATTGGCGATGTGTGTTAAGTGCTGAAATATTGTGATTGATAATCATGTTCAATCTACCTCCATGTATGTTATTTGGGGTCACATCCTTGTGTCCCTATATACAATATCGGAAGGTAATTAAAAAAGTTTAACCTTTTTTATATTTTATTTTTCACCGCTATAAATTGTTAGATAAAATGAACGTTTCAAACTGTATATCCTCATTAATAAACAGTACTTTCTATCTATTGTACCAGCCTCTAAGTTGTTATACTATTATAATAAATCAAATAGTTTACATGCCATTTGGGTGGAGAAAATGAGTTTCCCATGAAAAAGATGTGTTGCATTTTTTGTGACACTTCCGTTTTCATGGGATTTTGTTGTTTTACAGCATTTTTTCATCGGACTATGGCCAACATACAAAGGAGTGAATTCATGTTAAAAAGGGTTAACAGATTTTTTATCTATGCATTAGCAATTTCTGCAGCATTTTTAATCGCACTTTTCGCATCACCAGTTACAAAGTCATATGCAGAAAGTGAACCACCTTTGTTGATCACGGAAGTCGTTGCTAAATCAGCCGAGACAGGCCAGCCGTTTGAATATGTGGAGATTTATAACGATACATCAGAGGTAATTAATTTGGATGGCTATCAGTTGCAATACTTTTCAAGTGATTTTACAAACCCGGTGAACAGGTGGACAATCTCTAATCAAATGATTCAGCCGCGGGATACACTTGTTCTTTGGTTAAAAAAGTTTAATTATCCAGACGTTCCATTATGGGATTTTAACAGTAATTATGACGTTATTCTGACACCGGACCAAGTATATGGCGTGCAATTGACAACACCCGGTCAAGGATTGCATGACAGTTCCCCCAGACAGGTCGGGATTGCAAACGCGAAAGCTGAAACGATTGTTACCGCAAAATTTAATGACGGGGAAGCAGATGGAATTACTAATCGAAGTGTTATCTATCAAAAGAGTGACACAAGCGAAATGACTAGACTAAGAAATAACGAGGTTGCGACTCCGGGTAAAGTTATTTCTGGACAATTACCTGGACCCGAATCACCAGCCGATCTCCAAGCAGAGCCTGCAAATCAAGCAATTAACTTAAATTGGAATGCGTCGGAGGCGGCTGTAAGCTATAAAATCTACTATTCTCAGAATGCAGAGCCGATTATCGTTTCTGAAAACAGTTACACAATTGAAGGGTTAAACAACAACGAACACTACTCTTTCCGGGTCACTGCACTTGATGAAGATGGTAACGAATCAGCTGCCAGCCAGCCGACAAGCACAGTACCGCAGGAAGTAGTTGATACGGAAGCACCAGCTGCCCCAACTGGTCTAAATGCAACTCCAGGCATTGACCATGTAGAGCTTAAATGGGACAGTAATAATGAAGCTGATCTTGCCGGATACAAGGTGTACGTAAACGGTACATTTTTTACAACAACGGATGAAGCAAGTGTTATCGCACTACCACTTGATCTTGATAGGGAGTACACGTTTGAGGTAACCGCTATTGATCAAGTAGGAAATGAGTCTGTCAAATCAGAGATTGTTAGTGGGCCTGTAGAGAACACGCCAGTTCCTAACATCCTTATTACAGAAGTTGTCCCTGATACCGATAATTTCGCTAGCTATGATGCTTTTGAATATCTGGAAATTTACAATAATGGTAGCGAGGCAATTAACTTAAAAGGGTATGCCATCCGTTCGGGCAGCTGGAATGAGACTATTCAAGATGATCTTATTATTGAGCCATGGGATACACAGCTGTTTTGGACGCGTAGGCAGGAAATTGCCCCGATTACATTAGAAGCATTTAATTTCAATTATTTTGGGTCCTATTTCAGTAAGCATTTGAACGAAGAAAAGGTATATATTTTAGATAATATTGGTGGCTTTGTGAATAGCGGAAATCAGACGATCATTATCTCAGATCCCAAAGGGGTGGACGTTGTCAGAGCAAACTACACGGGAGATCATGTATCACTTAAAAAGTCTATCATCTTTGGCTATCCATCAGATGGTACACTAACAATGGAAACACTAGAAGGTCACCAACCACCGACACCAGGATGGGTTCTTACAGATCAAATACCACCAAGGCCAGTTCTAGATGAACAAGCTCCACAGACACCGTCGAATGTACAAGCAGTTCCTGGCAACGGTCAAATTGATTTAACATGGGAACAAAATCCAGAAACAGATGTTTTTCGCTATCACATCTATAAAAATGGTGAATTAGAATTTTCTGTCACTCCTGAACAAACCGAATTTACACTATCAACTTTAACTGGTAACATGGAGTACACTATAGAGATGGCAGCTGAAGACTTATCCGGAAACATTTCTGAAAGGTCAGCAGCAGTAAAAGTAACGCCAGCCCATCAGATCATCACACAGGAAGAAAGATTTTTTTCAGAAAAAGATCCAGCTTATCAAGGTCTATGGGATATTAGTATCGATGGTCCAGTTATTCCTGGTTTAGCTCAGGATCTGATTCCTCAGGGGATTACGTATTATAAAAAGAAAGACTGGATATTTACAGTAAACTATTTGGAAAATGGACGACCAGGCACGCTAACAGTAGTAGACGCAACTACTGAAAAACTAGTCAAATCTGTTTTATTATATAACCAAGACGGCACACCATATACGGGTCATGCAGGCGGATTAACGATTAGTAAGGATCATGTTTGGATTGCATCGGAAAATTATCTATATCCATTCCGAATCGATGATCTCGTAAATGCGCCAGACAACGGTGAAATTCAGTTTGTTCATCATATACCTGTTCCATTGGATGCAGCATACACTGTTTATAATGAAGGAATTCTCTGGGTTGGGGAGTTTTACGAAGCAAAAGACTATCCAACTGATCCATCGCATCATATGGAAACACGAACTGGTGACATGCACCATGCTTGGATGATTGGCTTTGATCTCAGGCCAAATACAGATATGCTGACAACAGAACAATGGAATGGAAGTTCTGACCATCTTGCTGTTCCTGATTATGTACTGTCAACGACGGACAAGGTCCAAGGGGCTATTGTTCAAAAGAAAGGTGTAACGTTGAGCACATCTTATGGTAGAGGAAATGATAGCGTATTATACCGCTATGAGCATCCATTAAAAGATGAACCGCATGATTATGTAACTGTTGGGGAAAAATCAGTTCCACTATGGTTCCTTGATGGATTCCAATCCAAGCCAAGGGAAAGTATTGAGGCGATCCCGATGCCAGAAGGGATAGTAGACGTCCATCCGAAACATCTCTATGTCACGTTTGAATCAGGAGCCAATAAATACCGATATACAACTACATATCCAATGGATCGTATGCTCATGATTGACCTAAAACGTCTCATGAAGGATGATAAAGATATAATCAAAGAAGATAGGAAAAATTAGATAGTAATTGTCTCTCATTGACCGAAGTCGTAGAACCCGAGATTCAGCTTCTCTCAAGGAGATTAGTACGATATCGGATGAAGATGATATTAAAATAACCTAAGATACTGTAGTGGCTATCGGCTTTTACAACTAGTTGATAGCCATTTTTATATCTTTAAAACCACGATCAGTGAAGTCTACCTTGATTACTGATACACAACAACAATCCCAACCACTAACACATCAAAAAATCGCTTAAAAATCAGCGACAACGTCCTGTTTTAGAAACATTACCTCTTTTCCTTAAATTCTTTTTTAATAATGCCAAAAAATGGCCAACGGTGTTTGAGGTTGGATCAAATTGATTCTTTCAATCTTTCACCTTTATTTTCTTTCTTCCTTTTTTGCGCTACAACAATCCCACAAATAATTAACCCTGACCCAACCACAATCCCTACCGACATTTCTTCTCCTAAAAACAACGCACTAAATATCAATCCAAATATCGGAACAAGCAATGTTGCAATTGTCGCTGTTGCCATATCAATCATGCTCAGAATTAAATACCAGACCGTAAAACAGAGTGCCGAAGCAAGTATCCCGGCAAATAAAATAGAAGAAATGCTTGTGATATTTAAATGTACAGGCTCTCCCCATTCCATAACTATTGCCGCAATAAAGATTCCAATTGTACCGAACGTCATTTGATATGCCGAGGCTTGTATTTTATGTAATGCTTGGAGATGAAGACGGTAATAAATATTAGATATTGCCCACACAATAGCCGCCATAACGATTAATAACTCTCCAATAATTGTTTGCAGATTTTGCTTCGTCCAAATATCCCATCCCAAAACAGTTAGTAATCCTACCATTCCAATGAATAAGCCGAGTATTTGTTTAATTGTTAGCCTTTCTCTCAAGAATTTGATCGCTAATAGACTGCTCCACATAGGCATGGAATATAAAAGAACAGACGACTTCCCTGCATCAACAAATCCCAGACCATACATGACTAGTATAAATACTGCAGAAGTTTGTAAGAGCCCCACTATAATCAGAGGTTTCCAATATTTCTTAGGAGGTACACCCACCTTTAAAATCCATACGATAACAAGTAAGGTTAGTGATCCGATTCCGAATCTAAACGCATTAAAAGTGAAAGGTCCCATATAAGCAAGGACTTCTTTCATAACCACCCATCCATAGCCCGATAGAACGGTTATGATAATAATGAGTGAACCTAACATCCATTTATTGTTAGGAAGGATAAATTTTTTGTTCATCTTGCGTGACCCCCCTCTTAAAAACTGCAATATCTTCATCATATCAATTTTTGCGAATAAAAAGAAACCCGTTTTTTTGAGGGACGGGTTTTATTTTCCAAAGGAAAGCTAAAATGCTCAGCATATACTTGAACATTCTCTCATTCAATAAGGCATATTATTTACAAATGTTATTGGTCTTCAATAATTAACATGTCAGATTCATCAAATTCCCAATCTTCTCCATAGGCAACTTCCCAATAATAGCCATCAAGATCAGTGAAATATCCTCCATACCCACCCCAATCCGTTTTCTTAGGCTCTTTTTGGATTGTAGCGCCAGCTAACTCCGCTTTTCTTATAATCTCGTCAACTTCTTCCATTGATTTTGCATTATAGGCTAACGTAATCCCTGAAAATCCATTTGATATCTCAGGTGGATTGTCTTCATTCACATCTTTTGCGAGTTCTTCCAATGGATACAAAGCAATCCTTGTCCCCTTATTTTTAAAAAATATAATAATAGGATTTGATTCTGTTCCCCTAATTGATGTATCAAATCCAAGTTCCTTAAAAAAGTTATGTGATTTTACAATATCCCTCGTTCCAAGTGTAATCAGATTTAACCTATTCATCTTCTTCCTCCTTTGGATAAATATTTATATTATTATTCGATAAAATTATCGTAAAAACCTTTTCACTATTGGATACTCCATTAAAAAAATAATAGCTGTTTTTAAGTCAACAGCTATTAATGATTTCATTCCTATATTTATTTAAGTTTACCTAACAGTTCCTCTAATCCATTACACTCTAAATCTTCCCACTAACCCATTTAATATCTCAGCTAGCTCTGCCAACTGGAACGAGCTTCCGGCGATTTCATCCATCGAACCACTTACTTGTTGTGTGGAAGCTGCTGTTTCTTCCACTCCTGCGGCTGACTCTTCAGAAACTGCGGCAATATCTTCAACAGAACCGTTCATTTCCTGGCTTCCTGTAGAAATATTGGATAAACTTTCAGAAACATTATTAATATTTACAGCCATATTTGTAACGGCAGAACTAATTTCCTGAAATGTTTGGCTAGTCATAACGATTTGCTCGGTTCCTTGTTCGACCTCTTTATAGCCTTCATCTAGTGATTTTACAACATCGCTTGATTCCTCTTGGATGTTTGTCGCAATATTAGTTATATCATTTACAGAGGATGCAGTTTGTTCTGCAAGTTTACGTACTTCGTCTGCTACTACGGCAAATCCTTTTCCTTGTTCACCGGCTCTTGCCGCTTCAATTGCAGCGTTTAATGCTAACAGATTTGTCTGTTCTGCAACATCACGGATGACTTGAACAAGTGTGGAAATTTCTTGTGACTGTTTATCGAGTATTTCCATTTTCTCAGTTGTCTCTTTAACAATATGATTAATTATTTCCATCTGTTTTGTCGAAGAATCCATTAAATTACTGCCTTTTGCAGTCATTTCCAATATCTGCTTGGAATTTTCTTCAATCTGTTTGCCATTATCATTCGCTTTTTCCACTTGTTGATTAAATGTGCCCATAACGCTCGCTAAATCTGTTGCGCTATTTGCTTGTGTCTCCGCTCCTGTGGCTAACTCTTCCATCGTTTTCGCGATTTGCTCTGTACCTTCTCTAACTTCACTTGCTGATTGTGTTAATTCTTCACTCTGACCAGAAACAGATTCAGACACTTGACTGATTTCATTAATTAACTCTCGGTTATTTTCAGTCATTTTGTTCGTTGCTACAATGAGTTGAGCAATTTCATCTCTCGATTTGGTAACTAAAGGTTTTTCGCTCATATTTCCTTTCGCAAGTTCATTCATCCGGTTCATAACAAGCTTGATCGGATTTGAAATAGATTGGGCTGTTTTAAGAGCAACCGCTACCCCAATGATTAATACTAAAAGAGATACAACAATAAAAATTATCGCGTTTACCTCTCCAATATTTATAATGGCATGTCCATCACTCACAATTTTTTCTTCTCTAATTTCTACAATAGAATTTATGTCTCCTTGTATCTCTTGTGCATGTTGCTTTAATTGTGTGAGCATCGTTAATGCCTTTTCCGTATCGCCTTTTTCAAATAAAGTTACCGCTTGCTCGACTCCTTCTATCCATTCCGTTCTTTTTTCGCCAATGGCTTTTATTCTCTCTTTATCCTCTTCCAAATAAACGCGACCTATAATCTCATTTTCTATATCACCCATACGTTCCATCGATTGGTCAAATTCTTGCTTAAAGGAAGAATCGTTATACAAAAAATATCCGCGTATTTGAGAAGTTGCTTCAAACATTTTCGCTGTTAATTGTTCATCTAAAATTAAAAGATCTATTTGTCTCTCAATAATATCCTCAGTCTTTTCGTTCATCTGAAAAGATGAAATTAAATTATAAATACTGAGTCCCGCAACTAAAAGGATAATTAAACTAAATCCTACTAATATTTTTGTTCGAATCGATTTAAAATTAAATGCCTTTTTCATAATGACCGTCTCCTTGTGAATTGTACGATTATGTATTTAATATTATTTCTACAGCTTACATTAAGCTCGGAGATATTTTAGTGAAGTTTTTTGTGAAAAGATTCACATTTACCGATAAATTAAGCTATCCTAATGTTGAAAACACTCACCTCTCTCCTCATGAAACTAATACTAAATACCTATTACATATCGGTCGATCATGACTATATTTTAATAGAAACATATAGTATTTTATGAATTATTTATTATCATTGTAAAGACTTTCTTCGTTAAGCCATGCCAAGTGCTTCTGAATCAAAATCTACTACATAAAAAAGAATGTTTCCTTCCGCAACTAAAAAATCTATTAACAGTAGTGTAGCCAATGTGAATGGATCATTAGTACAGATCATAAGAGCGTTTGGTATATGATTGAGCAAACTTGCACACACTCCCGAATTTTCTACTACCCAATAACTGTGTTTCCTACTAAGGGATTTGCCTTTACTAATGGGACAAGTTCTCTTAAACGATTTGCACTGTCCGCTCGTTTACAGCAGCTTTCCAAACGGGATGATCCTGTCAGTAGTTTTAGCACCTAGATTAACGCAAATAACAAAGTTCAACAAATCATCTTAATAAATGGTATCAAACTCCGGTAACTCATAATTCTTCCTTGAAAGTACGAAAAAAAGCCGGCCATCTCTAGCCCGACTTATCTATTTTACCGAGACAACTTGTCCCTCTGTCATTTTTACTAATTCGTCTGGGGTTAGCTCAAATACAGTTTTTGGATGACCGGCAGCTGCCCAGATTGTTTTAAATTCAAAAAGATCTTCATCGATTAATGTCTCGATTTTTTCTGTGTGACCAAGAGGAGGTACACCGCCGATCACATAACCTGTATGCTCGCGGACAAATTCCGCATCCGCTTTTCCAAGTGTGTCATCAATATACGTTTCTATCTTTTTTTCATCGATTCGATTTCTGCCACTCGCAACGATTAGTAATGGACGCTTCGTGTTCTCCAACCGAAAAATAATTGATTTTGCAATATGTGAGACTTCACAGCCAATTGCGTCTGCCGCTTCCTTTGCCGTTCTAGCGTTGTTTGGCAATTCAACTATTTTATTGTTAAGCCCTTTCGCTCTTAAGATCTCTTCAAATCGCTGCACACTTTCTTTTCCTCCAACCGACATAATGTTTCACTCCATTCTCATTTTCCAACCATTATAACATTTACCACTCAAAACCCGAATAAGTTTTCATAAGCGATGGTCAGAGCGTCTTACGGATACCACCTCTTGCAGATCCTCTTCTTTATTAAGTGAACTCTAATTTAATCGAACAAGTTCAAATTGAATCATAGCTACAAATTTGTTCGAAAAGCGCTATCTAGGAGTTCCGGAGAGAAAAACGATTCTTAAGAACCCCTCCGAACGCCTCCCCATCCAGACGCTTATACTAACGCCATCCATGCGCGGTCTTTGCGCCAGTCGACTTGAATTTTTCTACCATATAATTTAGACATGTTTTCGCTCGTTAATACGTTTTCGCGTTCTCCTTTTGCAAACACAGTCCCGTCTTTTAGTAATAATGTATGGGAAAACACCGGTAGTACTTCTTCAATATGATGCGTGACGAAAATAATGGTCGGAGCGTCTTGTTTCACAGTAAGCTGCTCAACAGCGCGGAGTAATTCTTCGCGTGAAATAAAGTCCAGGCCGCTCGTTGGCTCGTCTAAAATCAGTAGCTTTGGATTAGCGATTAAACCGCGTGCAATCAATATTTTTTGTTTTTCACCATGCGAGCATTTTGCGTATGGCTGTCCATATGTATGTTCAACATTTAATTGTTTCATAATTTCACGTGCACGGGCAAAGTCTGCTTCGGTTGGATCTGCAAATGTCAGTCCGACTGCGGCAAATTTCCCGCTGACAACAAGTTCTTCTGTTTTATGATGGCTATTTATTCGTTCACTAAGAGACGAGCTCACCCACCCGATCGAGTAACGTAATTTGGTAATGTCTGTTTGACCAAATTTATTTCCAAGAACCGAGACTTCCCCTGTCGTTGGCCAGATATAGCCATTTACCATATTAAGAAGCGTTGTTTTACCAGCACCATTCAAGCCTAAAACTGTCCAATGCTCTTGTTTTTTTACTTCCCAGTTAATATCGTGTAAAATTTCATTTCCTTGTCTTCTCCATGACACATTGTGCATATCAATAACTTTTTCCAATCGAATCACCTCTTAGTCTAGTTTAAAGTTTTTGGATCTTTCTGTCCATTTGTGTTTAATCGAAGACCTTTGCATTTAATTAGAAATATTTTGAAAGATATTTTTCTATGATTCACTGAATACCATCGAAGGTGATGAATGCAATTGATCAAATCGCATAAATAACCGAATAGAAAGCAAAAGCAACCGAGGATATAAGTACAAAAATAAATACACTAAATGATCAGCTAGATAACACAAAATAGTTAACTATTTCAACTGGGAAATCTGTTTATTCAGCAGGAAAAAAGAGATAAACGGAATACCCTAACTGATGTCAAAACACCCACAACTGAACAATAAGAGCGGATCAAACAAACGGATGAAAGAGCACCACATGGTTAGAGTATAATAAAGGCAAGATAAATTTTGTAGGATAAAAGCTGTCCAAAATAAGGAGAGCTTTCTTATTCCAACTCTGGATTCGTTTCAATAATATATTCTTTAATTTCTTTATTCCACCATCGATAATCATCATCGCTTACCAATTTACGCACATAATCTGCAATATCATTAAACTCAGGATGATCTGGATTCAGGCCCCCAACTGTTTTTGATTCGTCTGTTAAATTGACTGTAATGTACAGAAAGCTTCCGTCAACAGAATCATCGTCGGATACATCCTCTTTAAACTTCCAAAACCCATTTTTCTTAATGAGTCGCTTTACGTTATCCACTTCATTTTCTTCTAACTGCATTTCAACTATAGGGGCATCCTCACCTATTACAATTTTTTCTGTAGTCTCCGTGTGTAACACTAGTTTACCATTATCATAAAGTGAAATATTTGTAGGATAAAAATTCCGAGCGATATCTGGTCCAGCTATGGATGAAGAGACGACAATAAATGGTTCATCCGTAGCAAAATCCAGATTTTTGCTACAACCACCCATAAAAGCAAAAAGTAACATGAATATGATCATTCCTTTTTTCAAAATCTCCATCCCCCTAACGAAATATAAATTATCCGACTTCAGATTCTCCCCACGTCACTCAAGTTTCCATCCAACGCATCCTTTAAACGCTTCACTCCTTCAATAATCGTTTCACTATGTAAGTGACCATATCCAATAATCAAGCGATTGCAATGTTTTCCTTTTATAATTGAATGATCTTCAACTAGATACATTTTCACATGATGCTCTTCCAACCGCTTCAAAATTTGCTCTGAAAAAGTGATATCCTTCCATTCTACAACGAGATGTAGGCCTGTTGTATATCCTAAAAATGTTATCTCTTCAGAAAAGTACTTATTTAGTTCTTCCATGAGAACATCTCTTCTTCTTTTATATAGCTTTTTCATTTTCAATATATGCCGTTCTAAATAGCCACCCTCGATAAAACGGGCAAGTACTAATTGGTCGATAGATGGAGTATGTAAATCTGAAAACCATTTAAGTTCACGACCATGATCAATTAAATCATAAGGTAAAATGACATACCCAATCCGTAGTGCTGGGGATAAAATTTTACTAAACGATCCGATATATATAACCCGTTCTTCCTCTAATCCTTGGAGGGAGCTAATCGGCAAACCTTCGAATCGAAATTCACTATCGTAATCATCTTCCACAATATAGCTGTTTTTTTGCCGCACATATTCTATTAATTCGATACGTCTTTGAATCGGTAACGTACTCCCAAGCGGAAATTGGTGCGAAGGTGTGATAAATACAAATTCTGGCCGCAGATGTTTTGGTAATAATGCCGTGTTGATTCCTTTTTCATCTACATGAATCGGATATAAAGAAGCACCAGTAGTTTGAAAAATTGTTTGAATATCTGTTGTAATTGGATCCTCAATTACTACATGGTCGTCCGGGGATAAAAGCAACTTCGCTATAAGCGTCAAAGCTTGCGTTGCACCAGAAGTAATGATTATTTGCTCTGGACGGCAACTAACTCCCCTCGTTTTAAATAAATAGCTGGATAAAACCTCTCGTAACTCTAAACGCCCTTCTGGTTGGTCATAGCCAAAGGTAAGAGCTTCTGCATCGTTCCACGTTTCTTGAGATAACTTTGCCCAATCTTTACGTGGAAATAATGTCAAATCGGGAATCCCTGATCGGAAATCGATGACATCTGTATCTTGTTTAGATTGTTTTGTAAGATTTATTTCTTGCTTTTGTCGCCTTTCAAGAAATGTCCCTTCTGCTATGAAAGTTCCAGCCCCCTTGCTTGTAATTAAGAATCCCTCAGCAATTAATTGTTCATACGCATCCAAAATTGTATTTCTTGAAACTCCTAAATGATTGGCAAGTCCGCGGGTGGAAGGCAATTTTTCACCTACCTGCAGGGCTCCACATAAAATTTGATCACGAACATATTGATAAATTTGCTTCATTAAGGAAACATTACTATCTCGATCAATCGGAATCCAAAGCAAAGCAACTTCCTCCTCTTAAAAGTGGTACTGTCAAACTTAGCCATAAGTGGCTCTAATCGTAACCATTTTATCATGTTAAAGTAAAAATAAATAATCGAAAAGGGGATAAACAAGTTGAAAACATCAGAATTACATGCTCAAGAAGCGATGAAAAAGATAGCACGGAATAAAGAAATAAAAGCGTATATCCAAGAAAACAAGCAGATATATTCCATGCTGCGAAAAGGAGCGCACAGGTATATTACTGGAGAAAAAAGATTTGAAGGAATTAAAATTGCGCAAAAGTTATTTACGGAAGGGTACCGAGTTTCACTAGAATATATTGGAGAAAATTCGCTAACGATCAAAGATAGTGTAAAAGCAAAAGAAGAATTTCTTCATATTATCAACGATTTTAGCACACATACCATCAAACAAACTGTGTCACTTGATCTATCGCATATTGGGTTAACAATCAATCCTAAAATTGCCGAAGAAAATATTATTGAAATTGCTGAAAAAGCGAGCATGCATAATATAACAATCATGATCAGTATGGAAGAGTCTGATAAAACCGAAGACATTTTATCGATTTATAAAAATGTGTCCAAAATGTTTTCAAATGTAGGTATTACAATACAAGCCCATTTATATCGATCACGTGAAGACATTAAGGAGCTCCTTACATATCCAGGAAAGATCAGAGTCGTAAAAGGTGCTTACAAAGAACCGACTGATATCGCTATCCCTAGATCGAATGCGTTAAATGAGAATTATCTTTATATTGTTGAACAACTCATCAGGGCCAATCATCCTGTATCCATCGCTACCTACGATGAAGCAATTCTTGATGAATTCGAACGTCGGAATTATTTTCAACTTCCGAATGTGGAAATAGAAATGCTTTATGGCATTCAGCCACATTTACTAAAAAAACTACAAAATAAAGGATATCCGTGTAAAGTCTATCTCACCTACGGAAATGATTGGTTCTTATACGTTTGTCATCGCCTCGCCGAACATCCAAAAAATATATATCAATTTATTTCAGATATCGTGGACAATAAATAAGGAAGGGCTGATTATTAGCCCCTCCTTCCTCACTTCTTCAACTTTGCCAACGCTTCAGCGAGCGCGTTGTTCTTAAAATCATCCTGTTTCTTCATATATTTATTAATATCTTTTTTCGACACTCGGGTGTTTTGTGATTTTTTCCGGCGCTCCTGGAATGTAGCCAGTTTTTCACGATGTCCGCACATACAGGTGAAGGTTTGCCCATCACCTTCTCCGTAAAGCTTTAGTCGCTTCTTACAATTCGGACAACGCGCATTCGTATTTTTATAAACATTTTTCTTATAATTACACGAACGATCTTGACAGCGCAGCATTTTTCCATTTCTGTTTTCAATTTCAAGCATGAGACTGTCACAGCGTGGACATTTCGTTCCAGTTAAATTATCATGTTTAAATGTCGCGTCGGCTTGTTTTATTTCCCGGACAATTTTTTCTGTGTACTGTTTAATCTCTGCGATAAATTGCTGTTTATTTAATTTCCCTTTTTCAATTTGCGTCAATTTCTGTTCCCATTCTGCTGTTAAGGCTGGCGATCGCAACTCTTCCGGTGCAAGATCGAGCAACTGTTTTCCCGTCTGCGTTAAATATAAATATTTTCCCCGCAGCTCCATCGATTGTCCATTGATCAGCTTATCAATAATGTCTGCCCTCGTTGCAACAGTTCCAATACCACCCGCCTGATGAAGAGTTTTTGCCAAATGTTTTTCATCTGCACTCATATATTTTGCCGGATTTTCCATTGCTTTTAAAAGCGCTCCTTCAGTGAAACGTTCCGGAGGTTTTGTTTCGCCTTCCGTGATACCTACAGAAACATTTTGGATATGAGCGCCTTCTTTGTACTGGGCTAGAGATTCACCACGGTCTGCGCTCTCGCCTGATTCATATACTTCTTTCCAGCCAAGTTTTTGCACAGTAGTTCCACGTGCTACAAAACGTTCACCCTCAAGCTCTGCGGTAACCCGTACTTCTTCGTATTCATGTGGATCAGATAAAATAGCTAAAAACCGCTTCACCACAAGGTCATAAATTTTTCGTTCATTGCTTCCTAGTTCAGTAAGGTCTACCGTTTCCTCCGTTGGAATAATCGCATGGTGATCACTTACTTGTGCATCATTTACAACTGATTTCGGTAGTTTGAAGTTTTTCCGAGCAAGTTTTCGTGCCACATTAGCATACTGATCCACTCCACACGCTTCAAGACGATCTTTTAATGTCGGAACGATGTCTGTTGTGATCACCCGTGAGTCTGTTCGCGGATATGTGAGCACTTTATGTCTTTCGTATAAATTTTGCATGGCGTTAAGTGTCTGTTTCCCTGAAAAGTTAAAGATTCGGTTCGCATCACGCTGCAATTCTGTTAAATCATATAATTGAGGTGCAAATTGTTTTTTATGATTTTTCTCCACTGAAATAATAGTCGCTTGTTTTTTGTTCACATCCGAGCGAAGTTTTTCCGCTTTTTCTTTGTTAAAAATCCGTGTGTTCCCCTTCGCATCTTGCCAAGTAAAAGGTGTTCCTTTTTGTGTTTTCATTTCTAAGCCGTAAAAAGTCTGAGGACGAAATTCACGGATTTCTTTTTCGCGGGTGGCAAGGATACCAAGTGTCGGTGTCTGCACACGGCCGCTTGAAAGCTGCGCATTGTGTTTGGTCGTAAGCGCCCTTGTCGCGTTGAGACCAACATACCAATCCGCCTCCGAGCGTGCTACAGCTGAAGCGTATAAGTTTTCATACTTTTTCCCGGGCTGTAAGTTTTTAAATCCATCTCGAATGGCTTTGTCTGTTACAGATGAAATCCATAATCGTTTTATAGGCTTGTTGACGCGTGCTTTATCAATGATCCAACGAGCAACAAGCTCTCCTTCTCGTCCAGCATCTGTAGCGATAACAATATCTTTCACATCATTCCGTTTTAGCTGGTGTTTGACCGTATTAAATTGCTTTCCTGTTTTTTGAATAACAATCGTTTTTAAATGTTTTGGCACCATCGGTAAATCCTCAAGTCGCCATGTTTTATATTTATTATCGTACATATCTGGAGTCGCAAGTGTCACTAAATGTCCGAGCGCCCATGTAACAATATATTTTGTTCCTTCTAAATAGCCGTTCCCACCTTTATTAGCTCCAAGTACCCGTGCGATATCTCGTGCTACTGATGGCTTTTCAGCTAATACAACCGTTTTACTCACGTAAAAAACCCTCTCTATGTTTTCTATAATTAGTTTAACACAAATAAGCGAGGAGGATGTTTTCTTAAATCATTCCTATTCTAAAAACGTACAATAATGAAGAAATGGATGAACTAAATAGGAGTGCATGAAAGATCATCTGTTAAACATTATTCATCCATATTTGAGTTTTCGCATTTTTTTATATATAGTGAGTTTAATAGTAGAAAAGGATGATGCCCATGCTAATAACGAAACATCAAAAACCTCTTACACCTCACGAGTTACAACTCCTCACCTATTTAGATTCCAGAATGTTACTATCCTCCAGCGACAGAGCAAATCTCAGAAATTTAGAAAAAGGATATGAGGGAGAGCGCTTGTTTTTTGAATTACTAAAAGAAAAAATCCATGGAGAATACATTAGCCTCTATGATCTCCTATTAGAAAGTAATCAATCTGAATTCCAAATCGACCATCTGCTAGTACTGGACAATAAAATAATCTTGAATGAAATCAAAAATTTTGAAGGTGACTTTTACGTTAAAGAAAATCAGTGGTATGTCGTCCCATCCAAAAAAGAGATTCGAAATCCTCTACAACAACTACAACGAAGTGAACTTTTACTACGTAACCTGCTCCATCAAATCGGCGCACCCTTCCAAATCGAAGCCTACCTTATCTTCGTGAATCCTGAATTTACACTCTATCAAGCACCTTACACCAAATCAATTGTCTTTCCCACGCAGCTAAACCGCTATATGCAGGAGTTAAATTCAAGAACAACAAGACTAAATTCCGCCCACATGAATGTTGCTAAAGAGCTGGTTTCTCGTCACTTACCTGAGTTCACGAGAAACCGACAACTTGAATATCACTATGAGCAGTTACAAAAAGGTGTCATGTGTGGCTTTTGTCGGAAGCTTTTAGTATCATCTAGTAAATTGAAAATTATTTGTTCTAAATGTGGTGAAAAAGAAACTATTGAGTCAGCAATTAAACGCAGTGTGAAAGAATTCAGCTTTCTTTTTCCTGAGCGACTAATAACTATTACAGAATTGCACGATTGGGTTAACGGGATCACATCTAAAAAAGTGATACGCTCCATTTTAACAAATAACCTCACTTTAATTCGTAAAGGGCGCTCGTCCTATTATATCTATGATTCTTAATTTTCTTAGGAAAAATTAATTAAGAGTGTTTAGGTGGTATAACACTATTCGTTACTCTATTTCGCAAATTCGCTGGGTTAGGGAACGAATAACACGTATTCGTTACCTTATTTCGACAATTCGCTGGGTTAGGGAACGAATAGCACGTATTCGTTACCTTATTTCCGTAATTCGCTGGGTTGGGGAACGATTAGAACATATTCGTTACTCTATTTCGCAAATTCGCTGGGTTGGGGAACGATTAGAACATATTCGTTACTCTATTTCGCAAATTCGCTGGGTTGGGGAACGAATAGCACGTATTCGTTACCCTATTTCGCAAATTCGCTGGGTTGGGGAACGAATAGCACGTATTCGTTACCCTATTTCGCAAATTCTCTAGTTTAGGGAACGATTAAAGGTGTTTATCATTCTCATTCATACGCTTAATAAGAATTTGAGTTCTATTTGAAGATATGATCATTTAAAAGCGTATTTCCCTTCACTCAATATTTATGTATAATTAAATTAACAAGTTGAAGGAGTTAATACGATGGTAAAAGTTAAAATGAATATTCAAACGATGTACCGTGGGGAGTTGCTCCGTGCCGGAAAAATTTATACGGTCAGTGAAGAAACTGCTGAGCGTTGGATCATCAGCCAGCTCGCGGAAAAAGTAGAAGAATAGAATGCTGCGTGAGATGAAGTTATTTACGAACCTTTTGATTCGATAAAAAATATACGATCTTCACAAAAAACAGAGGAAGAAAAATGGGTGCGCTCGAAAGTCCACTACATTTTTTGTAAAGCGTTCACTATTAGAATAGGCAGTTGAGCTTAGATGAAGTTATTTACGAACCTTTTGATTCGATAAAACATATACGATCTTCACAAAAAACAGAGGAAGAAAAATGGGGTCCGCTCGCAATACGACTACATGTTTTGTAAAACGTTCACTCTTAGGAAGTGACATTTCTCAATAGGCAGTTGAGCTTACGGGAATATTGGATGGAATAAAAACGTTTCATATTAGGAGGTGAGTTCTTTCGATAGGGACAGGGAATCATGGGATTCAAGGATGCCAGAAAGAAATTCCGTCACAGGATTTACGTTTAAAGGATTAGGAATCGTTTTATTAATCCTAGGTGTTATCAAACTGTATACGTACTTTTTCTAAATTAGTTAGTCCTTTTCCTCAGAGGAGCGTGCATATATCTTGGGCACCACTCTTCCCGCCCTAAGGAAAAGGACTTTTTCATTTATGATCTTGCATTAATTCAGTTGAAATATTTAATTTCCCAAGTCGGTTTGCGACAGGAACGAGTACAATATATGCGATGACAAAAATAGCGATAGCCATAATTGCAATGATCGTGTAATTAAAGGACAAGATACCTGGGTCCACTAAGCTAATTAAATAGGTAAAAATAAATCCTAAAACAATCCCTACCGCAACTCCAAGCGCAATATATGTTGTTACCTGTGTCATAATGACTTGGATAATATTTTTCGGTTTCAAATAGACCACTCGCATAACAGCAAATTCTTTTCGTTTGGCATGAATATTATTAATAAGTGTATTAATCACGCCGAACATAACGCTAAGCAGAATTACAACTAAGACGATGATAAAAATCACCCACCGTTGAGAGGACATTTGTTTCGATTGCTGAAGTGATTTCTCCAAGCTGTTCACCTGAATTTCCGGATAAATGCTTTTTATTCCTTCAAGCTCGGTAATGGCAAGTTCAGGGTCTGTTACATCAACGAAAGCTTGCTCCACTGTTTTAAAGTCAGGGTCAAAGACACCCGTTTCCCAATCTATAAATATATCTCTAATTTCATTCGGATATGGGAAAGCTTTGACAATATTACCAATGACCACTTCACCACGCTGTAAAAATTTATATTGGTTATTATCATAGTCCATGTTCAGATGTAGAGTATCACCGATTTGTAGTCCGTGTTCCTTAGCAAAACTTTCTTTAACAATCACTTCATTCGGATTGTTAACAGTCGTTTCCAAGAGTCCTTGTTCGTTCATTGCCGAAATGTCTGCAAATGAATAGTCAAAATACACGTTCTCTTGCATCCCTTCAATCATACCGTTATCTTGTGAACTTTGGGTACTTACATGTGTAATTGTACTTAGCCGGGAAACTTCTTCTCTCAATTCATCTGCACGAATAGTAGAACTTTTCGTCAACTTATTCGTAAGAACGATCTCTGTTTCATATTGTTCCTTAATATAATTAATATCTGTTTGCTGGATCGTTTGAATAAATGTAGAACCAAACACGACAATGATCATCATTGCACTAATAATTAATACAATAAACGTGTTTTTCCTTACTTGCGGAATGGTATTTTTCAACGAAATAAATGAAATATTTCCAATTACTCGCCTCATAATCAGCAACATCTTTTCCATTACCTTTGGCAGATAGAGTGGGAATAATATGATACAGCTTAATAGAAAGCCAATACTCCCAACGAGAATAAACGCTGGTAATTCACTAAATATAACGCCAAAAACAATGAGGAATCCAGATAAAATAATCCCAATAAACCCGCTCTTTTTCCTTATCAATGTATGAGAAAATCCGAGTTCCTCATTTTCTTGCATAATGGTCACAGGAAGAAGTCGACTGCTTCGGTATGCTGGAATAAGCATAAATGCTTGTATACAGACAATGCTAATCAGTGCCACGACGATTGCAACAGGGAAATTATATGTTAACGTATCTGTTGCCACATCAAATAATTTCCCTAAAAAGGACTGTAAATAACGGTAAGCGATAAAACTGAATAAAAGTGCACTAATACCGCCGATTACGTTTATGATTGCTGATTGATATAATATAATAGAAAACACTTGTCGTTTTGTGGCCCCTAACGATCTTAAAATGGCCAACTCATGCTTATATTTATATAAAAATAGTTCAAAATTAGAAATAATAAAGAGCGCGGTTATTAATATAACTAATACTGAAAGCCCTATCACAAATTGAAGCTGCAAATCCAAATTACTTTTTAAAAATTCATCCTCTACTGCAATATCTACACGAAGCTCGGGATCAATTTTTTTCAAAGTTTGAGCGAGCTCATACACATCAACATGTTCACTAACCTCAACCATCATATAATCAGACTGTTTTTTGTTGCCAGTTTTTTCAAACTCCTGCTCTGCCATCGCTTGCCGGTTTATTAACAGTATGTCAGTGACCTGTCCCGCTTCTTCAAGATCAGGAAGAATTTCTTTTACTGTATAATCGTTTCCTTCGACCGTAATTTGATCACCAGGCGTTGTGTGAAGCAATGTTGCTAATGCGTTATTTAAGCTTACTTCATCAGCATGGATCGTTTCTCTAAAATGATATCTGCTTTTGGCAAGGGAATCATCCTCCACTCCAACGGTATAAAAACGTTCTTGAAGATCATCAATAAAATAATGAGCGAGAAAAGCTTCCGACGTTTCCTCTACCCCTTCTAGACTATTAATCATTCCACTAAGTTTCTCATCAATAAATAGATTCTGTTCCGGATTATAGCCAACAGCAAGATCCATCTTGCCGTACATTTTTTCTACTTCTTCAACAAGTGAACGTTTGGCATCAGTTACAAATACGACCATCGTAATGATTAATGTTATGGAAATCATCACTCCGATAATGGAGGTAAAAGCTATTAACTTATTTCTCCTAAAAAACCTACTGGCAATTGCTTGTATTGAATCAATCATGCCGGACGCTCCAAAATCCGCTGAAACTTTTGTAAGATGGCATTCATATCTTCTGTTTCCTCTGTACACGTATATTCATCAACTATTTTCCCATCATGAAAAAATAATACTCGATCAGCATAGGTTGCAACAGAAGGATCATGTGTCACGATAATAATACTTTGGTTAAACGCTTCCTTCATTTTTAATAATGTTTGTAAAATATCGGTTGATGTATTAAAATCCAGATTTCCAGTGAGTTCATCTGCTAAGATAATTGGCGGAGATGTGATTAATGCTCTTCCAATTGCGACACGTTGTTGTTGTCCACCGGATAATTCAACTGGACGGTGCGTACGCCATTCTTCCAGACCAATAATTTTGAGCATTTTGGAGACCTTTTCTTTCACAACCCCATCCTTCTCTCCTTTTAAAATCAGTGGCAGTGCGATGTTTTCTTCCACCGATAAGTCTTTTAATAAATTGAAAGACTGAAAAATAAAGCCAATATTTTCTCTTCGGTAAATGGTTGCCTTAGGTTCCTTAAACATTGTTTTATCATATATTCCATTTACTTTGATTACACCTGTTGTCGGTTCATCCATTGCTCCAATGAGATTTAAAAGTGTACTTTTTCCAGACCCACTCGTCCCCATGACCGCTAACAGCTCGCCCTCCTGCAGTTGGAAAGAAACATGGTCTAGCGCAGAAACTAAACCACCCGCAGTTTGATATGTTTTAGATAAGTCTTCGATAGATAAAATCGTTTTACTCAACGCTCCCACCTCCATTACTTTCCACGAGTGTAACATATTAGCAATGATAATAACAAAATAGATTTGACGGAATTTTTACATTTTTTCTTTTTATTTTATTTGAAGATATCCTAATAGAATATCCAACTAAAAAATTCGCACAAAACTCTACTTTTGTACGAAATACTATTTGCCATACATTTTCTATTATTATTATATTTACAAACAAAAAAATCCCTTCTAGGAAAACAATGTTTCTGGAAAGGGATTTCTACGTATTTATATTTTAACGATTCGCGTAAAATTTTTCTGCTTTTTCTAAATATACTTCATCTTCTGGGCGCAGGTCATACTCTTCAACAATGGCATCAACTGGACATACTGCAACACACGCACCACAGTCGATACAAATATCAGGATCTATATAAAATTGATCTGGTCCTTCTTCAATACAATCTACAGGACAAACGCTCACACATTCACCAGATTTTTCAGCAGCACACGGCTCTAAAATTACGAAAGCCACCTATAATAACCTCCCTCGTATCACTTTAAACCTTCTACTACTACATCATACACGACAAAGACTATGTTCGTAAACTATTTTGAAAGATGTTTGAAAACTTTTCATCTTTCATAAACAGCTATGAATCAGTTCACTTTGTTACTTTAAATCGATGGACAGTTCTATTTAAAACATTCGCTTGATCTGTTAATGTCTCTGCATCTGCAGCTAGCAGTTGGACTCCTTCAATTTGTCCTTCCATGTTTGTAACCGTTTCGACGATTTGATCGGTAAAACTTTCAGCTATTCGGTTAACCTCTTCGATGATCATTTCTAATTCTTCCCCATCTTTTATGAGCGTATCTGCGAACTCGCGGTTATCCAGCACCGCCGTTTTCGATTGGAGTGATGCATTATTTAACTTTTCAATCGATGCTCCGGCAATTTTGACAATCTCAACGCCCTCCCGTATGGCCTCAGAATTAGATTCTACTTGCTCTACTGCTTCGCGCATTTCTTCTCGGGTTTTTTCTAATTGCGTGAAGATGTCTCCAGCAAATTCATTCGTATCTTCAGCAAGTTTTCGAACTTCATTTGCGACGACGGAAAATCCACTTCCTGCTTCTCCTGCTCGAGCCGCTTCAATCGAGGCATTGAGAGCCAACAAATTTGTCTGTTCGGCAATTTGCGTAATAGCAGAAACTTTTTGGATGACTTGATTCACATCTTCGGCTACTTCGCTGATCTTCTGAGCTGAATGATTAATGGCATTTTCCAATTGCTGCATTTTTTCGCCCGAATGAACGATTGCATTATTACCATCTTCGGCTACTGCAGATGCTTCTTCGGAAATTTCTAATGTCCCTTTAATCCGATCTTCCATCTCATTGACTCCCCGAATCATCGTATGAACCATCGCACTTGCTGATTGTAAAGAAGCTAACTGCTCTTCAGCACCTGCCTGAAATGATTGCATCGTTTCACCTAATTGTGTAAAAGTCGTGGAAAGATTTGCAGATTCTTCTGCCTGATCAATACTTACTTTATGAATAATTTCGGAAGAGTTGCTTAACTCCTCAATCATTTTTTTCATTCCAATTGCCATTTTATTAATTTCAAATCCTATTTGATGAAATTCAGTTCGAGAGCGATTTGTTACTTCGGCAGTAAGATCTCCTGCAGAAATCCTTCTCGTTACTTGATGCCATGAATTAATTCCATTCATAATATACTTATATAAAATGTATGCAAAAATGCCGGTAATGATCAGCGATACCCCTGCTAAAATTGCACCAATTTCTAAAGGTATGGATAATAAAAAAGTTGACAGAAAAATAGCTAATGCCGGGATTAAAGAAATCGCACTTAAAAATGGTACGATAAACTGTTGATGAATGATTCTGCCTATCCGTAAATTAAATGCTTTCCCATCTATTTCAATTAATGGACAAGAACCATCAACAAGCAACTCACCGGTCAGTCTTTCGTATACCTGTAATAAAGGTTCTTTTGTGTTTGCCGCTTTTAAACCAACTTCATCAGTAAAGGCTGTCCCTTCCAGCAAACGGTTAGTATGGATAAAACTTTTTCCTTCTGTATCTACGATAACAAAGTACTCATCTCGCTTTAATTCCTTGCGTAAAATTTCATGCAGTGTATCATAATTAGACTCAAAATCATTCTCTTTTTGAATGAGTGGCTTGATCTGCTTAGCTACCTTTTCTACTTTCGCTAATGCTTTTCGTGCCGCTGATTTATTAATTAATTTGCTCATGTCCATCCCCCTAAGCTGCATCAAATTTTGATTTTATCATTTATCTTTAGAATGAGTTCAATCAATGAACCATTTTTATCCACTATACCATATCTCCCACCTAATCTTTAGTATTATTAGTATTTTCTTACTAATAATGTAGTGAAATGTCGAATTTAGTAGTTATTTAGACTTATTTAATAAGTTAATGGAGAGCAAAAAGTGAACTAAGATGTATATCAGATACATTTATCTCTCATAATAGGAAATAAATTACTTAGCAAGGAGAAATGGTGAATGATTAAACTTGAAAACTCTGCCATTGAAGGAAAAAGAACTTACTTCGGTCATATGGAGAATAATTCTAGGAAGCTTGGATTTACGTTAGGTAGTGCATGGGAATATCATGCCGGTTATTTTGACTCTGTGCTTTGGCGAGAAAACGGAGAAACCATTTATATTCGATTACCATTTTCCGTTGTGAAAGGTATGTTGGATGACCGTGATGCCTTACTTGAATTTGAACAGCCCTACGTAATTAAACATATTGTTCATATTGGACTAGATCGAAATTCTGATTCTTTGCTCGCCGCAACTGGATTTGCACAATTTCAAGAGCCTATTGATCGAGATGCTCAAATAGAAGATAGAAGCAGATGGGAAATAGCTGGTGAACAAATGATTAACAGCGTGATAAGTTCAGTGCCTTTTTATCATTAGAAGCTAGTGCGAAACCTTGATAAACACCTAAAATGCCACCCATCTGTACAGATTGAATACGACACATTTTGGTCCATTTTCACATAACATAACCCTACATCATCAATTATGTCGTTCAAGGGAATGGGTCAAAAATGATTTATTATATGAATCTAATCTCCATCGTCATTGCAGTAAGTATTGATGGGTTTGGAGTAGGAATAACGTATGGCATGCGTAAAATCAAAATATCTCTTGCAGCATTATTAGTTATTATGTTCTGTTCAGGAATCATCGTCATCACTTCCATGCTCATTGGTCATATTTTACGGATGTTTATTTCACCTGAAATCACTAGTATTTTAGGAAGTTCTATTTTAATTGCACTTGGAGTATTCGTTTTGTGCTCCATTATTCGTTCACATAAACGTGAAAAAAAGAGGGTGAATATTGAAGGTAGAGAAGAAAAAAGTTCCCTTTCAAGAATGAATCATTTTAAATCAGTTATGTCAGACCCACACCAGGCAGATAAAGATCGTTCCGGGACTATTTCCGTTGGAGAAGCACTTGTTTTAGGAACCGCACTGGCGATGGATGCATTTGGAGCAGGATTAGGAGCGGCTATGTTAGGCTACTCTCCTATTTTTACAACCATTTTAATTGCTACCATGAGTGGAGTATTTGTTTATTCGGGAATAAAAATAGGATTTTTATTATCTCAAAACAAAGCAATGGCTAAACTTACCTACTTCCCACCAATTCTATTAATCTGCATTGGTGCATTTAATATTTTTTGAAATAAAGTAGGGTAACCTTTTTCAAGGCTTCCCCTCATAAAAACCGTACGTGCCTTATCAAGGCTTACGACTTATTATAGTGCTACAAATGAAATTAATTTCAGAAGCGAGGTCAGGAGTGTAAAACTCTTGACCTTCTTCTTTTTATATTAGAAATATTTAACATATTACTTTTACTTTAATTCATAGCTTATTAAACCAATGCTATAGATTTTGTGAAAGTAATACCTATAGGATGGAATAAGTCCAATTCCAAAGTAATATTCAGTACACGATTTACACCATATTCTCTACTTTCTTCGAAATAGGTATGTTTATAACCATGCTTGTTTTAAAAGATTTACACCATCTTCGAGTTCATCAAAAGAAAGACCGCTGAATCCTATTTTTATTATCGGATGTTCCGAATGATTTTTTATAAAGTAGATTGAAGTTGGCCGCACGCTAACACCATTAGAAAAAGCTCGCTCGATTAGCCATTCTTCTGAAACCCTAAGATATAACTTAATTAGCACGTACAAACCGGATTGTTCGCCAATAATTGATATCTTTTGGCCAAAATGCTTTTTTAATAATGAAACAAGGAATGTCATTTTTCGTTTATAAACGAGACGCATCCGCTTAATATGCCGACTCCATTCCCCATTCTCCATAAATTTGGCCATAGTCAGTTGGCTAAAAATTGAAGTGGAACTTTCGAAATTCCGGAATTGTTTTTTATATCGGGTTAAAAGGGGGTCAGGTAACACCATATAGCTTATACGCAGTCCCGGAAGAAAAGACTTTGAGAAATTTCCTAAATAAATGACTCTTGTTGCATCAATAGAAGCAAGTGCTGGAAAGGGCTGCTCTGTATATCGAAACTCACTATCATAGTCGTCCTCAATAATGTATCCCTGTATCTTGTTTGCCCATTTAATAAGTGTTTGTCGTTGTTGAATAGTCATACTTACCCCATATGGACTGTGATGAGACGGTGTTACATAAATTAAGCCTGAATTCATTTGATTAAGTTGTGAAAGATCTACACCTGTTTCGTTTACCGGCAAATATTCAAGCGCAAAATAATGGAATTGAAATGCTTCTCTGGCACCATCGAAACCTGGATCTTCTACGATAATACTTGAATAATCTTCCTGAAGTATATGTCCTAGATTGATAAGTATTTGTTGTGTACTGCTTCCGATTATAATGGCATTTTCATCTGTTCTTACTCCACGTGATTGAAGTAAGTATGTGGCAATTTGTTCACGTAAACTTATTTCTCCAAAGGGCTCCCCATATCGATAGCTCTCCGGTAAGGTCAAGATCTGATTCGCTATTCGTCTCCATCGTTTTAGGGGAAAATGAGACTGATCTACAACATCTGTCCGAAAATTGACACGAATAGATGACTTCTTTTCTAGCTTCTTTTTGTTAGGTAAGATTGGTGGCTCCTCGTATAATGAAGGCTCTAATGGATTTACGAAGAAGCCTTTTCGTCCTTCCCCGCGAATATATCCCTCTGCCACAAGTTGATTATATGCCGTTAAGGTTGTATTACGACTTACTTGTAAGGATTCAGCAAGTTGCCGAATCGAGGGTAATTGTTCATCCGCTTTCACATTGCCTTGTTCAATCAATGATTTAAACTGCTCGTAGATTTGTTTATATTTGGGAGAGCCTTCCTTTAAGACAAAAAGATAATTTTTCATACTTAATCTCTCCTGACATACTAATTTATTTCAAACTGTATCTTTTTAAATGTCAATTTATATCATACTATATTTTATAAGGACGATAACATATTTTCAGATATGAAATTAGATGAGGGGTGATGTTCATGTATATTCCAAAACAATTTGAAATTAAAGATGAAAAAGTAATTTATGAAATAATAGAAAAAAACAGCTTCGCTACATTATTTTCTCAACACAAAGGTCATCCATATGCGACCCACCTACCATTGATTCTAGATAACGAAAAAAAATATTTGTACAGCCACTTTGCTAAACCGAATAAACAATGGGAAGATTTAGCGGAACAGGAGGTACTTGCTGTTTTTCAGGGACCGCACTGTTACATCTCCTCTTCCTGGTATGAAACAAATAAAGCCGTCCCAACCTGGAATTATGTAGCTGTTCATGTATATGGAAAGGTTGAAATCATCGACGGGAAGGAAATGATGGATTCCCTTCATCAGATTGTATTGAAATATGAGGAGCCAAATAGTTCCTATCAATTGGATGACTTGGATGGACGTTTTTTAGAGGGGCAAGCAAAAGGCATTGTTGGGTTCAAAATCAACATAGAAAAAATAGAAGGAACAGCAAAATTGAGTCAACATCATTCTGCCGAGCGATTAAAGCTTGTTATTTCACAACTGGAAAAATCTACAAGAGAAAATGAGCAGGAAATTGCAGCTCAAATGAAAACAGTTTTAAAAAAGAAAACCTTAAAAAAGTAAAGTATTTTCTTAGATAACCATTTACAGTTATTTAAAATCTCACATCATAACACTAATTTTTGAAAGCGAGGAATTTGTATGCGTTTTGAAACGAAAGCTGTTCACTCGGGTCGCCGAGTTGATGGATCAACTGGTGCTGTAACTACACCAATCTATCTATCCACGACATTCGAACGAGCTGGGGATGGTTCATATCCAAATGAATTTATCTATGGTCGAGAAGCTAACCCTAATCGACTTGCTCTGGAGGAGTGCCTTACATCGCTTGAGGACGGATATGACTGTGTTACATTCTCATCAGGAATGGCGGCAATCACGTCAGTAATCGAGTCACTTCCTACAGATAAACCCCGTCGGATTATCATGCCAAACGATATGTACTTTGGTATTCGTTCCCTTCTTTCGGAGACTGATATTGGATCAAAATTTGATTTTTTCATTGTCGACATGACAGATCTTCATGAAGTTGAGAATGCAATAAATAGTGCACCAACTGGTCTCGTTTGGATAGAGACACCATCTAATCCACTACTAAAAATTACTGATATTGAAGCTATTACTAAATTAGCAAAAGAGGCTGGTGCCTATACTGCTGTTGATAATACATGGGCAACCCCAGTTCTGCAGCTACCCTTAAAACTTGGAGTTGATTTTTCGATCCATTCGGTGACAAAGTATATAGGGGGTCATAGCGATTTAATGATCGGTGCTGTTATCGCAAGATCGGAAAGTGCTATGTTGACCAATCTGCGCGCATGGCAGCAGGCAAAAGGGGCTGTGCCTTCTCCTTTCGACTGTTGGCTGGCACTTAGAGGCGTGCAATCTCTTGCCCCTCGTATGATGGTCCATTGTTCAAATGCAGCAGCAATTGCAAAATTTTTAGATGATCACCCGAATGTTGAAGCCGTTCATTATGCTGGGCTTTCCGACCATCCGGGACATTCTATTGCAGCACGGCAGATGAGATCGTTTGGTGGGATGCTGTCCTTTCAGGTAAAAGGTGGCGAGATTGAAGCAATAGCTGTTGCAGCAAAATTACGATTATTTATCCGGGCTACGAGTTTAGGAGGAACACATAGCCTGATTGAACACCGTTCTTCCGTGGAAGGAAGCACGACGATGGCTCCAGTTAATCTATTACGTGTCTCCATTGGCATTGAAAATGTGGAAGATTTAAAAGAAGATTTATTACAGGCTCTAGAGTAGAGGTAGCAATTTTTTCCCGTCTCTAAATATTAGTTGAAGGGGTATTCTTAAACGTTTTGCATAAAATCATATTAAGTCCTCACATATTAAGCATAATATGTTGTACGAACAAAAGCTGGTTTAAATAAACCAGCTTCTTCCCAATACTCCAAACCGACAATAACATTAATGAACTTTATTCGTCCGATGTTGTAACAGATACACCACGTTCTGCAAAAACTTTTTTAGCAACTGTTAATGCATTCAGAACACTTGGGAAACCTGTATAGGGAATGAGGTGCATAATACAACCGACAATCTCGTCCGGTGTTAAACCAACATTAAGCCCTGTCTTGATATGCATCTCAATCTGCGGTTTTCCTTGAGCAACAAGGGCTGTAATAGTTGTAAGCACTTTTTGTTTATTATCTAATCCTGGACGTGAGTAAATTTCTCCAAAAGCAAATTCAACGACATATTTACTTAAATCCGGAGCAATATCTTTAAAGCCTTCACCAATGTCCATCTCACCAGTTGGGTTCTCATCGCCTGATAATGTTAGTTCCTTTAATTTCTCTAAACCTTGTTGATAACGATCTTTTGCCATTTTAAAATCCCCCTTGATTTAATTACTCATTAATTTTGTCCCATAAGTAATGCTTAAACTCTTTAAAAATGCTGGTGACTAAAAATGTGGATCAAACAGGATAAAATCCTTTTCCTCCTTAGCAAGGCTAGTATATAACTTCCAACAATATAAGTAAAATGAACATATGTTCAAGGATAAAACAGATAAGCACTTCAACAAAATCCATTTTTTAACACGCATAAAATCACCCCATAATTGCCTGTAGCTGATTAACACCTGTATAACAATTAAAAAACTTGGAAACCTATGATTAGAATTTTTAGATGGGGTGTTTCACATGTTTATTAAGGTGTTATTATGGATGGTTCTAATCCTTCCTTGGTTGTCATTATTTTTTATGAAAAAGTCTGATATAAAGCGGTATATGCCAGTCACCATTCTAACTGCTTTACTCACAACAATTCTCTTTGAAATAGCTTATACGTATGGATGGTGGACTCTCCATATTGACATCATGCCTTGGGGATATATTACAAATACTTCTTTCACTTATGGAGGGTATGCAATCGCTACTCTATGGATTTTTTATTTTACATCACATAATTTCTGGCTTTTTATGTTAACGGAATTAATTGTAAATGCTTTTTGGGCTTTTATAGGTCTTCATTGGATCATCGATAAATTTATGGGTGTTGCAACATTCCAAATTAAAAATTGGCAATGGTTTCTTATAGAAATAGTAGTTGTCCTTATTTTATATGCATACCATCACTGGCAAAGGAAAATATTCGTTCCATCAGGGGACACAAACGAATAACTAGTGGAGTTGGTTGAGACAAAACAAAATAGTAGATATGAAACACGAACAATATTTCAAGTTAGCGAAAGAAATATGCGGAGACTCCTGCCAGAAGAAAAGCCTCGATAAGTCACTGAAAGGCGACAAATATCGAAAGATTACAGACTAAAACCGCCCTTTGTGGGCAACGTCTGCATACCCCTTGCCGGGGCAGGAGGCTTATTAGCGCTGGCGGTAAAGAAGACACTATTAAAGCAAGCGATAGTGCGGCTTAAATAGATGTCGCTCTTATGCCAGTGGTGAAAGCGAAGTATATTTCTGTAGCGACTATTATAAACGTAATCATTCGTGTTTCAATAATTCTTTCTAGCTGATGTCCCAACCTCCTTCCGCAAATTAATCTAGTCCACCCAACTAAATAATTTCCCGAGATACCCACTCTAAACAAAAAATTCTGTTCGTTACAGTGCCTTCACAGATGCGCCATCTACGATTAGCGCTTGTCCCGTAATATACGTGTTGGCGGAAGAAGCCAAAAACACAACCGCTTTTGCAAACTCTTCTGGTTCTCCCAACCTTCCAAGTGGTATTTCAGCAATAGATTCTTCGTTGATTTGGTCAATTGACCTTCCTGACTTTTCTGCTGCTTTTTCATTAAGCTCCATCAATCGATCCGTTGCAATTTTCCCAGGTCCAACTGTATTCACTAAAATATTATCCGCAGCAAATTCGGTCGCTAAGCTTTTTGTTAACCCTAATACACCTGGACGCATCGTATTGGATAAAATTAATTGATCAATTGACTGCTTAATGGATGATGACGTTATATTAACGATTCGTCCTCTTTCTTGTTTCTTCATATAAGGGATCACTTTCCTCGTCGCTCTCACAACGCTAAGTAAGTTTTGTTCAAAGGCACCATACCAATCATCATCGCTCATATCCATAAATTGCCCCGCTGGAGGTCCGCCCGCATTGTTAATGAGTATGTCGACCGTATGTTGTTTTTCAACTACTTTTTGGACGAGTGATTGAATTTGATTTTCATTTCGCATATCACATACTGCATAATTCACTTCTTTATTTCCTGTCATTTCACGAATTTCCTGAACTGCTACTTGTAACTTGTCTTCACTTCGACTGCTTATAAATACGTGAGCACCCTCTCTTGCAAACTCAATTGCAATTGCCTTTCCAAGCCCTTGACTTGCACCTGTAACAATAACTGACTTTCCAGTTAATCCGAGATCCATCGGAACGTCCTCCTTTTATCTTGAAAGTTATTTTTAGTGTATCATATCTCTTTGTAAAATAAACTTGAACAAAAAAATATATAATGTTAATATTGTATATAATGTATATGTACAATATTTCGATATTTATTCGAGGTGAGATATTTTGTGAATATTATTTTAGCTGCAAATAGTAAAGTGCCATTGTTTCAACAAATTAAAGAGCAGATAAAACAGCAAATTTTTACCGGTAAACTTCAAGAAGGGGATGCCCTCCCTTCTATGCGTGCTCTGGCAAAAGATTTACAAGTTAGTGTTATTACAACGAAGAGAGCTTATGAGGAATTGGAACGTGAAGGGTATGTCATCTCTACTGTTGGCAGAGGAACATTTATTGCAGGACAGCAACCACATGTTTTACGTGAATGGCAAATGAGGGAACTTGAAAATGAAATCGAAAAAATAGTTTCCTCCAGTAAACAAATAGGTTTATCAAAAGAAGAATTAATGGAACTACTAGACATGTATTACGAGGAGGTTTGATCAAATGAATGTGGTAGAGTTTAGTAATGTATCAAAAAAACGAGATGAATTCCATCTAAAAGAACTCAATTTTTCCATTCCACAAGGGTTTATAACAGGATTTATTGGTCCTAATGGAAGCGGAAAAACGTCTACAATTCAAATGATGATGGACATTTTACAAGTAGATAATGGAGATATTTTTATCTATGGCGATTCTCATAAGAACCATCATACGAAACAAAAAATTGGTTTCGTTTACGATGAATTATTTATGTATGGAGACTTTACGATTAAAAAAATGAAATCAATTATTGCTCCTTTGTATGAAAATTGGAATGAAGAAGTTTTTCATGAACATCTTCAGGAATTTAATCTTCCGTTAAATAAAAAAATTAAAAAATTCTCTAAAGGAATGAAAATGAAATGTTCCCTCTTGTTCGCACTAGCTCATGAACCAGAATTTATTGTGATGGATGAACCGACTGCTGGACTTGACCCGATTTTTCGCAGGGAATTACTCGATCTGTTGCAAAACTTAATGATAAGGGAAGAACAGACGATTTTCTTTTCCACTCATAACACGACTGACTTAGATCGGATTGCCGACTATATTGTTTTTATTCATGAAGGAAGAATTATTTTTCAGCAGTCTATGGAGCAAATCCGTGAACAATTTCATGTCGTAAAGGGAAAGCTCGAATTTCTAGATGAAGATATCCGTAATTTATTTAAAGGTATTCAAGAAACGAGCATTGGATTTACTGCATTATTTGAAGGAGACCCGATTTTATTTGCTGATTTTTCAGATGAACTCGTTATCGAAAAGGCCACCCTTGAAGATATTATGTATTTCATCGTCAAAGGAGGACAGTAATATGTGCCAATTACTGAAACGTGATTTTCTCATTAGCTGGAAAATTATCGGAATGGCCTATTTACTTTTACTTATTGTTTATCTGCTGCAATTACCAAATATTCCTTCAGGCACTTATCTTTTTTTGTTTATGTACTTTATCGCGATCTCTTTTTATTCAGATCAGTTAACACATATTAATCGTTTACTAATTAGTACTCCTGTTAAAAGAAATCACATTGTATTGGCGAGATTCTTATTTATTTTCCTGAATTATACGGTATTTTATATGGTTGATTTTACGCTTTTTCACCAAGAAAGTATGACACTCTTTTTATTAAAGTATACAGCTCTTTGTATTCTGATCTCTATTTCACTCCCAATTTACTATCTATTCCACTCTATTTGGATACGTGTAGTTGTCCATTTTGCAGTGTTGGCTTTATCGACATTCGTGTTTATTTTATTACTAATAAACCCAAAGAACATGTTTAATTTTTTGATTTTCGTTACCTTGGAATTCATCGATTTTCAACAGGTGCTCGCATTATTCACTTTTTCAGGGATCTTTTTATACGTTTCTTATATTTTATCTTGTTTCATATTTTCGAAGAAAGATATCATTTAAAAGGAGGTTAAACAATGCTCACATTTGTTAAAAAAGATTTTTCACTTCATAGATGGTCTACTTATATTGGCATAGCTGTCTTCCTTTTTCTAGCCTATTTCATCACTCTGCCATCAACGTTTATCTTTGTAGTTTGCTTATTTGCATTGTTTCTTCCCGTGTTTTATGATGATGCGGAACATAAGGTTAATCGGTATTTTATTAGTACTCCTGTAAAAAAAGAAGTTATCCTTACTAGTCGGTATCTTTTCAGTGTCCTTATTATACTTATGATCCTTGTCATGCAACTAGGAATTATGGTGTTATTAGAACCTCTGAAAGGCGGAACACTTTATATTTATAATTGGAAGGATATTTTTGTACTATTTTGTATTGGCTGCACTATAATTGCAATAAGCATTCCAATAATTACACTTTTTAACTCAATTAATCTGTCTTTTGGAATTATACTAGCATTATTCGGGGCAGGAAATACTCTTCTTATAATTGAATTATTTAATGTCCTTCATATGGAAGATGAAATCCTTTTAAATGATTTAGATGGAGGTTTTATTTTACTTGTAGAAAAGTATTTACCATTTCAGCCATACATAATGCTTGGGATAATCACAGCGATTATCTTACTAGCTTCTTGGTTCGTGACCCTTAAGCTTTTTAATCGAAAATGATTTTAGAAAGGATGAAGAAAATGTTTAAAAATAATGCTGGTCAAGTACGTTCAGGATGGATTATTCTTATTGCTTTTTTCTTTATGTTTATGGGCCAAGCAATTTTTATGCTCCCAGGCATGACATTGCTTTCCATATTAGAGATCTCTTCAGGTGAGGTATCGGTGGAAATTGATATGAATTCAATTAACAATCCTTGGATGATTCTTATGACACAAGGGGCAGCAACTTTTGGAGGTATTGCTGCAACATTAGTAATTTGGCGAGCAATTAATAAAAAATATCCATTAGATTTAGGACTTAGAGGGCCGACCAAAGATTTACTTTTCGGACTTTTTTTAGGGGCAATTTCAATGACAGTAATCTTCTTTATTTTATTAGTTACTGGGAATATCAACTTATTAAACAGTCTATCTCAACCCGTAATTACTACGTTCACATTTTCGTATCTTATCCTATTTATTCTTGTTGGATTTTTTGAAGAAATGTTCTTTAGAGGGTATGTAATGAAAACAATGATGGAAAGAGGGAATAATAAATGGCTCATTTATATTGTTTCCGCACTCATCTTCAGTATTGCACATGCTACAAACCCAAATGTAAGTATTTTTGGACTAATTAATATAGTACTTGTCGGGCTTCTGTTTGCCTATATGTTTGATGTAACAAGAAGTCTATTATTGCCGATCGGTTTTCATATTACGTGGAATTTTTTCCAAGGGAATGTGTTTGGGTTTGCAGTAAGCGGCACCGCCCCTTACGGAATGTACAAAATCGAAATGACTAGCACTAATGATCTTTTTACTGGTGGAGCGTTTGGACCTGAAGGCGGTGCACTAGCTACCATCTTAATTCTTCTAAGTTTTGTTGCCACTTATTTCTATGCAAAAAGCAGAAAAGAAAAACCTTTATTTAGCAGTCTATGAATAGTTATAACGTTTTCCTTGCACGGAGAAGACTAACTTAATCGTTACCTTACAACTGATAGGAACAAGGATTGGATAACGATTAGGGATTATTCGTTATCCTATTACAGCTAAGAACACGAACTAGGGAATGAATAGCATCTGTTCGTTACCCAATTGACTGCGGAATACTCTGAATAAGTACTAAGGCATGAAAAGAGGTTTATTCGGCGATTTACATTCGGATAACGGCGGTTGTGTAAGTTTAACGGCGGGACAAATCCATTTATCGGCGATGGTGAAATTTTAACGGCGGGATAGTTGACCGATCCATACTTTAATGAAAAATCATCCTGGATGAGAACCCTAGCGAACCAAATTGAAAAAGCGCTTGACAAATAATAAATTCTGTGGGAAGCTATATTAGTTGAAGTAACCATGAAGTAACTGGCATTCTACAATTGTTTTTAGAGATGCTTATTCACACTGGCGCGACTATAGGGTCGCAAGGACGTAAGAGTAGGTAGGGCTTACGTTGCTTAAGTTAGAAAACACCAGTGGAACATAGACCGCGGTATAAGTGAAATTTCAAGTCAACAAGACGTTAAACTAAATAGAGATTTCCCACCTGATTTATTTCAGGGTTAAAATGACACGTTTGCATGTAGCGTGTAAAAATAAACTGCATGTGTTACTTTGCATAATAAAGGGGTACTCTTATTAATAGGGTATCCCTTTTCCATTATAACGAAAGAAGGTTGTACTATGTTAGAGGTTGGAACTATACATACAATGAACGTTTCTAATAAAACGCAAACTAGTTATCAAGTAAAAAAATCAGGAATTACAGCCACATTGCCATTCGACTTTATTATAGGTGAAGTAGAAGTGGGACAATTGATCGATGTCTTTTTATATCATGACAGACAAGGGAATCTGTTAGCAACAATGCAACTTCCTAAAATGATCATTGGGAGTTATGATTGGGTGAAAGTAAAGGATGTTATTCCGAATTTGGGTGTATTTGTAGATATTGGAATGGCTGAAGAAGTACTTGTTTCCAGTGATGATCTTCCTTTATTTCAAACTGCCTGGCCCCTCCCTGATGATCAACTGTATGTCACTTTATCACTTGATAAAAAGGGGCGTTTACTTGCAGTCCCTGCTTCCCAGAAAGTCTTCAACGACTTATATGGGTTCGCTACAGAAATTGAATTAAACGATGAAGTTACCGGTCGAGCAATTCGAGTAGACCGTGAAGGTATAGTGATCATTACCGATGAAAATTTCCGCGGATTTATCCATCATACAGAACTAGAGAAAGAACCTCGTCTTGGAGAAAAAGTTACCGGAAGGGTTATTGAAGTAAAGGAAGATGGAACGTTAAATATTTCTCTAATGCCATTGAAACATGAGCGAATGGATGATGATGCGGAAAAAGTTTTAGCATATTTAAAATTAAAGGATGGGAATATGCCATTTGGTGATCGAAGTGAACCAGAAGCAATTCGAAAAACATTCCAAATGAGTAAATCTGCATTTAAGCGAGCGCTCGGTCGATTAATGAAAGAACGTATAATCGAACAAAGGGATGGGCAAACATTTTTACTGAAAAATAAAGAGTAGAGGAAAGCAGACTACATATTATCGATATGAGAAAAGTTAAATAAATACTATGCCGAGACTTTCCGTCTTTAGAACAAAAAATGGGCAAAATAAAAAAGCTTGTAACCTGATGAATGGTTGAACAAGCTTTTATTTTCATTACGCAGTCTTTTCTTGTCTGAAAGTATCGAATATCGCTGTTACCATTAAGCTGATTACGGCTGCAAATAAACATGCAATTCCCCAACCACCTAAACCTGCACCCATGATCCAGATACGATCTAAGATTGTTGCAAATAATAAAAGAATAAGACCTGCTGCAAAGAAAATAAATCCAGGGAAATATGTAGCATAACTTTTCTTTGGCGTTACTTTTACAAGAATAATACTTACAAGAAGTAATGCTACTGTTAAAACAGCACCGATTGTTAAAGTTGCCTGTATCATCTCGTCACCTCAATAATTTTTCTCACCATATAGTTTACAATTGAATATAACGAAAGTCAATTAAACAAGTGCTAACGAATAATTAATGCTTCAAAACCAATTACTAATCTAAATCTTCACTTAATGTGCGATTGACTCGAACAATTAAATTATTCGTTTCTTGCCTCAATTTAGTATACAATTCGTCAAATTCTTCCTTACGATCTTCGGAATACTCAAATTTACCAACTTCACCCCAAAGAGCATGCATCATCTGCATATTCTCATATAATTGCGTATCATAAAACGTTTGAGGAGCGGGAATTATAACTGTAGGACTCCCTAATTGGTAGAACTCATTTAATATATAATCAAAACTTGAACTTTCATATAAATCGTTCTCAATCATTACTCCTAAATCATTGATAAGAGGTCCAGTCAGATTGACAATTTGAATAATAGCTCGTTCTAAGTTGGTCGCTTCTTCCCATGAACGGTACGCTGATGTATCTGTTTGGTTTACTTCGGATGGAGGATTCGAAATAAATAGAGTATATGCTCCATCAATCATATCATCTGGTAAAACGTAAGCCTTTGCCTCAATTGTATCAATATAAGCATCGCTATAATTCATTATATGAGAAATATTGTTATCCATTTCTTTTACACTGCGGATTGGATGTTCATCAAAATCAAAATAAATTCTTCCTTCCTCGTCCATGAACTTCTCCACTACTTCACGTTCGGTATGTTCATACTTATAATTCCCATCCTCTCCAAATAGAGAATCTATATCGATCGTCGGAATGGTCAATGTTTCAACAATTTCCGGTAATTCGTAAAATTCTTCGATCGTATCTACCCCGTAATTCGTCCAAAACCCTTCCTCTGATATACCTTCTTCTTCATTATCTTGTGGCTCTTCGGCAACGACTTCTGTAGATTCTTCTTTCTCCAAAGTTTCACTAAGTATATTATCTAACATCGATGAACAACCAGTTAGAAAAACAAAACCGCTAATCAACAGAATAAGTCTTTTCACCATTTTCCCCCATTTACTTGCAATGATTGTCATATTATAGCATAGGGGATTTGCTTATACATCAGACCTAATGACTGTGACTTTATACATATTTATATTTTTTAAAAAAATATCAGAGATTTATATGTTATTATGGTAAAGTTAAATAGAAATTTATACAGAAAGGAGAGGTACATATGACTGACGTTCAGACACAAACAACGAATACCAACGCAATTATTGCTTTAGTTCTTGGAATATTATCTCTTGTTATCCCATGGGTTGGATTCATTTTAGGTATTATTGCTATCGTCTACTATGTAAAAGCTAAAAAAGCAATTAAAGTAACGAATGAAAAAGGGAACGGAATGGCACTTGCAGGCTTAATTTGTGGAATTATCGGTATTCTAGCACAAATCTTAATAATTCTATCTTTTATTTTTTTCATTTTCTTAGCTGCAGCAGGGTATTAATTACTAAAAAAGAATCTGCTCTTAATGCAGATTCTTTTTTTCATTTTATTCATTATCTTCAATAAAGGTATTTGTCAAAGCTCCTAATTTTTCCACCTCTACAGTAACCTTATCTCCCGGCTGCAAATAGACCCGCTCTTTCATCGGTCTTCCAATAATAACGCCTTCTGGAGTTCCAGTCATAATTAAATCACCAGGTTTTAACGTCATAAATTTCGATATGTGACTGATTATATGTTCACAACTAAAAATCATATCGGCAGTCGTAGAGTTTTGTCTTACTTCCCCGTTTACCGTTGTTGTCAGTTTTAAATCATTCGGATTATCTATCTCATCCTTCGTAACTAAATATGGGCCAACTGGCGCAAAACCATCATTTGTTTTTCCTACCATCCATTGAGATGTACTTTTTTGAATATCACGGGCTGATAGATCATTTGTTGTGCAATATCCAAACACATAATCAAGTGCATCTTTTTCATCAATATGCTTTCCTGTCTTACCAATGACAATACCTAATTCAACTTCATGATCAAGGCGTTCTGTTGTACGAGGGACTTCTATTTCACTTTGGTGGCCTGTTAAAGCGTTATCAAATTTATTAAATAAGATCGGCACTTTCGGATACGGTAACTTAGTTTCATCTGCGTGCTTCCGATAATTTAATCCAACACAGAGAATTTTACTTGGTTTTGTTATGGCCGGTCCCCACTCGATCTCTGCTTCTTTTTTGACAAATCCTGCTCCTTTATCATCCAATGAATTAATAAATTGCTGCAATCTTCTTACCGCTTCTTCCCCGCCGTTTATCAATTCCATTATGTCGGTGAAAACTCCATTTTCGGGAAAAACTTCTAAAGCAGCTGCAACATCAATAATACCTGCTTTTGTTTTTACTCCTAATGCTGGTACTCCTTTTTTATAAAATGTTAGTAACTTCACGTTTTTTCCTCCTTGCTTATGTATGTCTACCTTTAGTCTAACAGGATTAACTGAATTTTACACGTTCCGATTCTTGCATGAACCGATTAGGTTTTGACCAAACTAATCATTGATTACAACTAGATTTTTTCACTTCAGTAAACATAATTGACTTCCCCTTTCGATGTTTCTATTTTAAACATCATTGCTATAGACCCACACTACTTTTACCTGTTACGATAAGAAGGAGTAAATAGAAAGGGATGACATCATGCGCGAAAATTCTCGAGCAATTATTATAGCTACTTGGGTTGGCATTATCGTAAACATTTTTTTAACAATCATAAAGGTCATTGGCGGTATATTATCCGGCAGCCGAGCGTTACTTGCAGATGCACTCCATTCGGCATCAGACATAGTCGGCTCTGCAGTCATACTATTTGCTGTAAGGATTTCAAATAAGCCACCAGATGAGGAGCATCCCTATGGGCATGGCAAAGCGGAAAATATTGCCTCGATTATCGTTGCCCTACTACTCATTGTTGTAGGAATTGAGATAAGTGTATCTTCTCTAAAAGTATTTTTCGGAGAGCTTCCGAAAGCACCTGGAACACTTGCATTGATCATCTTACTTATTTCCATTGTCATTAAAGAAATCCTATTTTATTATAAATTTTACCTCGGAAAAAAATATCAAAGTACTGCATTAATAAGTGAAGCATGGCATCATCGTTCCGACTCATTATCTTCATTAGCCGCTTTAGCTGGGGTTGGACTAGCATTACTTGGTGAGAAGTTTAATTTACCTTTCCTTGTATACGGAGATGCTGTTGCTGGAATTATCGTTTCAGTCATTGTTATCAAAGTCGGGTATCAATTAATTAAGGGTTCTGCTACTGTTATTTTAGAAAAGGTTTTGGAAGAAGATGAAATTGAAATCTATAAAAAAACTGTACTCGCAATTGACGGTGTTTTACGCATTGATCAATTATTGGCGCGGACCCATGGGAGTTATGTGATCATCGACATTAAATTGAGTGTAGATCCAAACATAACAGTTGAGGAAGGCCATACCATTGCAGCAAATGCAAAACAAGCCCTACTTGATACACATAAAGAAGTAGAAGATGTGTTAGTGCATATAAATCCATACCAGCCGTAACGTAACATATTTTTTACCCTGCATCTATCGTTTGCAGGGTTTTTTTGCGTATTGAAAATGATTATTAATGAGAGATAAATAGTCCCGCTGAAAAACCTTCACATAAACTATGATCCAAAAATTTTTTTAAAAATTTACATATAAGGATTTACTTTTACTAAAAAATATATTACTATGTATTTAGTAAAAGTTGCACATGGTAAAAACTTTAGTGTAAGGTGAATATATATATAAATATAAACATTTGTGAGAAGGTGAAATAATGCAAGATACAATAAATGTTGAAAACTTAAGCGTATCTTATTACGGTAATGAAGTTTTAAAAGATATTTCATTTTCGTTTAAGACTGGGAATTTAATTGGAATTATCGGTCCAAACGGAGCAGGAAAATCAACGCTGATGAAAGCAGCGCTCGGCCTCATATCAAAAGACAGTGGAAAAGTAGAAATATGTGGTAAGCCTATTGACAATGTACGAAAAAAAATAGCTTATGTACCACAACGGAGCAATATTGATTGGGATTTTCCAATCATTGTAAAAGATACAGTACTGCTCGGTACATTTCCTAATCTTGGCTTGTTTAGACGTCCAAGTAAAAAGGATAAGGAATTAGCGGCTCAATGTTTAGAAGAAGTTGGGATGAAAGATTTTAGCAATAGGCAAATCGCTGAACTTTCCGGTGGACAACAACAACGTGTCTTCCTTGCCCGTGCATTGGCACAAAAAGCGGACTTCTTTTTTTTAGATGAACCCTTTGTTGGAATTGATGTCGCCAGTGAAGAAGTGATTATTAATATTCTTAAAAGTTTACGTGATGCGGGCAAAACAATTTTCGTCGTCCATCATGACTTGTCGAAGGTGGAGCATTATTTTGATGATCTCATCCTAATTAACAAGGAATTATTTGGAGCAGGACCAGTAAAAAAAGTATTCCGAACAGAAAATATGAAACGTTGCTACAATATGAATCTTTCTTTCCCTCAAGGATTGGGGGTAGGTGTGTAATGGAATTTATTCACGATTTAATGACATATGAATTTTTACAAAAAGCATTTATTACTTCCATAATGGTAGGAATTATTTGCGGAGTGATCGGAAGTTTTATTGTACTTCGTGGAATGGCACTAATGGGAGACGCAATCTCTCATGCAGTCTTACCTGGCGTTGCCATTTCATATATGCTAGGTATCAATTATTTTTATGGTGCAGCTATTACAGGTGTATTGACTGCTTTAGGAATTGGAGTAATCAGCCAAAACAGCCGGATAAAAAACGATTCTTCGATTGGTCTAGTCTTCTCGGCAATGTTCGCTCTAGGAATTGTATTAATTACCGCTGCCCAAAGTGCAACTGACCTAACCCAAATATTATTCGGTAACGTATTATCTGTACGCACGTCAGATATGCTAATTACGTTAATCGTTGGAGCAATTGTATTACTGTCAGTATTCTTATTTTATAAAGAATTGCTCGTATCAAGTTTTGATGAAACAATGGCAGCAGCGTATGGGTTAAAAGTACGATTGATTCATTATGGAATTATGGTCTTATTGACGTTAGTAACGGTTGCATCTTTACAAACCGTCGGGGTCATTCTAGTTGTATCAATGTTAATTACCCCTGCATCAACCGCTTATTTATTAACAAATCGTTTATCGATCATGATCTTTTTAGCTGCATCATTTGGTGCTCTTTCATCTATACTGGGTCTTTATTTTAGCTTTTTATACAATTTACCATCAGGACCGATCATTGTATTAGCTACAACTACAATATTTATAATTGTATTTCTCTTTTCACCGAGACAAGGAACTTTTTGGCGTATGCTTCAAAAAAACAAACGTAAAGTCGCCATTGGAAAGTAATCTGTTTGTTCGTGGAAAGTTGGAAAATATATTACTAATCAAAGGAGAGTAAGGGAACAATGAGGAAGTTATTAAAGCTAATTTTAGTCGCAAGTTTTGCACTTGTTATACTTGTGGCTTGTGGAGGGGATAATACCTCAACAAATAATAACGATGAAGAAGAAAATAGTGGAGATAAGTTGCAAGTCGTTTCATCGTTTACCATCATTACCGACATGGTACGAGAAGTTGGTGGTGATAAAGTGGAAGTTCATAACTTAGTGCCTACAGGAACGGATCCGCATGAATATGAACCACTTCCAGAAGATATAAAAAAAGCTACCGATGCAGATATTCTTTTTTATAATGGTATGAACCTTGAAGGAGGAAAAGATGGTTGGTTCTTTAAATTATTAGATTCCGTAGGGCAAGATGAATCTAAAGTTTTTAGCTTAACAGAGCGAATCGAGCCAATGTATCTTATAGACGAATCGACAAAAGAAGAAGAGATAAATCCACATTCATTTATTGACCCTGTTGTCGGGATTCATATGGTAGAAGATATGCGCGATGCATTTATTGAAGTGGACCCTGATAATAAAGATTATTACGAAGAAAGAGCAACTGATTATTTAGATCGTTTGAACGAAATTGAGCAAAATTACGCTCAACAATTTAGTGATTTACCTGAAGAAAATAAAACGCTCGTTACAAGTGAGTGTGCGTTCCAATATATGCTTGACCGATATGATATGGGAGAAGCATGTATTTGGAAAGTGGATACAGAAGAAAATGGTTCCCCAGAGCAAATTAAATCTTTAGTTTCATTTATTAAAGAACATAATGTACCAATTCTGTTTCTTGAATCAAATGTAGATGAGCGTCCAATGGAAACTGTATCAAAAGAATCGGGCGTTGATATATATGAAAAACCTATTTACTCTGACGAAATTGGTAATCCAGGGGATGAAGTTGATACGTATATTAAATATTTAAATTACAATCTCGATGTGATAACGAACGGACTTGGACAGTAAAAATGATTAGTCTTTTCCGGAAGACTTTGACATACCTCTCTTATATCTACCGGAAAATTTCTAATATCTGAAGGGGACAGCTACGAATCGCTGTCTCCTTTTTTATTTAGAGAATGATAAAATAATTAACATGAACCTACCATAGTGTTCCTACCAATCTTCTGTAATAAAAACTATGAAAATCACCTTCACACTATTAACTAATTTGGTTCACTCATTTTCAATCCTAATACATAGACAGGTCCTTTAGTTATCACACCGACAACTATCTGTGCAATTTCTTCAGGTCCTTCTCTATCTTCGGAAGTTATCCACCAAGTTATCACTCCTATAATAGCAGACACTATTAGCTGAATTGTAATGTTCTTATGCCTTTCAAATTGTCTTCCGGAAAACATATCTCCTAATTGTGGTAGGAATTTATCATGCACTAATTCAATGAAATAATCTTTAATAAGATTATCACAATTAGATTGAAACATAATTTGAAAAAAGCGCTCGTTAATTTCAACGCTTTTTAAAATATCCGTGACAATTGCATAAAAAACATCCGTATAAACGACGCCTTCTCTAATATGTCTAACCGGCGTCACATGTTTTAACATAATCTCGTCAAGATAATCCTTCACGCATATTTCGAGCAAATCATATTTATCATAGTAGTGTAAATAGAAAGTCGCTCGATTAATCATTGCTTCATTTGCTAGTTCTTGGATGGTAATCGTTGAAAATTTCTTTTTTTCCATCAAGGTTAGGAGTGCTTGATTCAATGATTTTCTAGTTCGCTGTACCCTCAGATCTTGCTTTTTAGTCAATTTTTTCACACCTTTTTAAACAGATTCGGTTGTTTTGTTAAATAACGAACAAATCGTTAATTTTGATTATTGAATTCAAAATAAAACATGTAATACTTTAATTATACAACGTTATGTAATATAAACAACAACTGTTAATTAATTTGGAGGTGTCAGAATGATAGATGTCACGAATGTAAAACAATCGTTTGGTAAAAAGACTATTTTACAACATGTTACCTTTTCGATCGAAAAAGGGGAAATTGTCGGTTTGCTTGGACCAAGTGGATCTGGAAAAACGACATTGATCAAGGCGCTAATTGGAATGCTAAAGCCGACTGAGGGTGACATCTACGTGCTCGGTGTAAAGCAACCTTCTCTGAAGCCTATGAAACATATTGGATATATGGCTCAGGCCGATGCTCTATATCAAGAATTAACTGCTAAAGCAAATTTGGCTTACTTTGGAAGGCTATATGGTCTCAGAGGAAAAAGACTGAGGGAGAGAATTCAAGAATGCTTGTCATTTGTTGATCTTGATAAGGAAACAAAAAAGTCAGTTCAACATTATTCTGGAGGAATGAAACGAAGACTTAGTCTGGCAATCAGTCTCATTCATCAGCCAAAACTTATTTTTTTAGACGAACCGACTGTTGGTATCGATCCAGCTTTAAAACGCGTTTTTTGGGATGAGTTTCATCGTTTGCGAAATCAAGGTATGGGCTTTCTTATCTCTACTCATATTATGGATGAGGCTGAACATTGCGATCGGATATTACTTGTTTCCAACGGTAGACTCATTGATGCCGGATCACCAGAAAAATTGAAACAAATGTACGGGTCAATTGAGGAAGCATTTTTGAAAGCTGGTGAAGAATAATGCAAATTTTAACGGTTGCCATCCGAGTCATCCAGCAGATTTTCAAGGATAAACGTACACTTGTGTTTCTCCTTTTAGCCCCTGTGTTTGTTCTCGGGCTTTTATATTTCATTATGGGCAGTTCCAGTGATGAACCGAGTATTGGTGTCATCAATCTCGATGACTCATTACAAAAAGCATTAGAAGACGAAGCAAATATCATTCACTATGACTCGCAGGAAAAAGCTCTTAACGCTATGAAAGCACAGAAAATCGATGCTTATTTCTTCATGGAAGATAACAAACCCTATATTGAAATTGAGGGTGTTGACATCACAAAAACATCGCTGGTGCTTCAAGCTATACAACACTCACTCCAAACTTTCCAAAAGGAACGCGGAGAAAAAATGAAGGAACAACTTGAAAACATTCAGGATGAACTAAAACCTTTATTGGAAAAAGTCCAGTATCAAACAGGTCAATTAATAGATATGGATTTTCCCCATTCAGATATGGCAATGGAAAAACCAGAAATCAATTATTTATATCATGATGAGAATGCCAATTTGTTCGATCAAGTTGCCCCCGCCTTAATGGGTTTTTTCATCTTTCTATTTGTATTTCTTATTGCCGGTATTAGCTTCCTTCGGGAACGAACATCAGGCACTTTGGAAAGAACTCTCGCAACACCTTTGAAACGATCTTCCATTGTATTTGGTTATTTTTTAGGTTTCTTTTTATTTGTTGCTATACAAACCGTTATTATCCAGATTATGATTGTGGATATTTTAGATGTAGATCGGCTCGGTAACTACTGGTTATTGTTATTCATGAATATTATCGTAGCAACGGTCGCTTTATCATTAGGACTGTTGCTGTCTACATTTGCTCGAACAGAATTTCAATTGCTGCAATTCATTCCAGTAGCAGTGGTGCCACAATTTTTCTTCAGTGGTATCTTTGATTTATCGAATGCTCCTGGCTGGATTAAGGTCATTAGTAATGTTATACCACTTTCTTATGCAACAGATGCTCTACAAAATATTATGATCCGTGGATATGGTTTTCAAGAAATAGCAAATGATTTCTTAGTATTAATCGGCTTTACGATTATATTTATACTATTGAATATGCTTGTCTTAAAACGGCGACGAGCTGCATGAAGGTCGTTTAAGGTTGATAAAGATCATGTTTGGTGTTTCTACATCTGTATGACAAAAATTGACGGGGAAATGCCTGTTCTTATGTCCCAGGGTTTCCCCACTCATACTATACCCCGTTCTCCTTTATCAGCCTTTTCATCAACCTCCTTCGCTTCACCCTTTTTCCCCCATAATCTCTCCAACAAAATACCAGTAACTCCAATCATTATTGTGAACATTCCAATCACCTGAAAAATACTAAACACCCCAAACAATTGTACTAGAAACCCACCGGCAATAGGACCAAGCAGTAAAATCACTCCTGTCAGGGAATTATACATCCCCGACATCTGCCCCACCTTTCCTTCCGGGCTTTCAATCTGCAGAATATAGCTAAAGACTACACTAAATAAACCTGTTCCTACACCTATCACAAGCGAGGCACCGATTAACCACCAAAAGCTTGCTCCATGCCATAGCATACCCATGAAAAAAAGTCCTGCACCGATAAAAAGTATTGAGCTTCCAAGAAACCACCCATATCTTTTTATTCTTTTTAATCGATTCATGAACAACATAATGCCTACCGCTCCCAAGCCGACTGCAGACATCAGCCACCCTAAAACAGAAGGATTATTAGGAAAAAGTTCTCGTGTTAATACAGCGAATTGTGCATCTACTAATTGAATGGACAAAAATGCAACAGAAGAAAAAGAAATGCTTAGCAATAAAACTTTTGACCGCAGCATAATAGTCCAACCTTTCCTCCACGTTTTCCAGAAAGTATCATTCTCTGCCTTTTCTCCTTCAAGAGTAATGGCAGGTTCACCCGTATCCACATGGCGAATGATTAGAAGTATACATACAGAAATCAAAAGTGCTGCTGCGTAAACGACAAAACTCATCTTAGGAGAAAAAACTGCTGCAATTGATGCACCAAGAAAAGGACCAATAATTTTTGATAATTGATTAACGGTTCCATTTAATGTTACGGCTTTTAGGATTAAGTTCGGGTGAACAACCTGCCTAACGAGTGCCTGCTGGGCGGGAAAATGGACAACTGTAAAGCAAGAACGTACAAGAATGACACCTAGCATCACCCATGGATTTGAAATAAAAATAAGTATAACGGTAAAAATAGCTGTCAATAAGTCTGCCAAAAGCATAATTCTTACCTTTTTATTTTTATCGATAAATACTCCCGCAAATTGACTAAATAAAGCATGAGGGAATGCGTATACAACAGGAATAAGAGCAATCATCCAAGGTTCTGATTGTAAGACATAACCAAACATTAACATGACTGCAAGCATATCAAAAAACTTCCCAAACGTAGAGATCGCATAGGAACTAAATATCATAAGATACGTACGGTTTTTCCAAAGAAAAACTTTTTCAGCTACTTGCTTTTCCATTTCATCACCTTCCTAAGAATTAGAATAAGTGATGAATGTCAGAGGAATATCAGAGATAGGAATGAACTTGTTTTTCAATCTCTGATTTTAACTTGTGCAGCTTCGAATTCCTAAAATAGTTGCTCGCTTCCTTTTTATAATGATTAATAAGTTTTTTATTTGCATTTACCTTAGGAAGTAATAAATCCAGTATTTGATATATTACTAGGAAATAATAGCGGTGACCTGATTGGTGAATAATCTGAATTCCTGCAATGATGGTGTCTTCTCCTTCTTGATGCTCTCCCTCCGCTATTAGAAATAAACCCTGTATTACCTTTAGGGCGCCTTTTTCTCTTAAAAACGGAAAACGTATAAGCACTGTTTCTACTGTGTCGAGTCCTTTTTCTACTTCTCCCATTTTCTGAGAGTAAAATAGAATGACAGTTTTCATAATATGTAAAAGTGGAATGAATCCATGGTCACTGGTTTTTATAGCATGAAATTCTTTTTGTACAAGCTGCATGGAAATGTCCGGTTTATTTATTTTCATATACCATATCGGCAAGCTGCAACAACTAATATCCATGCGTTCATTCTCAACTAAAATATTCTTTTGAAGAATATCCTTATGCACGTCTATTACTTTCTTCGTATCACTTTCCACAAACCCATAAAGCAGTAAAGGAACGAAGATATTCTCCGTTAAACTCAACTTTTTCAACAATGATTCAAAATCACTTTGCAGCCATAAAAGTACTGTTTCTTGCTTCTCGTCAATCGGAAAACCCAATGCTCTATTTGTCACTAATTCTTTTATTGCCTTCCCATGTCCATATTTATAATACGTATCAAATAATTGGTTTGCCTGTCGAGATATCTCCTCTGGAACTGGTATCGATAACGTATTCGTTTGATCTTCAATTTTTAAAGAATAACCTAAACCTTTCACAGTTTTAATCGATAATATGTTACGGAAAGGGAATAATTTTTTTCTGAGCCGGTAAATATGATCGTCTACCGTGCGATCCGTCGGCTCCTCAAATGGCCAAACAGCATCCAGCAATTCATCTCTAGAAAATGTTCTTCCATTATTTTTATATAAAAATTTTAACAAGAGAAATTCCTTTCTTAATAACGTAACTTCCGTACCTTCTAAAGTTACAGTATAATCCTCCTGTGAAAATTTCATTGGTTTTCCCTCCCGCATAAAAACGTACTCTCCAGATTCTCTGCTTTAAATTTTAATTAGACAAAACGTGCTTTATCCTTTTCCATCTACGATAGCGGAACTAAGATGTATATCCCTGTCTATGCATTCTTTATTAATAACAAGTATGTCATAAACTTATTTATTACAGCGTTCCGGCCAAGTTGTTAAATAAACCATAATAACAATCTTTAGTAATTTATATACTACCATATTTCTCATTATTGTAATGATGTTTACATAATAAATTCCAGTAAAAATAACCACTAATTCTACAATATTTTAAGACACAAAAATTTTAACAATATTTGTTACAAAAAAGTATCTGAAATCACAATTCAAGGGTGGAATGATCTTTATACCTTTCTAATTTGTATAAATAGTAGCAAAAAAACAACGGCTACTAACCGTTGTTTTAAATATAAATATTGTTGAGTTTTAGATGTCTCAAAAATTTTTATTCCTCTACTAATTTGAACTTCAGAATGAATCTTTGATTCTATCAAACCCTAACTGCACCGTACAGCCTACAATGTGCTTACTTTTTCATCCATTCCGGTTTTCCGAACCCTTGGAACTCCTCATCCATAATTTTTTCAAATTCAGGTGATTCGATGACTTCTTTAATATCTTGCGCCCAAGAAGCATCTATGTCTTTTGTGTTTACAACAACACGATTACGGTAATCATCCGGCATTTCTTCAAGCGCGAGGGCATCAAGTAAATCAAAATCAGCAGCAAGCGCGAAGTTCCCCGGAACAGATGCTAAGTCTTCACTATCAACAGTACGTGGTAACTGCCCTGCTTCAATTTCATGAAATTTTAAATTTTTATAATTTTCCTCAATATCTTTAACAGATGCTGTTAATGGATCCACATCATCCGAAATTTTGATTAATCCTTCATCTTGTAACATCACTAACGTTCTTGCTAAGTTCGTTGGATCATTCGCAATAGTTATTGTACTGTTATCTTCAATCTCATCTATTGAATCATATTTATTTGAATACAAGCCCATTGGTGCGGTAGGAACAACGATTAATTCGGATAAATCCATATTGTTTTCTTCTGCAAAAGCTTCATAATAAATTTTATGCTGGAATAAGTTTGCGTCAATATCTCCATTGTCGAGAGCATTATTTGGCTGGATATAATCACTGAACTCAATGTTTTCCACTTTATAGCCTTTTTCCTCTAACAGTGGCTTAATCGCTTTATTTACCATATCACTGTAAGGTCCTGTTGTTGCTCCAAACGTAATTTTATCTTTTGTATCAGATTGGTCTACTGAATTTTCATCTTCTTTTTTGTCATTTCCCCCACATGCCGCAAGAATGAGTACGATACATGCAGTAAGTAAAAGTATGCTTAATTTTTTCATGGTTGTTATCTCCCTATCTATCTTATAATTAACTATCGTTTATTCACTTTCTTAGCGATTAGGTCACCAGTAAACTGAATTACTTGTACTAAAACAATTAAAATAACTACTGTTGTATACATTACGGTGTTATCGTATCGATAATAGCCATATCGAATTGCTAAATCTCCAATCCCACCTCCTCCAACGGTTCCTGCCATTGCAGAATATCCTACTAAACTTATAATCGTAATCGTAAGTCCACTAATAATTCCTGGTTTTGCTTCTGGCAAAATAATGTCCTTAATAATTGTCCAAGGTGTCGCTCCAACAGAAACAGCTGCTTCTATAACGCCCCGATCGATCTCCCGAGCTGAAGATTCTACAATTCTAGCAAAAAACGGTATTGCTGCTACAGATAAAGGAACCGCTGCAGCCGTCGGACCAATTTGCGTACCAAGTAAAAAGTTCGTAAATGGCAATAAAAAGACGAGTAAGATAATGAAAGGAATCGAACGAACGAGATTTGTTACAAGTCCAGCTACAATTTTAATGAAACGGTTTTCCAATATGAGTCCATTGTCCGTTGCATAGAGAACAATTCCAAGTGGCATACCGATTACAATAGCTACTAAAACAGCAATCCCGACCATGTATAAGGTTTCGAAAAATGCTTTATTCAGTTCAGGTAATAATTCAATGAATGTTTCCATGCTGAATCACCTCGACTTGTTTCATCCGTTTTTCTAAATAATGTATTGCCTGTTTAACATCTTCCGATTTTCCTTTTAGTTCCATAATAAAGATTCCAAGCGGCTCTTCTCTAATATATTCGACTTTGCCATGCAAAATATTTCCGCTTACTGGATATGCTTGTAACATATCAGAAACTACTGCTTCGTTTGCAATCGTTCCCTCGAACTGCAATTTTATAATTGTCCCTGTACAGGCTGCTTGTAACTCTGCCGGAATCGTAAACTGAAGTACTGTTTCAATAAAGTTCTTCGTCAATTCATTTTGCGGACTGGCAAATACATCATATGTTTTTCCTTCTTCAATCACTTTTCCATTTTGCATAACGGCACAACGATGACAAATTTCTTTAACGACTTCCATTTCATGTGTAATCAATACAATTGTAATTCCAAGCTCTTCGTTAATTTTCTTTAATAAATGTAATATAGACTTTGTTGTGCTTGGGTCAAGTGCAGAGGTTGCTTCATCAGACAGTAATACTTTCGGATTGTTTGCAAGTGCCCGTGCAATACTCACTCGTTGTTTCTGTCCTCCACTTAATTGTGCCGGATAATGATCTGCTTTATCAGCAAGACCGACCAATTCAAGTAACTCTTGAACGCGCATATTTCTCTCTTCAGGAGGTATTCCGGCTACTTTTAATGAAAATGCGATATTTTCAGCAGCAGTCTTAGATGAAACGAGGTGAAATCCTTGAAAAATCATTCCAATAGATTGACGTGCTTTTCGCAATTCTTTTATGGATAATAACGTTAAATTCACTCCGTCGATAAAGATTTCTCCATTCGTTGGACGTTCTAATAAATTGATACAACGGAGCAATGTACTTTTCCCGGCACCACTATATCCAACAATCCCATATATTTCCCCTGATTTTATATGCAAGGAAACATTATCCACACCAATGACGTTCCCTTTTTTCGATGGATAAATTTTTTCTATATGTTCAAGCTTGATCATTCTATTTCCCCCTAGCTGAAACACCTTAGACTATTAAAGTACTAGTTATGCTTGCGAAACGATTCATTTTTCGCCCTGGCTTTTTCCACGCTTTTTAACAACATCTTGCTTACTAACCTGTTCACTATAAATAAGAATTATAGTTTTACCTTTTATGAAATCATTAAAAAACCCTCTTTCCATTCGAAAGAGGGGTTCATTTTATTAGCTACCCTTATCTCTCAGAATGCAAGCAATCATTCTGCAGGAATTAGCACCAACTCCTAACCAAATAGGAAGGTTGCTGTGATATCATTGGGCCTGAACCCTCCATCACTCTTGATAAGTTTCATTTAATTTAATAATATTTATGTTACTAACCTTATCGTATTTTGTCAAACGATTAGTCACTTCCTAAAAATCCCAAGCGCTCCAATTCGTTCAACTGCTTCACGTAAACGATCTTCTGTATCAAGTAAGCCAATTCGAACATAACCTTCACCTAATGTTCCAAAACCATTTCCAGAAGCGACCACGACATGGGCTTTTTCTAATAATAATTCGGCAAACTCATCCGATGTGTATCCATCAGGTACTTTAAACCATGAGAAAAATGTCCCTTTAGGAGCCTCAACCTCCCAGCCGATCTTATGTAAGCTTTCAACTAATACATTTCGTCTCCGCTCATAAATATCGACCAATTCACTTACGAAAGAAAGGTCTCCCGAAATGGCTGCAGTGGCGGCTTCTTGGATCGCTCCGAATAAACTCGTAAACAAATGATCTTGCAATAAGTTGATCGTTTTAATCACAGACGAGTTACCGACGGCAAATGCGACACGCCATCCTGCCATATTGTACGTTTTCGATAATGTATACATTTCAATTCCAATATCTTTTGCTCCTTCAGAACTTAAAAAACTTGGCTGTTTGACACTATCAAATCCAATGGCCCCATAAGCAAAATCATGTACGACACATATATTATGTTTTTTCGCAACCTCTACGGTCTCATCAAAAAAAGCTCGAGTTGCAACTCCTGCAGTCGGGTTATTCGGATAGTTTAAAAACATAACTTTCGCCTTTTGCAAAATATCTTCACTTATTTTGTTATAGTCAGGTAAAAACCCATTCTCGGCAAGAAGCGGCATAAATTCATGTTTAGCATTTGCTAATGCAACTCCTGATAAATAATCAGGATAGCCAGGATCCGGTAATAGCGCCGTATCTCCAGGGTTTAGTAAACATTGACTCAATTCAAACAAACCTATTTTTGAGCCAAACATGAGCGCAACTTCTTCATCAGGATCTAGATCAACGTCGTATTCCTTTTTGTAAAAGTCAGCTACTGCTTGTCGAAAATACGGAAACCCTTGAAACGGAGAATATTTATGGTTAATCGGATTTTCCGCTGCCTTTTGTAATACTTTCACGATATGATTAGGCGTTGGAAGATCGGGATTCCCCTGCCCTAAATTGATGACATCATGCCCCTCATCTACCAATTCACGTACCCTTTTTCCAAGCTTTGCAAAAAATTGATCGGGAAGTCGCTGAATTGCATCAGACTGCTCAAACACTTGCATATAAGCCCTCCTTATTATCTAATACATCTTCTTATATTTAAAATTACCTTAATCACGAGCAATGTCAAGCGTATTTTGATATTGATTTTCCTGCAAGTGCCATAATTGTCATATCATCCATTGGCGGATTATGAAGACCGGCACGTACATCTCGATAATAACGTTGTAACGGACATTTGGCCGATAAACTGCGCGCTCCGACAATTCGCATTGCAAGATCAACAATTTCTAAAGCTTTGTTTACGACCAATAATTTGGCTGCAGCAAGCTCTTCTTTCATCCCATTTCGAGTGTCTTCATTGCTCTCATCCCATTTTTTTGCAACAGAATATAGAAATGTGCTTGCTTCAAGTACGCGTAACTCCATTTCACCAATCTTCTGCTTTACAGCTGGGATGTCAGAAATAGTTCCTTGAATACTACTTGGTGAATAAGATAGCGCAAATTCAATTGCATATTTTTGAGCTGCTTTTGCAATCCCTAAATAACACGCCGGAATATGTAGCAGCCACCCTTGTGCTCCTTTATCTCCAGGTGTGATGTAGTGAAGAAAATCTTCTTTTTGTAATTTCACATTTTCTAAAATCAAATCATGACTTCCAGTTGCTTTCATTGCAATCGAATCCCACGTCTCATCGACTGAAACACCAGGCAGACTTTTCCGAACTAAAAAGCTTCCTACTTTATCTGTCCCTTCAATCGAAGCACTGACACCAATATAGTCGAGGATAGGTGCTAATGTTGTAAACGTTTTTCGGCCATTTACTATCCATCCATCTTCTGTTTCTTGCGCCACTGTTTCTGGTCTACCACCTCTTGTGGGGCTTCCAGTTGCTGGTTCTGTAGCAGCATTGTTCATCAATGCTCCTTTTTCAATGACATCTTTCGTAAATTTTTCATATGTTGACTCATCCCAAGCATGTGTTTCACCTGTATGTTTTGTAATTCCCATATGCCAACCGATGGATAAAGCGGTTGAGCCGTCATATTGTGCAATAATTTCTTGCATTTTAACCATTTCATATAAAGATATGCCTAATCCCCCATATTCTTTTGGAATTGTGAGAGCAGGATAATTTATTTTTTTTAGATCAGCAAAATTTTCAAATGGGAAAGTGCCATTTTCATCATGTTCTTTAGCTCTGTCTGAAAAGCTTTTCGCAGTTTTTTCAAGTAACTCTAACCGATCTTCCATTGTATCTAAGTTTGTTAATTTCATCTTTTGAACCTCCCAATAATAAGTGTAACATATTCAATATTCTACGCATCCGGCATTAGTGTATTTCAAAAAAATAGTTAAAAATTAATACACCGATTAAAATGCTCCTTAATGTAATAAGCCGAATCGGTACAATGCTTATAAACGCTCTTATTGTAGATATCTTTCCGATTTGAGTTGTGATTAACAAGCATATTCCATATGAAGGTTAGCAATCCCACAGGCTAATACAGAACAAGTTCCAAGATGAACTGGATCTAGTTCTTCACTCTCACCAACCCTTGTTAATTCCTATCAAAACACGATAATTTAATATAGCATTAATCCTATTTATTTATATTTCTTTATGTACATGTTCAATTATAAATAATAGACATTAATTTTTATAATTTATTAACTTCTGAACATTTTCATTCTTAGATACGTTATAATAAATAGAAGAATCGTTCATATAACAACTAAGGGAGATAGAAATATGAAAGTACAGACTATAAAAGTAACTTATGCAGAAAATCGTAAACCTAAACCCACTGGACAACTTGAATTCGGCACTGTATTTACTGATCATATGTTTGTGATGGAGTATACAGAGAGTGAAGGTTGGCATGATCCAGAAATCGTTCCATATCAAGATTTAGTTCTTGATCCTGCGGCGATTATTTTCCATTATGGGCAAACAGTATTTGAGGGATTAAAAGCATATATTACTGAGGATGGCGACGCCCAATTATTCCGACCGCAGAAAAACTTTGCACGCCTTAACCACTCAAATGAGCGACTGTGTATTCCTAAGATCGATGAAGAGCTAGCGCTTGATGCTTTAAAACAATTACTTGCTATTGAAAAAGACTGGATTCCTACAGACGAAGGAACCTCCTTATATATCAGACCTTTTATTATTGCAACGGAACCTTATCTTGGTGTTGCCCCTTCAAAAAAATATAAATTTATGATCATTTTATCCCCTGTTGGCGCTTATTATAAAGAGGGAATTAATCCTGTAAAAATAGCCGTTGAAAACAACTATGTTCGAGCAGTTTTAGGAGGTACAGGAGAAGCAAAAACAGCAGGAAACTATGCCGCAAGTTTGATGGCCCAAGAAATAGTAAGTAAAGAAGGTTTTGCACAAGTCTTATGGTTAGATGGTGTTGAGAAAAAATACATTGAAGAAGTAGGCAGTATGAATGTTTTCTTCAAAATTAATGGAGAACTTATTACTCCACAATTAAATGGAAGTATATTAGAAGGTGTAACAAGAGACTCTGTCATTCAATTATTAAAACATTGGAACCTTCCAGTTGTGGAAAGAAGAATCTCAATGAAAGAAATTGAAGAAGCAGCCGAAAACGGAACGCTAGAAGAAGCATTCGGTACTGGAACTGCTGCAGTTATTTCCCCAATCGGACAACTGACTTGGGAAGGGAAAGACTTTATCATTAACGATGGTAAAACTGGCGACATTGCGAAAAAATTATATGATACACTTACAGGAATCCAGTATGGTAGAATGGAAGATCCTTTCAATTGGACTGTAACAGTAGATGCCAAATAATTAACATTCTAGACGCTTCATATCGGTTTCTTAGATGCAGTTTCACTAAGTTAATTTGCGTGATGCTGAGTGAGGCGGATTCTACGCTAAGTCGATTCGCGACATGCCGAGTGAGGCAGATTCTGCGCTGAATCGATTCCCGAGGTGATGAGTCGCAGAGCACCTTGTCGAATTACATGAAAAAAGACGTTAACCTCCGCCAAAAGGTTAACGTCTTTTCTATTAAACAAGTGATGCTAAGATTGCTTTTTGGACATGAAGGCGGTTTTCGGCTTGATCGAAAACGACTGAATTATTCCCATCAATTACAGCGGCAGAAACTTCTTCTCCCCGAATTGCTGGAAGACAATGCATGAATAAATAATCAGGTTTTGCACCTTCTACTAATAATTCATTCACTTGGTATGCAGCAAATTTCTGCTTTCTTTCTTCCAGATCACCTTCCCAGCCCATGCTAGCCCATACGTCTGTGTAAATAATATCTGCATCTTTTACTGCTTCTTGCGGGTCATTTGTCTGCTTGATTATTGCGCCTGAAATGTTCGCAAGTTCTTTTGCTACTTGAATAAAATCTTCTTTCATTTCATTTCCTTTAGGAACTGCGACGACACAATCGATACCCATCACCGCACATCCGATCATCAACGACTGCGACATATTGTTTCCATCGCCGACAAAGGCAAATTTTAATCCGTCAAACGTACCTTTTTTCTCGTAGATGGTCATTAGGTCTGCAAGCACTTGACATGGGTGAGCATCGTCTGTTAACCCGTTAATGACAGGTATAGTTGCATTTTCCGCAAGTTCTTCAACGATATCATGACCGAATGTCCGAATCATGATACCATCGACGAATCGTGAAAGAACTTTTGCTGTATCAGCGATTGTTTCTCCATTTCCTAACTGGATATCCTCTTTACTTAAAAATTGCGCCATCCCACCGAGCTGAAACATTCCGGTTTCAAAAGAAACCCTCGTTCGCGTAGATGATTTTTCAAAAATCATTGCTAACGTTTTACCTTCCAAGTACCGATGAGGTTGACCTGCTTTTTGCATGTTTTTTAACTTAATTGCAAAATCGATAATCTCTATCAGTTCTTGTTTTGTAAAATCACTTATTTGTAAAAAGTCTTTCCCTTTAAATTTACTCATCATCTGTTCCTCTGCTACTGACAGATTCATTGTAAGACCACTTCCTTCTGACTTGCTCTTTCGACATCATGCAGACCGATCACCGGTAATTGTTTCGTTGTAATCATAGAAAAAGCACGAACTGTCTCTTCTGCTGTTAACACTAATAAGTTAAATTCCAATGCCCGTTCCCGTTCTGCACTATCTGCTCCTGGACTGTATATCGAAATTGCTCCATCTGATTTCATCCAATTTTCCACTTCAGAAAAGGATACGTTTTTTCCGAAGTCTTCCACGTATTTCACCGATATTCCATTCGCGGCAAATCTCGCTTCAATTCGGATAAAATTCGCGTTATTTTTAGAAATATAGATCTCTTTACTTTCCTGTTCAAACATAGTAACTAACTGCTCATTCCATAAGAAAGCTTTCGTTAAACTTTCAGAGAGTGTTTCTCCCATAGCAATCACTTCTCCAGTCGATTTCATCTCTGGAACTAACTCCGGATCCACACCGGGTAATTTATCTGTTGAAAACACCGGTGCTTTTACCGTATAAAAATTATTTTCAGGAAGTAGTTTTGTTTTTCCGCAAAGTTCTTTCAGTTTTGCACCAAGTAATGTCTTTGTCGCCAGGTCAATCATGTTCACACCCGCAACTTTACATATTACAGGTACCGTTCGTGAAGCTCTCGGATTTACTTCCAGCACATATAATATATCTTCATATATAACAAACTGGATATTAAAAATACCTTTAAAGTCGATATTCACAGCGACACGTTCCGCATATTCGGCGATTTGCTCCTTCATCGCTTTCGACAGAGAAATTGGTGGAGTCACGGCCATACTGTCTCCAGAGTGGACACCAGCTTTTTCAATATGTTCAAAAATTGCCGGAATCACAACTGTATTTCCATCAGTCACGACATCCACTTCTACTTCTTTTCCTGGATAATACGCATCAATTAAAATTGGATACGAAGTAGTCGTTAAATTAGCTGCAATGAATTGCTGTAAGGCGATTTCAGATTTGATAATTTGCATTCCTTTTCCACCAATAACGTAAGACGGACGAATCAGTACAGGAAAACCAATTGATTTTGCTTTTTGCACGAGATCATCTTTTGATACCGCTGTCTGTCCCGGAATATGTGGGACATCAATTTTCTGTAAATATTGATAGAAACGATCACGATCTTCTAAAATATCGATCGTATCCATCGTGGAACCGAGAAGCTCTATTCCTGCAGCTTCCAATTCTTTTACAAGATTTATTGACGTTTGTCCACCGAATTGTACAATGGCTTTCTTTATGTTTTCATGTTTCATCACATGAAGAACATCTTCTGCTGTAATCGGCTCAAAATACAATTTATCGGCTAACTCATAGTCTGTACTTACCGTTGCAGGGTTATTATTAATTAAAACTGTTTCATAGCCTGCGTTTTGAAGTGCTTTAATTCCTTGAACAGAACAGTAATCAAATTCAATTCCTTGCCCGATCCGAATCGGACCTGAACCGATAATTAGTACCTTTTTCTTTTTACCTGGAACTGTTTCAGGCTCAATGCTGTTCCAAGTAGAATAATAGTAGAGCGCATCTTCCATTTCTGATTCGGTAAATGCATTAATATGATGATAGCTTGGATAAATACTAAATTCTTTTTGCTTTTTCTGGATTTCAGAAACAGTACAGTTAAAATTCTTAGCTAACCACTTATCTGTAAATCCATATTGCTTATACGTCACCATCTGCTCAGCAGTTACTGTGTCGATGGACGTTTTTGCAATTTCTTTTTCTAACCGGATAAGCATATTCATTTCACGGAGGAAAAACAGATCTATTTTAGTTGCTTCCTGAATTTCATCTACTTTCTCACCACGTCTCATCAACTCTAGAATAGCAAAAAATCTTCTGTCATCCGCTTCAGTGAGAAGGTGATGAAGTTGTTCTGTTTCCATTTCACTTACCATATCTAAGATTAGTCCATTTCCTTCTAGTTCAAGGGAACGGACTGCTTTTTGAAGTCCTGCAGCGACCGTTTTTTCGATTGCCATTACTTCTCCAGTTGCTTTCATTTGAGTGCCAAGTTTCCGATCGGCAGAAGTTAATTTATCGAAAGGCCAGCAAGGAAACTTTACAACGGTATAATCAAATACTGGTTCATACGTCTTTAAAGTTTCTCCTGTTTTACCATACTTTATTTCTGATAATGTATAACCTAAACTTAATTTTGTTGCAACTTTAGCGATTGGGTATCCAGTTGCTTTTGATGCTAGTGCACTTGAACGACTTACTCTTGGGTTAACTTCAATAACAATGTATTCTTTCGTCTCAGGTTCAAAAGCTAGCTGTACATTACACGCACCAACAATACCAAGTTTTTTTACAATTTTTAAGGAAGCTTCTCGAAGCATACTGATTTCATCATCTAATAACGTCTGAATTGGAGCAACGACAATCGAATCCCCTGTATGAACACCAACCGGATCAATGTTTTCCATATGGCAGACAACAACGGCATTTTCCGCTTCATCACAAATGACCTCGAATTCAATCTCTTTCCAACCAGCAATGCTTTTTTCAATTAAACATTGATTGATTGGACTTGCTCTTAGTCCCCGGGTTACATAAGTATTGAAGTCTTGCTCATTTTCCGCAATACCTCCTCCAGAACCACCGAGCGTATAAGCAGGGCGAACAATAATTGGATAGCCTACCTCTTTACCAAATGCGAATGCATCATCCAAATTATCAACGATCGCACTTTCAGAGATTGGTTCATTAATCTCTTGCATAAGCGTTCTAAATTTCTCTCGGTCTTCTCCTTGCATAATGGAATCAATTGAAGTGCCTAATACCGTTAAATTATATTTTTCAATAATTCCTTGTTCGTCTAATTTAAATGCTAAGTTTAATCCCGTTTGCCCGCTTACTGACGCTAAAACACCATCCGGTTTCTCTTTTTTAATAATGGCTTCTACATTTTTTACTGTTAAAGGTTCAAAATAGACGCGATCAGCTACATTTTCATCCGTCATGATTGTAGCAGGATTATTATTAATGAGTACGACTTCACAGCCTTCCTCTTTTAATGTTAGACAAGCTTGTGTTCCTGCATAATCAAATTCAGCTGCTTGCCCAATGACAATTGGACCTGATCCAATAACTAATACTTTTTTAATATTCTTCTCCTTGGGCATTCCAAGTTGCCTCCTCATGTTTTTAAAGAATTCTCTTATTTATAACAATACGAATCATTATTCGGGATATCATTTCTCGTAAAAAGGTTTTAAAGTGTAACTGCTTGTGATTGTAAAACTTCTTTTATATAACCAATTGCTTGATCTATCTCATCTTTCGAAACCGTTAAAGGTGGTAACAGACGAATAACTGATTCCCCAGCGTTTAGGACGAGCACACCTTTTCCGAGTAATTCTGGAACAAGTCGCGTTACTTTGTCCGTGCATTCAATTCCTACCATTAATCCTTTTTGTCTAATTTCTTTTACAAATGTAATAGGTTTAATTTTTTCTTCTAATTGCTCAGCTAGATAGGTTGAACGTTCTACAGCTGTTTGTAAAAAGTTCTCTTCAAAAACTGTCGTTAGTACCGCTTTTGCAGCAGCCATAGCTAACGGATTTCCGCCAAAAGTAGATCCATGTGCTCCCGGTCCGAATGCTGCAACATATTCTTTTTTAGCAATCATCGCTCCAACTGGTAATCCATTGCCGAGACCTTTAGCAATTGTGAAAATATCTGGTTCAATCCCATAATGATCAAAACCAAACTTTTTTCCAGTACGTCCAATACCAGTCTGTATTTCATCAATAACGAGTAATACATTATTTGCTTTACATAGTTCCGCTAATTGTGTCATAAAGCTTTCCTCGGCTGGAAAAACTCCACCCTCTCCTTGAACAACCTCCAACATAACTGCAGCTGTACGCTCATCCATTAAATCCTTTACGGAATTAATCTGATTAAACGTGGCATATGCAAAAGATTCCAGCATAGGCCCAAATCCTTCTTGGACTTTTTCTTGTCCTGTCGCTGCCATTGTTGCAAATGTACGTCCATGGAATGACTGACGAAAAGTAATGATTTTTTCTTTTCCAGTTACTTTCCGTGCGAGTTTAATCGCTGCTTCATTTGCTTCTGCCCCACTATTACAGAAAAATACATAGTCACCAGGACTATTTTCAACTATTAAATTCGCTACTTCTTCTTGGATTGGTTGTTTATATAAATTCGAAACATGCCAATAATTATTTAATTGTTCTTCAACTGACTGTTGAACTGCAGGATGGCGATGACCTAAATTACAAACACCAATCCCTGTTGCGAAATCAAGATATTTTTTTCCATCTATATCTTCCACAATCGTTCCATCTGCTTTGCTTACAGATAAGTCATAACGATTGTAAGTTGGGAATAATGTCATTACCTTAACATCTCCTATTTGTTTTTATCATTTAACAAAAATGAATTGCCGTTCTAATCACTAACTTGATGCTTGTATTCGTAATTGATTATTCCAATCACAAGCAACAAAACATGTTCGCTCAATCTTTATGCATTAACTTTTCATAAGAAACTTATTATCACCAGCTAAAATAGCGAGAGCTGGTTGCACTTATGCAGTAAAAAGGTTTATACTTTCATATCTGCCAATTGGCTTATTTTAATTGTTGTTCCGGATAATGTCGTTGAATTTTTTAATTCAGACTGTTTTCCATTGACTATCATCACTTCTTTTACTATATTTAAACCTTTCATCGCTGCTTTTACTTTAGGTATCATCCCGCCATAAATCGTTTCATCTGTAATCATTTCCTCTATTTCATTTGTTGTCACAGTCTCCAATAACTTGTTATCTTTTAATATCCCTGGAACATCCGTAACAAAGATTAATTGATTAGCATGAAGCGCTGCAGCTACTGCACCAGCAGCTGTGTCTGCATTGACGTTGTATCGTTTTTGATCCTCGCCGAGAGCTATGGGTGAAATGACGGGGATGATATTCAAATTGATTAATTGGTTAATATGTTCTGTATCTACATGGACAATTTCTCCAACGTAGCCGTATCGTTCAAAATCAATCGGCGCAGCTGTTAATATGTTTGAGATACCAACTGCTTTAATCCCAGCTTCCTTTATTCTTCTTGTCAGTGCAGGATTGACATGACCTGTTAATACCATCTCAACAACATCCATCATTGGCTCTGATGTCTTACGGAGGCCATCAACAAATTCAAATTCTAGTTCCAATTTCTCTAGCATTCGTTTAATCGCGGGGCCGCCTCCATGAACAATCACCGGGTTTAATCCTGATGCCTTCAATGTTTTAATATTTTCAAAGAATTCATCTGATAATTCATCAATGGAGCTCCCACCGCATTTTAAAACAATCGTCGTACTCAAAGAACTTACTCTCCTCTCACGAACGGTAACTTGCATTAATTCTGACATAATCATAGGTAAGATCGCATCCCCATGCTTTTCCTTTTCCATCGCCTATTTTCAAATCAACCGTAATTTTAATCGTATCGTTTTGTAAATAAGCAGTAGCAGCTTCTTCAGAAAAGCCAGTTGGTTCACTATCCTTCAGTAACTGCATCGTACCGATCGACGTATCAATCGTATTTGGATTCACTTCAGCTCCGCTATAACCGACCGCGGCAATAATTCGACCCCAATTAGCATCTGTTCCAAAGACCGCTGTTTTAACGAGCGAAGATCCAACAATTGATTTAGCAATTTTCTTTGCATCTTCATCTGTTGCTGCCCCTTGCACATCAACTTCGATAAGTTTTGTTGCACCTTCCCCATCTCGAGCAATTTGTTTCGCTAATTTTTCACACGTATTCGTTAATAATTCAATAAATGTATCCCAATCATTGTGTTCAGGAGTTAAGGTCGTATTACCCGCTAACCCATTAGCTAAAACTAAAACCATATCATTTGTTGATGTATCACCATCTACAGTAATGCAATTAAACGTCTGATCGACGACTTGTTTTAATGCCTTGTCAAGGGATGCGGCGTCCACATCAATATCCGTTGTAATAAACCCAAGCATCGTTCCCATATTTGGTTCAATCATTCCCGAACCTTTTGCCGCTCCTGCCATAGAAACTTTTTTTCCATCAATCTCCGCTTCAAAACAAGTTGATTTGGCAAAAGTATCTGTCGTTAAAATCGATTCACCAAAATCAGCTGCATGTTGAGCGGTGGAGCCGATTGAAAGTTGATCAATATGAGGGATAATTTTATCCATCGGCATGTCAAGACCAATAATTCCTGTTGATGCTACTGCAACATACTGTTCAGGTACTTGAAATTTTTCAGCAGTTGTTTTTCGCATTTCATACGCATCGGTCATTCCTTGTTTCCCTGTACAAGCATTTGCATTACCACTATTAATAATGACTGCTTGAATTTTTTGTTCAGAAGCAATACTTTCCTTTGTCACTCCTAGAGGTGCAGCTTGGATTTTATTTAATGTATAAACTGCTGCTGCATTTGCAGGTTTTTCAGAATATACAACTCCTAAATCATTCCGTTTTCTTTTAACTCCCGAATGTAATCCGGCAACTTGAAAGCCGATTGGAGTAACGATGGAACCCGTCTCTACCTGTTTTATTTTTGTTTTCACTTTACTCATGGTCATTCTCCTATCCTCCAATTGTTTATGGGAAAATTGGCATAAAGTCAATTCCTGTTTTTTCATCAATACCTAACAGTTTATTCATATTTTGAACCGCTTGACCTGAAGCACCTTTGACTAGATTATCAATCACTGAAACGACGGTAACCCGGTTTGTTCGTTCATCATATGCTAATGAAATGTCACAAAAATTAGATCCGTAAACCTCTTTTGTACTCGGAAACTCGCCTTCTTGTCGAATGCGGACAAAGTAGTTATCTTTGTAACTGTCCTTAAAAACATCTAGCAGTTCTTTCGTAGTTGTTTCTTCTTTCACCGTTGCATACATCGTCGCCATAATTCCTCTTGTCATTGGTGCTAGATGTGTTGTAAATGTCACAGCACCAACTTGATTATTCCAGCGATGTAGCATTTGTTCAATTTCAGGTGTATGTTGATGTTGGTTAACTTTGTATATTTTAAAATTATCGTTTGTTTCTGCAAAATGAGTTGCGGCTGATAAACCTTTTCCTGCGCCACTAACCCCTGTCTTTGCATCAATAATAATTGTTTTCTCATCAATTAAATGATTTTTAATAAGTGGAGCTAAACCTAATAATACAGACGTAGGATAGCAACCTGGGTTTGAAATAAGTTTAGTTTCGGAAATATCCTCATCAATCCATTCTGTCAGACCATATACTGCGGATTGTAATAATTCCTTGTCAGCTGAATTCATTCCGTACCATTTTTCAAAAACATCTTGATTAGTAATCCGATAATCTCCTGATAAATCAATAACCTTTACCCCTTGAGCAATAAATTGCGGAGCTAATTTCATCGCCACTCCCGAAGGTGTTGCCATAAAAACAAGCTCAATTTCTTGCGCCATTTTTTCCACATCGACAGGTTGAAGTTTATCGTCAACTATTGTTTGCATATGTGGAAAGCTTCCCGATAAAGGCTCTCCATGCAAACTTGATGCATGAACAGAGTGAATGGATACGCGCGGATGCTGGCGCAAAATTCGCACTAATTCTGCCCCTCCGTAGCCGGTTGCTCCTATAATCGCTATTTTCATTATTCATCCACTCCTAAATATTTAATAATTCTTATTATATACTGTATAAAAATAAAATCAATGGTATAAATATAAGTTTTTAAAATATTTTTTAACAAAGAACTGTAGTGTTTACATAGGTACCCGAAAATCCACTAGCCTAAACTTATACATAAACCATGCATAAAACTGTATAATCTGCTTTGACATGTTTAGTTATGATTCTGAACCGGTTATGATACATTAATATAAGAGATAAAATTCATATAGAGGGTGGAGAATATGAAACGTACGCAATTTTATTTTTATGCGGCAGATAGTACGCGAATTAATGCATATCGATGGGAAAATGAAGAAAAAGAAGCTATTCAAGGCATTGTACAAATTTCTCATGGGATGGCAGAACATATTTTGCGTTACGAAGATTTTTGTACATTTTTAAACAAACACGGGTTTATTGTTTACGGAAACGATCATCGTGGACATGGAGGCACTATTCAAGCTCCTGACGATAAAGGATTTTTTGCGGATAGAGATGGATTTGAAAAAGTAGTTTCAGATATGAAACAGCTAACCTCTATAATTGAAGAGGAACACCCAGATATCCCAATATTTTTATTCGGTCATAGTATGGGTTCTTTTTTAGCTAGAAGGTATATTCAATTATTTGGTTCAGAAATTGAAGGAGTTATCTTATCAGGAACAGGAGGCAGCAAAGGAATCCTCGGTAAAGCTGGAATTCTTCTTGCCAAATGGGAACGAAAAAGAAAAGGCCCTCGTACACCGAGTCCATTATTAAATAAACTTACTTTCGGGAATTTTAATAAAACTTTCACCCCTACTCGGACAGAATTTGATTTTTTATCTGGAAATCCTGAAGTCGTCGATACATATATAAACGATCCTAAATGCGGGTTTATCTGTACTACGGGTTTTTATATTGATCTGCTGGAAGGTATCGAAAAAATTCATAAAGCAGATGAGTTAGAAAAGACTCCAAAATCATTACCAATCTTTCTTGTTTCAGGAGATAAAGATCCTGTCGGGGCAAACGGAATTGATGTAGAAGCCGTCTATGATATGTACGTGCAGCACGGGTATGAGTCCGTCTCATTTAAATTATATGAAAACGGAAGACATGAACTTTTAAACGAAATAAATAAAGAAGAAGTATACGAAGACATTCTACGATGGATTCAAGCAATATTGAAAGGAGTTCTCTATGAGTAAACCAACGATATATAAAACAATTAGTTCTGCTCGGGATCGGATGAGCAAATCACAACATAAAATTGCTGATTATATTTTAGAACACCCCCATTCCATACCATTTACAACTGGAGCCAAGCTAGCTGAGTTAACCGGTGTAAGCGAAGCAACAATCGTTCGTTTTGCAACGTTTTTAGGATTTAATGGATTTAACGATTTACAAAAACAATTAGCAGTAGCTATTGAAAAACAATTAAATACGGTCGAACGATTAGCCATGTCCCGTTCCGCTTATAGTGAATCGGAAAGGGCGATTTATGATAATTTTAATGAGGATATTAAAAACATCCAATCTACGATGCAACATTTAAACATCGATGATTTTGAACGAGCTGCTACATATATTCTTGATGCAGAGCGAATTTATATTATAGCGAATAGAAGTGCTTTATCATTAGGTACATTTTTGCAATATTACTTTAATATCATTTTCGGGAAAAGCGAACTGGTTCATACGACAGAAGCTGCATTTGACCAAATTTATAATGTGAACGAAAAGGATGTCGTTATCGGAATCAGTTACGCTCGCTACACAAAAAGCACTCTTAACGCCGTTTCATATGCCGCGGAAAAAAATGCAACAATTATTGCGTTAACCGATCATTTCTCCTCACCTATTACCGCGTATGCAACTATATCCTTATTTGCATCCAGCAGTATGCAGTCTTTTTTAGATTCCTTTGTAGCTCCCCTCAGTGTAATAAATACGTTAATTGCATATATCGCACATAAAAAAGAAATTAACATGGGAGAAAGGCTGCAAAGTTTCGAGCAATTATGGGATCGTTACGATGTATTTGTTAAAAAGTAAAACTCAACTTTCTCACCAACAAAGTGAGTGTGAACAAATATGTCGACGTACTCAGAATTGCTTCCATTTGATATCTTGACAACCTTATCATGATAAAAGCTGTTTTATACAAAAAAGTGAACAGCGACGTAAGTTCCCTCTTCCAAACCTAGAAACTACATCGTTGATTTTCGCTACGGACAATCGCTTTCACCACAGGCATAAGAACGACATCAGTTCAAGCAACGCTACCACTTGCTTTCACTGTGTCTCCTTTACCGCGGGCAACGCTTCAGCTTCCTCAGAAGCCGAGGCCGTGCCTGCGGAAAGCGAAGTATTTTTTCGAAGCGACTTCTAAGTTGATGCAGTTACTGCACAGTATCTATCAAAGGCAATGATTAAATATCTTAGAATAAAGTTGTATTTTCAAGCAACCAGTTAATTAAAAAACAACTAAGGAAGTGAATCTCTAAACATTCTAATACAAATCAGGGGTTATTTTATCCTTTTCACCCGGCGAAAGTTGAGTAATAAAAATATTACCTTTCATGAAATATATTATTCACAATTTTACTTTAATGAAATTTATATTGCATAAATACTTTATCTCGCATATACTAAGACTAATATAACTAGTATTTCTTTTTCTAAATTAGGAAAATGAATACATAGTTATTCTCTCGCACATTCTTCGTGCGAAAAATAATATGTGAGGCGATATGAATGGTAAAAGTAAAAGGAGATGTTACTACGTACGAAAAAATAGCATCTTCTAAATTATTTCAACATGCAGAAACAGTTATCCCTGGAGGCGTTACCGCAAATATTAAGCATTTTTATCCGTACCCTATTTTTATGAAAGAGGGTAAAGGGAGCAAATTGATTGATGTAGATGGTATGGAATATATTGATTATTCATTATGTTACGGAGCGCTCATTACCGGGCATGGCCATCCACGGATCGTTAATGCAACGATAAACCATTTAAAAGAGACCGGAACAATTATTTTTGGTACACCTCATGAATTAGAAATAACGATGGCCGAAAAAATAACTAAGCTTTATCCTAGCATGGAACAGATTAGATTCACTAATTCAGGGACTGAAGCAGTTTTACTAGCAATACGCTTAGCTGTAGCCTATACAAAAAAGTCAAGGATCGCGAAATTTGAAGGGCATTATCACGGCGGCTTGAATCAAGTCCTCGTTAGTGTAAATCCAAGTAAAAAGAATGCCGGTGAGGAAACAGCGCCAAATCCAGTCCTAGAATCAAGTGGCATAGCGGAAAATGAACTTGATAACACGCTCGTTCTACCATTTAATAATTTACAAGCAACAGAATCCATAGTAAGAAAACACGCACACGAACTAGCTGCGATTATTTTAGAGCCTGTTCAAGGTGGATTTATTCCAGCAGAAGAATCGTTTATTCATGGATTAAAACAATTAACAGACGAACTAAATATCGTCCTTATTTTCGATGAAGTAAAAACCGGATTTAGAGTTGACCTTGGAGGAGCTCAACAGATATTTAATATAAAACCAGATATTACTACACTCGGTAAAGTATTAGGTGGCGGTTTTCCTGTTGGAGCAGTAGGTGGTCGTAAAGAAATTATGATGCAAAGTGCTGCCAACGCGAACGGAGATGTATTTGCCGTTGGAGGGGATAGTAAAAAAACAAAAAATATTGTTTTTCATAGTGGAACCTATAACGGTCATCCATTAGTTTTAGCAGCAGGCATGGAAACAATCCACATGTTAGAAACTGATCAATTATTAAAGGATGTCATATCAAAGACAATGTTACTACGAACACGCTTAGAAAAACTTTATGCCTCTTATTGCATTGATATGCAAACGATTGGGATGGGAAGTATCTTTAATATCGTCTTTACAAATGAAACGATAAAAAATTATCGTGATATGTGGAAATCTGATACAGCTTTTCGTGAAAAACTCGATACGGAGTTATTGAACTTAGGAATTTATTTAAAACCATTAAACCGATACTCCATGTCAGTAGTCCATACATTAGAAGATATTGATAAAACGGTTGAAGCTCATGAACTTGCACTGAAAAGAGTATTAAGAAAATAATCCATATTGAGGTTGGGACAAAAGTATTTTTTTATTAAAGAAAAGACGAACGATACGTGGAGGTATGATAGCTTCGGAAATATACTTCGCTTTCCTCGGGCACGGCCTCAGCTTCTGTAGCTCCTCGTTTCGAGTCACTACAGGGATCTTCGGACTCGTGCTTCTCCCGCGACGGACAGGACGGCCTAGTGTCGGCGTTGGTCACAGGACGTGACCGCCTTTAGCCGACGAAGAGTCTACGTATATTTCCTACGCTAAACAAACATATTGTTCGCCTTTTCTGTTGCTAGTTTTATTTATATCCCAACCTCTTTTGTTTTAGAGCATTTTTTAAAGTCGCCAGTTCTTTCACAATCACATTACTTCTTCATTGGAATATGAACGCCGCGTTCTTCAGCTACTTCAATTGCTCTTGCATATCCAGCATCGGCATGTCGGATAACTCCCATTCCAGGATCAGAAACAAGAACACGTTCAATTTTCTCAGCTGCTTCTTTCGTTCCGTCAGCAACTAATACTTGGCCAGCATGAATGGAGTAGCCCATTCCAACTCCACCGCCATGATGTAAACTTACCCAACTTGCGCCACCAGCTGTATTTACTAATGCATTTAGTATCGGCCAATCTGCTACTGCATCAGAACCATCTTTCATTGATTCTGTTTCACGGTTTGGTGAAGCAACAGATCCGCTATCGAGGTGATCCCGACCAAAGACAATTGGCGCACTTAGTTCTCCGTTTGCAACCATTTCATTCACTTTTAAAGCAAATTTATGACGCTCTCCATAGCCTAACCAACAAATTCTTGCTGGAAGCCCTTGCCACTCAACCATTTTTTGCGCCATATCAATCCAGTTAACTAAGGCTTCATTTTCTTTAAACATTTCTTTTGCTAACTGATCGGTTTTGTAAATATCTTCTGGGTCACCTGACAATGCTGCCCAGCGGAAAGGGCCGTTTCCTTCACAGAATAATGGACGTAAGTATGCAGGAACAAATCCAGGGAAATCAAATGCATTTTCGACACCCTGCTCTTTTGCATAATGACGAATATTATTACCATAATCAAATGTTTCTGCGCCAGCTTCTTGTAAAGCTAACATTGCGCGAACATGTTTCGCGATCGTTTCTAAAGACAATTGCTCATATTTATCTGGATCTTCTTCTCTTAATTTTAATGCCTCTTCATACGTCATTCCATTTGGAACATATCCGTTTCTCGGGTCATGTGCACTCGTTTGGTCTGTAACGATATCTGGAATAATACCACGGTCATGAATTTCTTGGAAAACATCTGCACAATTTCCTACTAACCCAATCGAAGCTGGCTCACCTTTTTCGGTTAATTCTTTTACTTTATCTAACGCTTCATCTAAATCTTCACAAATATAATCACAGTAGCCTTCTTTAATCTTTCTTTCAATTCGCTTACGATCAACTTCAACTACGAGAATTACTGCCTTTGCCATTTTTCCAGCTAGTGGTTGAGCACCACTCATACCACCCATTCCACCAGTTAAGATAAATTTTCCGGTCAGATCAGGACTTCCAAAAACTTTCTTTCCAGCCTCAACAAAACTTAAATACGTACCTTGGAGAATCCCTTGTGCTCCAATATAAATCCAGCTTCCCGCTGTCATTTGGCCATACATCATTAAGCCTTCTTGATCTAATTTATTAAAATGTTCCCAATTTGCATAAGCAGGGACTAAATTGGAGTTTGCAATTAATACTCGAGGAGAATTTTCATGTGTACGGAATTTTCCTACTGGTTTTCCTGATTGAATTAACAACGTTTCATCGTTTTCTAATTCTTTCAACTCATGGATAATTGCATGATAACTCTCCCAGTTTCTAGCGGCTTTACCAATTCCACCATAAACAACGAGATCATCTGGATTTTCTGCAACTTCGGGGTCAAGATTGTTCATTAACATGCGCATCGCTGCTTCTTGAACCCATCCTTTACAAGTTAATTCATTTCCCCGCGGAGCACGAATATTAGTAACTTTCAAACCGTTCATTTCACATTTCTCCTTTTAGTTTAATAAATAACTAGATTAAATATCCTTTTGTCATCGGCTTCACATTAACGTGAAATATGTCCTTCTGAAACGACTACTTTACCTCTTTTAACAACTGTATGTGCATGGTTCATTCCATATTGGTATGAAAGCATAAGATGATTTTTCACATCAAACATTGTAAAATCTGCATCCTTACCAACCTCAATGCTTCCAATTCGGTCCGCAGCATCGATCGCATGTGCAGCATTTATTGTGGTCGCTGTAATTACCTCTTCCGGAGTCATTCCCATTTCCAAACAACCCAAATTCATAATAAACTGTAAAGATAATGTCGGAGAAGAACCAGGGTTTGCATCAGTTGATAAGGCAACAGCCATACCTGAGTCAATCATTTTTCTCGCTTCCGCATAATCTGCCATTAAGAAGAAGGCTGTTCCCGGTAGTAAAACTCCAATAACATCGTTTTCCGCCATCATTTGAATTCCTTTATCAGACGCTCTTAATAAATGTTCAGCTGAAACGGCTTTAACTTTAGCTGCTGTTTCAGCCCCACCGTATGATTCAATCTCATCTGCGTGGATCTTAGGTTTTAACCCGTATTTTTTACCAGCTTCTAAAATACGATAGGATTGTTCAGGCGTAAATACACCTGCTTCACAAAATACATCATTAAATACAGCTAAATTTTTCTCAGCTACTTCTGGAAGCATTTCATTAATGACGATATCAATAAATTCTTCCGGATTGTCTTTATAATCCATCGGAACGGCATGTGCTCCCATAAATGTAGATATCAATTCAATTTGATGGTCTTCATTCAATTTTTTAGCAACTTCCAACTGTTTTAACTCATGCTCTGTCGTCAGACCGTAACCACTTTTCGCTTCGATTGTCGTAATTCCATTTAATAGCATTTTATCTAAACGAACGTTTGTTTGTTCATATAATTCATCAAAAGTCGCTTGCTGTGTTGCTCTCGTCGTCGCATGGATTCCGCCACCAGCATTCATAATTTCCATATATGTTTTACCTTGTAATCTCATGGCGTATTCATTTTCACGTGTCCCTGCATAAACAATATGTGTATGTGGATCAATTAATCCAGGTGTAACAACTCTACCTGTCGCATCCACCACCTGTGCCTCATCAATAAGTACTTGATGCTCTTTTCTAATTTCCTCATCATTTCCTACCGCGATAATTTTACCATCTTTTGATAAAACACTTCCGTTTTCAATTATCCCTATCTCGCTCATCGCTTCTTTTTTTGCTGGCTTACTAGAATGACCACTAACAGTGATTAACTCTGCTGCATTTTTAATATATAAAACGTTTGACATCCTATTACCTCCCCAACACTAAATTTTTATTTCTTTTAAATAATCATTTAATCTTTCCATATCCTTATGGAAAATTCTATCCTCTGTTAAACTTGGAACAACGTCATTTACTAACGCCCATTGCTGTCTTATTTTTGGTGAAGCTTTTTCTACTCCTTTGTATTCGAGAGCCTGCATCGCACAAATCGCTTCAATCGTTAACACTCTTCGGCTATTTTGAATAATGGATGATGCATGTCTAGACCCTGTTGTTCCCATACTTACATGGTCTTCCTGATTAGCGGAAGAAGGAATCGAATCTACACTTGCGGGATGTGCGAGTGTCTTATTTTCTGAAACTAAGGATGCTGCAACATATTGCATAATCATTGCTCCAGATTGTAATCCAGGTTCAGGACTTAAAAATGATGGTAAATCTTCGTTTAACTGTGAATTAACTAAACGTTCAATTCGGCGTTCAGAAATATTCGCAAGCTCTGCAACAGCTATTTTTAAGAAATCCATCGCAAATGCAATCGGTTGTCCATGAAAATTCCCACCAGAAATTACCGTATCCCCATTTTCAAAAATAAGTGGGTTGTCTGTAGCAGCATTGATTTCGATTTCTAATTTTTCTTTTACATAATCTAGCACTTGCCAAGAAGCACCATGTACTTGCGGAATACATCTTAATGAATAAGCGTCTTGGACTCTTTTTTCGTTTTGTCTTGTCGTTAACTCGCTACCTTCTAACCAATCTACCATTCTTTTTGCTACGTCAATTTGTTGTGGATAACCACGAACTTCATGAGTTTCTGGTAAAAAGGCATCAATAACACCTTCAAGTGATTCAAAAGTCATTCCAGCAATCCATTCACTATCTAAAGCTAATTTTTCTGCTTCTATATAATTGACGACACCCATTGCTGTCATTGTTTGTGTGCCGTTGATTAGTGCTAAACCTTCTTTTGCTTGCAAAATAACTGGGGCAATTTTATGTCTTTCGAATACTTCTGCTGAAGGAACGATTTCACCTGAATTGTCAAATACAGAACCTTCTCCGATTAAAACTAATGCTAAATGTGCAAGTGGAGCTAAGTCACCTGAAGCTCCTAACGAACCTTGTTGTGGAACTACAGGAATAATATTCCGATTAATTAATTCGACCAATAATTGTACGACTTCTACTCTAATTCCTGAAAATCCTTTCACTAGAGCATTTAACCTTAACACCATCATCGCTTTTGACACGACACTTGGAAAAGGATCCCCTACACCGCAAGCATGAGAGCGAATTAAATTCAACTGTAATTCAGTTACATTTCCCTCCGCAATTTTTACTGAGCTAAATTTACCAAATCCAGTATTAATCCCATAAACAGTTTCATTACCTTTAACAATTTTTTCAACAGCCGCCCTGCTTGCTTGCACTTTAGCTAAGCTTTCCTCTGCAATCTCGACTTTTCTGTTGTCATATAAAATTTCTTTTAATTGATTTATCGTTAATGTTTCCCCTGTTAGTTTGATCATCTAGATGCCCCCTCTTCAAATATGTTTAACCTTTATTTATAGTTTTTTCGTTAGTTAGTAACTTAATTCTTCGTATTTGATAAGTAGACGACATTACTAAAAAACATTATTCAAACCAAACCTTATTATTAAGCCGTTAGTTTTAGCGCTTCGAGCTATTTATGTGCATAAAAGTTTCTGCAATGAGATAGCTAATTAGCCTAACCGTTTTTTCTGCAACATCATACTGCGGATTTACTTCTGATATATCAATACTTAAAAAGTTTTCTTGTTTTACGACATGTTCTGTAATTGCTCTTACTGTTTTTGGATCTAGACCAAAAGGAGCAGGAGCACTTACACCTGGAGCATATGCTTGGTTAATAACATCCGTACAAACGGTGTAGATCACATAATCTTGTTCATTAGCAAACTCATCAATTTTTGCAAATGTTTGCTGTAATGGATGAATATCCTTTTCCATTATATATTTTACATCGTGATCTTTAGCAGTTAAAAAGAGTTGCTCCGTATTCCCTAATTCTTGTATCCCTATACATAAATATTCTGTGTTTTTATCGTTTTCTAAAATTTGACGAAACATTGTACCGGAAGAAGGTATGTCGTCATTTCTTAAATCGAAATGAGCATCTAAATTGATCATACCGATTTTTTTATCATGACCTAATGCTCCCCTAGCCCCCAAATAATGACCATAAAATGTTTCATGGCCTCCACCTAAAATAATCGGGATATAATTATTTTTTACAAGCTGGGCCACCTTCTTACCTAATTGAGCTTGTGCTTCTTCTAAATCATTATCAATACATTGTACATTTCCTATATCTATAATTTCCATATCAACAAAATGATAAGGTAAGCTTGCAAGTAATCTTCTTATTTCATTTGGAGCTTGTGAAGCACCTATTCTTCCTTTATTTCTTTTTACACCTTCATCACATTCAAATCCAACTAGACCAAGACATTTCTGACTTCTTTTTTTCAAGTCATTTATATCTGTATTTTGTACTACTTGATGAATGCGCTTTCCCTTTGCATTCTCGTCTACTCTTCCTGTCCATTGATAATACAAATGCATCACTCCTACAAACTATAACACTTACATATTTATTTTATTTCATCCTATTTATTAATACAAATACAATTTTCCTATAAATTTATAGTTAAAAATTATAAATTATATTAAAATACTAACCAGAACTCTTGTTATAATTTCCATCTGTGACAGATTACATAATTTACCTTTTATTCACACTCAATCTCTGAAGCGCATTATTTTATCATCCATCGATTTCGCCATGTATGCTAGTAATTTAAAAGTCATGATATAATGGAGTACGTACTACTATTCATTTAATTAATGAGTAATGTTCAATATTTTAATATTTCCTATTTTAAGGATAGGTGATTTCAGATGGATAATAGATTATTATTATATTTCACTACATTAATCGATCAAGGGACTTTTACAAATGCCGCCAAAAAACTACATATTTCACAACCTTCTTTAAGTTCAGCAATCAAAAAATTAGAAGAAAATGTTGGTCTCACCTTAATTGAAAGAAATACGAGAAAAATCTCCTTAACGATTGAAGGTGAAATTTTATATAAAGAAGCAAAAAAATTGCTCAATCATTTTGAGCAAGTTCATAAGGAGATGACACGTTTAAAAAAAGAAGGTCCATTAGAATTAAAAATCGGTTTAATTGAGTCTGTTAAATTTTGGTTGCCAAAAGTAATTGCATCTTATCGCGAGGTAAACCCTGATGTCAATATTAAACTGCGTGAGGTACTTGGTCTAAAACAAGTTGAAATAGCTTTACAAAATTATAAAATTCACCTCGCTATTACAAATCAACTTTTTGAAAATGATGAAATTGATACTGTACCGATCTATAAAGAAAACTTAGTCGCATTACTTCCTAAAGGGCATCATCTAGAGAGTGCTCCAACGATTTCAATCCATGATATAAAAGATGATGAGCTCATTATTTGCCAAGAAGGATTTCAAACACGTCAAGATATTTTAAATGCATTTCGTAAATCTGGCGCGTCTCCGAATATTCATTTTGAAATTGAAAGATTTGAAACTGCATGTTCACTAGTGGAAGAAGGACTTGGTATTACTATCGTTCCAGAAAATTATATTAAATCGAATACCCAATCAGCATTTTCAATGAAAATAATTTCAGATGCAAATTTATCGAGAACAGTTTATATTGCATGCATGAAAAATCGCTATTTACCTCCAGTTATCATCCAGTTTATTGAAGAAACAAAAAAGTTTTTTGAACAGTAGACAAGAGATCCTGGACAGCTTATTACTATACTACTAGGGCCTTCTAGTTACCAACCAATATAGATTACTATTATAATTGAAAACTATAATCACCAAGAATCGCTATAAATGTGCCCAAAAAAATCACCCTTTCTTCAAGTGAGAAAGGGTGATTCTCTTTTTTAAAGTACAAGCGCTGCAATTAAACCAAAGATAAATAATGGTATATTGTAGTGTAAAAATGTCGGAACACATGTATCCCAAATATGATGATGCTTTCCGTCAGCATTCAGTCCTGCAGTTGGCCCTAATGTCGAGTCAGATGCAGGTGATCCTGCGTCCCCTAAGGCTGCTGCTGTCCCTATAAGTGCTGCACTTGCTAATGGAGAAAATCCAGCTGCTATTAAAACAGGAACATATAAAGCTGCTAATATTGGAATCGTTCCAAAAGAGGTACCAATTCCCATCGTAATAAGTAAACCAACGGCTAAGAGGAAGAATGCAACAGCAAATGGCGTGGAACCTGTTAGTGATAATGTTTTCTCAACAAGTTCATCCACTGCACCTGTTTCTTTTAAAACTGTTGCATAACCTGAAGCAATTAACATAACAAAGGCAATCATCCCCATCATTCCAATTCCTTCATGGACCACTTTGTCACCTTGATATAATTTCACAACACGTGTAAGGAACATGACGATGATACCCGCTAAAGCTCCAAGAACAAGTGAATCTGTTATTAGCTGGATACTCAATGCTGCAATAATTGCTATAGCTGTAAAGGTGTGTAACATATTCCATGATGCCTCATTTTTATTCTCGGCGATCGAAGCAGCAATATCAATTTCCGCTGTTTCCACCGCTTCCGCTTTCTTAGCTACTCTATCTTTACGGTACGTAATAAAAATCGCAATCAATAAACCAACAACCATCGCTGTTCCTGGAAATAGCATAGAGGTTGTTACTTGATTTAAGGAAATTTCCATTCCATTTGCAGTCATTTCATCTCGGATAATTCCTTGGAAAATTAATCCGAATCCAACAGGTATCGTAATATAAGGAAACTTTAGTCCAAACGTAAGAGCAGATGCTACTGCTCTTCGATCTAATTTTATTCGATCAAAGAGATTTAATAATGGAGGTATTAAAATCGGAATAAATGCAATATGAACAGGTATAACATTTTGTGATAAACAAGCTATACCAGCGATGGTTAAAGCAAGCCATGTCTTCTTTTCTCCAAATATTTTTAACATGAAATTAACAAGAATCGTTGTAATTCCCGATAAACCTATCATTACAGCAAAAATTCCTAGTAAAATATAGCTAAGTGCTGTTTCCGCTTGACCGGTCATACCAGTAATCATAATATTAGCTGCATCAGCTACACTCATTCCAGACATGAGTCCAGCTGTAAGCGCTGCAATAATTAACGCAAATAAAACATTTATTCTTAGTAAACTTAAAGCAACCATAACAATAACACTAACTAAAACAGCATTAAACATACTTAAAACCCTCCTTCAAAAAATACCGCTAATTAAGCGTTTACATTTTAACATTAAAGACGTTGGTCATTATTTTTATAAACGTAGGTTTTTATTTAAGATTTTAAATGAATTCGTATTTTTATTATTTTATTTAGGTAATGTATCCTCTCCTTACGTCCAACTACTTGACATTATAGGTTTATAAAGTATTCATATCGATGCACAATAATATTTTAAAACCTAGTTTCTATCATGTTCATAATTTCTATTGTCAACGCATTCATATTTCTCATTATATTATCCTACATGAACCGAATATCAGGAGGAATATACACATCAGAGAACTTATAAGCCACTGTCATAGAAATATATGTAATTTAAGTATATTTTAATAGTCTTAAAGTTACAAATACATATTTATTATATATTTATAGCTTTTGTCTATATAACATAAAATTGTATGAAACGCTATATAATAATCTCATATATAAATCAAAATATAGAATTTTATTTGGTCTTTGAGACCATAATCCTAAAGCAAGAAATCTAGTAAGAAAAGCTTTTAATAATGACGGAAAGTTAGCAAGTGCTACAAAATTAGCCGATGCACGTACAAATGAAATGACAAACCAATGGGCACAGGATAACAAAGCACAATTTGATGAAGAGTATGATAAAGCAAATCCTTTATCAGATAATGCGACCAAATCAGATGTACTCGCACATAATAAGTACTAAACTAAAGTTGCAGTTTGTTAAATAGTATCGTTAGTTAATAAAATGCAAAAGAGATGATGTAAATAAATGGTTAAAAAACTCAAATAAGCTGTAATTCGATAATTTCTTTAACTCTTAGTATTCTCTCTAAAGAGAGACATATAAAGTCATTTAATCTACAATACAGTTTTATAAAAAAGTTAGTTGATTATAATTGAGAAATAAGATATAATAAAAAATTATTTAAAAAATTGATGCTAGTAATGAAATGCCTATTATTTTTATACAACGAGGCAATCTTAGAGATGCCTTTTTTATTTTGATAAATTTATATGAGTTTTAGAGAGGGTGAGTCGATTGATTAGAAACATAAGGCAATTGAAAAACGTTTCAGTGTTCCAGACGCTTCTAAGTTAGAAAAAAATTTAGAAGCGAGGAATCTATATATGAACAATCAAAAAATTTTTAATAAATCATTTCTTTTTGTATTTATCAGCAACTTTTTAGTTTTTATTGGGTTTGAAATGTTGCTTCCTATTTTGCCAGCTTATTTGTTAAGTCTTAATGCTTCTTCCATTCAAGTGGGTTTAGTGACTACGTTATTTACTATAGGTGCTGTCTTAATCAGACCTTTGGTAGGATACTATTTAATTGATAACCAACGGAAAAGTCTAGCCATTGGTGCAAGTGCAATTTTAATGATAGTTACATTTATTTATCCTTTTCTCAATATTGTATGGCTATTTCTATTTTTACGATTTTTTCATGGCATTGCGTGGGGCGTATCAACAACAGCGAATAGTACAATAGCGGTCGATTTAATTCCTAAGAAACGGTTAGGAGAAGGAATGGGGTATTTCTCTATTTCAACAACTGTGGGGGCTATCATAGCACCAAGTTTAGGAATCTTTATATATGACTCTTTTTCCTTTGACCTTTTAATTTGGTCATCCGTAATACTCAGCCTATCGGCAGTCATTGCCCTTCAATTCGTCCATTCGCCTACTCCTATAAAGAGAGAGAAGCAACCATTTCGATTTTTTGATATGATTTTTGAAAAAGACGCATGGTTTCCAGCATTACTGGCGGTCATCACAACACTTGGTTTTGGAGCGATTATTACTTTCTTAGTTCTTTTCGGAAAACAAAAGGGTTTAGAGCATATTTTTTTATTCTTCCTTATCAATGCGACGGTTGCCACTTTATTACGTCCGTTTACTGGAAAATGGTATGACAAAAAAGGACCTTGGTCTATCATCATTGTGTCAGCTATGTTAGGATTTTTGTCACTTGTTATGCTGTCTTATGCAACAAATGATTTTCATCTGGTTATATCGGCGATTTTATTTGGATCAGGTTATGGAACTGTTATGCCATGTTTACAGACATGGGCGGTTCAAAAGGTAAGTGAAGAAAAACGTGGCGCAGCTAATGCAACCTTTTATTCAAGTTTTGACGTTGGTGTTGGAGTTAGCGCATTTGTATTAGGTATTATGGCTGAATGGATCAGTTTAGAGATGATCTTTCGAATTGTTAGTCTAAGTTTTATTGTTGTTGCTGTTTTAGTCTATAAGGATTATTTAAATGAAAAGAAAAGATAAATATATAAATCGATCTAAAAACAAATCCACTTCTATGTTAATAAAGGTGGATTTGTTTTCGAAAAAAGTCGATTATGAACTTAGCGTACAGGAAATCAACTTTTTTTAGGTTGAAATTCGCATAGCGTACAAAATTTCCGAAATGTTGTCTATACCCCTACAATAGGAATATAAACAATGCTGTGAGAAAATAGATTTTCAGGAAAGTTGCGTGGATGCATCTAACATACAAGGTAAAAAAATAAAGAGTGTATATTGAACACTCTTTATTTTTTATAAATACAATATGAATTTAATACTCCTAATTTATTTCCTAGACTTGTCTATAATTTAATTACAGAGATTATAAAATATACACCATTACTATTATCTTTTATTAAATTACTCATTATTCTTAGCTTTCTTTTATTTTCTTATCCCTTATACTTCTATATAATAACAATTTATAAGGGGGAGCATATGTGAAAAAAATAAAAGTAATTGAAATGGGCGGTACAATTTCTGGTAATGGAAAAGACAGATTAGATTTAAAAGATTATAAATCCGGCGTATATAATGGAGAGAATTTTCTAGAAGCGATACCTGAAATAAAGCAGTTTGCGGATGTATCATTTGAATCCTTTTTACTTGTCAGCAGCACCACATTAAATGCAGACCATTGGATTAAATTAAGAAAAAAGGTTATGAATTGTTTACTTGAAGAAGGTTTTGATGGGGTTGTCATCACACATGGAACAAATACTCTGGAAGAATCGGCATATTTTCTTCACCTTACCATACCGACTGAGAAGCCGATCGTATTTGTTGGAGCACAGCGTCCTTTTACTTCATTAAGTTCAGATGCTCATTTAAATTTACTCCAAGCTATTCGTGTCGCGGCTAGTGATGAAGCATATAATAATGGGGTTCTCGTTCAACTAAACGATGAAATAAGTGGCGCACGTGAAGTAACAAAAACAAATACATACCGCCTCGAAGCATTTCAATCAGGTCAATTTGGGTACCTAGGTTTTATCGATCCGGATAAAAAAGTCCAGTTTTATCGGAACCCTACAAGAAAACATACATTCAACTCTGAATTTTCATCTTTAGAAATTGATAAGCTTCCAAATGTTGAAATTGTTTATTCCTATGCAGGGGCTACTGGGCATGTGATAGATCATATAACTGAAAGAAAAAAATATCGTGGAATAATAACAGCAGGTACTGGGGCGGGACTTGTTTCACCAAGTGAAATTGAGGCTTTACAACGAGCAACGGAAAATGGATTATTTGTTGTCAGAAGTAGTCGAGTTGGCAATGGACGTGTTGTTCCAATCGATTCATATAAAGACTATAATTTTATTAATGGGGATAATTTACTACCACAAAAAGCAAGAATTCTTCTTATGGTAAGTTTATTAAAATATAACACCATAGAAGATATTCAAACAGTATTTGATCACTATTAAATTAAGTGATCAAATCTTTTAAGAAACTTTGAGTAAAACAGAACAGAAATATTTTATAAATAGTCCTACTTATTTAATGGAAATAATAAAAAAGCTTGGACAAAGTATTTTTATCAAAGAAAAGACGAACATGTTAGATTTTTTAAAGCTTCGGAAATATACTTCGCTTTCACCACAGGCATAAGAGCGACATCTGGGACTGCACAAGGTTCGTCCCATCAAATACACCTGTTCAAGCAACGCTACCACTTGCTTTCACAGTGTCTCCTTTACCACGGGCACGGCCTCAGCTTCTATAGCTTCTCATTCTGAGTCGCTACAGGGATCTTCGGACTCGTGGGACTGCACTTTCGTTCGTCCCATCGAAGATCATTTGCTGTTCCCGTAGGAGTCTACGTATATTTCCTACGCTTACCTAACTTATTGTTCGTCTTTGTAGAAAATTACTTACGTTACCCAGCTTTTCTTTTAACTTCACATTATTTAGATACTTTTTCTCCCATTAACATCGTACCATGCTCTTTTAAGTGCGTATGCCATGAGAATGCTTTGTCAAGCATATGTGGTGTATGACCGCCAACCTTCTCTTTTGCTTCTTCAAGATACGCAAGGAGTTGATCTTTATACTTAGGATGTGCACAGTTTTCAATGATTTTTTGAGCTCTTTGAACTGGTGCAAGTCCTCGAATATCCGCATAACCTTGTTCAGTTACAATAACATCGACATCGTGTTCAGTATGATCCACATGGGATACAAATGGTACGATTGTAGAAATGTCTCCACCTTTTGCTAATGACGACGTAACAAAGATTGTAATTCTTGCGTTACGAGCAAAGTCACCAGATCCACCAATTCCGTTCATGACGCGAGTTCCGCTTACATGAGTAGAGTTTACATTTCCGTAAATATCAACCTCGATAGGTGTGTTAAATGAAATGATACCTAAACGACGAATCATCTCCGGATGGTTAGAAATCTCTTGTGGTCTAAACACAATTTTATCTTTATATTTAGCTAAATCTTCTCCTAAAGATTCAACACGTTTCTTTGAAAGAGAGAATGCTGTTGCAGAAGCAAATTTTACAACCCCAGCATCGATTAGGTCAAAAATCCCATCTTGTAAAACTTCAGAATAGATCTCAAGGTCCTTAAATTGTGAATTTCTCATACCATTAAGAACTGCGTTTGCTACAGATCCAACACCTGATTGAATTGGTGCTAATGATTTAGTTAAACGTCCTGACTCTACTTCTTCTGCGAAAAAGTCTAGTAAATTATCCGCAATTGTCTGTGTTTCCTCGTTTGGTTCAAATAGAGGAGATGGAATATCAGGCTGTTCAGATAAAACAATTCCCTTTACTTTATCTGGATCTACTTTTATACCTACTTCACCGATACGGTCTCCAGCATTATATAACGGAATTTCCTTACGCTCTCCTTGTTCTTCAAGCACATAAATATCATGTAAACCTTCATACTCTTTCGGTGCAGTAATATTCAGTTCTACAATAACATTTTCCGCTTTCTCAGCAAAAATTGGTGAGTTACCAACAGAACCAGTAGGGATAATGAAGCCCTCTTCTGTTATTGCAGCTGCTTCGATGATAGCGTAATCAATTTTTCCTAAAGTTCCTTTTCTAACTTCCTCTGCTGTGTGAGATAAATGCTGGTCAATGTAGAACATTTCGCCATTATTAATCTTACCACGCATCACAGGGTTTCCTTGATAAGGTACACGCAAATTGATAATATCAGCTTCTGCCATAGATTGGTCTGCTGTTGGGCCTAAAGAAGCTCCAGTATATAAATTAACTTTAAAGTTTTCGTTTTTTCCGCGCTCAGATAAAGCAAGAGGAAACTCCTTCGGCTCACCAAATAATGTGAATCCACTCATACCTAAGTTCATTCCATCTTTAATCCAAGAAGCAGCTTCTTCAGCTGTTACGACTTTGTCTAAAAATGCTTTATTTCGAATAAATTGACTTAAATCTATTCCCATAAAAATCACCTCTTATATGTTTTACATTTTGTTATCTATTTTATCAATTATATATGAAATATTCATGTCCTTATGTATGAAAGGGCTTTATTTTCTACTGAACTACAATTTTTCGTACATAAAAGACATTCGAATATTTTATATTTTTTTAAAAACCTAGAATCTTTCGCATTTGTTTCGCATAACTTTGGCTTACTGGCACTCTTGAATCATTGGACATAATTAAAATAAATGTAGAATGGGAGTCCGGGTGTATTTCTTTTATTTGATTCAAATTAATTATATATGATCGATGACAGCGAATAAACATATTTTTGGGTAATATGATTTCCAATTCTGTCAGATTGTATCTGTGAGTACCTTTTTGGAGTTTTGATGTAACGTACGTCTTACGATTTTGTGCTTCCATAAAAATAATTTCATTAAAATTAATAGGTATCCATCTATCTGAAGTTTTTAATGTTAAATAAGGAATAGTCAGGACTTCAGGCTCTTGTGGAAAAATGGCAGTCATTGCACCTACAATTTTTTTATCATGAATAATCGGGTGTGCAATAGCATAATAACCTACCCCATAGTTTGTATTCCCTTTATATTCTTTCACCCTTCTTTTTTCATGAATTGCTTTATACGTTACCGTTTTAGGATGCACCGGGTCACCTGGCTTTATTTTCAGATCAATATCTAAACTGGGTTGGTAGTAAATAAACTGGTTTAAATCAGCAATTGCTATCGAACTCGAATTCGGAAAGAGTTGATAAAAACTCCGAAAAATTTGGTGAACAGTTGATTTATCCAATTTTTCACTCCCTTTCCCAGTTTAAAAATTAGTTGAACAATAATTTCTCCAATTCAAGCGGAGCAATATAATTTTCCTCTGCATCATAGACTCTCATATTGCCACCTGAGATTTCATCGATCAACATAATATGGCCAGTTTGATCACGTCCAAATTCTAATTTAATATCATATAAATATAATTGCTTCTGTTCTAACTCTGTTTTAATAATTTTTGAAATTTGTTTCGTTAATTTTTCAAGTTGATCATACTCTTCTTCGTTTAGGATCTTTAAAGCTACTAGTGCTTCTTTTGAGATAGGTGGATCTCCTCTTTCATCATCTTTAATGGTTACTTCAACAAAACCATCGAGAGATTGCCCTTCTTTACAGTATGCTCCGTAACGTCGATAAAAGCTGCCGACTGCACGATAACGGCAAATTACTTCTAGTCCATTACCGAACATTTGAGCATCTTTTACAGTCATGGATACTTTCTCTAAATCGGATTCTATATAATGGGTAGGAATCTCTTTTTCTTGTAGCTTTTTAAAGAAGTAAGTAGTCATTTTCAACCCGGATTTACCTGCTCCTTCAACAGTTAAACCAACTGTGTTTGCACCCGGATCAAAAACACCGTCTTCTCCTGTCACGTCATCTTTAAAAATCAATTTTACATTTCCATTATCTAAGCGGTAGACATCTTTCGTTTTACCAGTATAGACTAAGTTCATTTAGACGGTTCCTCTCTAATACATTAGTTACTAATAGTATAGATTAGTTAGTAAAAAATAAAAAGCAAAAAAACATTCCCTTAACTTAAGATACCTTTATTGAAGCTAAATATCCTTATTTATTTACCTAATTGAAAACTCTCTAAATTACGTGGTGAAGATTGAAATCTTATTACACTACATTAACTAGAATGATTAGTTAAATATTGTGTTTAGATATTAATTGCTATAAACTACTATTAGAATATTTAAAAAACTTTAAAAGGGGGACGTAAATGTTTAAAAAATATATTTGTGTAGGAGTTTTACTTGGAGCTACTGTCTTAGCAGGATGTAGTGCAAATAAAGAAATGAAAGAGCAAGTAACGAAAGATGTGAACAATGGAGAAAAAGAAGAAGTTTCGACTTTAAGTAATAGCGAGAACTTAGATGTTGTATTAGTAGCACCATTAAAATTGACTCAAGAACAAAAAGAAGATTATCACAATCAATATGTTGATATAGTTAATGAGATAAATGATGGGGACAGTATAAATCATCTAGAAGTTCTACCTCTTGACGAGTTTAAACAAGAAGATTGGATTGAACCAGAGGAATTTAGAAAACTAGCAGTCGATAGAGCGAGTTGGGAGTTTACTTCTGAAGTTTTTGGCGGTGACCCTGTTGATTGAGCATAGAAGATTAGAGTCGATCAAGTTAAAGAAAGCAATAAAAGGACTACATATATTAGGAGTGTCTAATGTATGTAGTCCTTTTACGAACCTCTCTAACCTATCTTTTATAGATTCTCTAATCGTTTGCTTAATTAAAAATTGGTAATGTAATAAGTATCATCATACCAAAAACGATCGTTAAATATGTTAATGAAAAATAAAACATATTATTTGCGTATTTCTTATTTTCTTGAGTGAATAAGCCTCGAATCGCAAGGATTAACCAAGTAATATTTAATATCGAAGTAATAATTACAAAAGGCAATCCTACGGAAGTTAAGAATAGTGGTAAGGGTAATAAGCATGCAATATAAACTGCTGATTGTCTTTTCGTAATTTCAAACCCATATACTACTGGTAGCATTGGAACCTTTGCCGCTTTATATTCATCATGTCTTCTCATTGCGATCGCAAACGTATGTGGAATTTGCCAGATGAATAAAATAATAAATAAAATAATCGGTACAATATGATAGGCAGATGTAACAGTTGCCCATCCAATTAATGGCGTAAAGGCTCCTGACACACTACCGATAACTGTATTTAAAGTGTATTTTCTCTTTGACCAAAATGTATATAAGACAACATACGTAAACCAACCTAAAAATCCGTATGTCATTGCTTCAACAGATGCAAAATACAAAATAACTATGCCTAAAATGGAACTTGTAATTCCCATAACGAGCACAGCCTTTAATGAGAAATTACCTGTCACTGTTGGCCGCTGTTGGGTTCTCTTCATTTCCCTGTCTAAATCGACTTCATACCAGTTATTTAAAATGAGAGCGCCGGCCATTACTAGCGTACCGCCAACTGTCATGTACAAAAACTTGTCCCAAACGTCTAAGAATGAAGTATTTGTAAAATATAACGCCAACCAAAATCCACTTAATATAGGCAAAATATTTGCTATTAAAACAATCCCCTTTACTAGCGATTTCAAGTCAGCTAAAAAGCTTCTAATATTGTGTTTTTCCATATCGTATTCTGTAGAAATCAATGAATTGCACCTCTTTAACCATTATTGGCTATGATCTAAACTTATTATAGCACGTGCTTCAATGACATTCTATTTAAAAATATTACATAATTAGTACATTCGATCCCATTTGCTTCTAATATGAAAGGGGCCATAATAGGATAGTAAATAGTAGATCTTGAATTTCGTTTTTTGATAATAGAAAACGTTAAGAGGAGTGAAATGATGAAGTTAAAAGGAAAACAACTTGCTGTAATTGGCGGAGATAAAAGATATATCCAAGTTATTAACCATTTAGCAGAACAACATGCAATGATTTATATTGAAGGATTTTCTACTATTGATTTCCCACAAGAGAATATTCAACATACATCATTAGATGAAATACCTTTCGAAACACTGGATGGAATTATTCTACCTGTTTTAGGAATGGATAATAACGAGCAGATTCAATTAAATTATCCGGCAGGAAAAGCACAGTTTTCAGACGAATTAATTCGTAAAACACCTGGTGATTGCGTCATTTATACAGGTACAGCTAGCGAGCGATTAAAAGCAATTGCTAAAGAAAATGACAGAGAATTAATTATTTTATTCGCACGGGATGATATCGCGATCGCAAATTCTATTCCTACCGCAGAAGCAACTTTACAAATTGCGATGGAAAAAATTGATTACACAATCCATAATTCAAATGTGTTAGTTACCGGCTTTGGACGTGTTGGAATAACAGTCGCTCGTCTTTTCGCTAATACTGGAGCTGAAGTTACTGTCGCTGCTCGGAATCATGCTGATTTTGCAAGAATAAAAGAAATGCGGTTAACGCCTGTTTCAATTAGCCAGTTAACTGAAACAATTCCTCATATCGATATATGTATAAATACCGTCCCACACCTAATCATAACGAAAAAAGTAATTCACGCTATGAATGAAAATAGCCTGATTATCGATCTTGCTTCACATCCGGGAGGAACAGACTTTTCAGCGGCAGATGGTCGGGGGATTCAAGCAATTCATGCACTTGGTTTACCGGGAAAAGCCGCTCCCAAAACTGCCGGTGATATCATTGCCCATACAATAACCCAATTAATTATAGAAAAGAATTACATTTAAAATAAAAAGCTTGCAGAGTTCGATTCTCTGCAAGCTTTTATTAACTTTTATAAATCACGGTCAATATCAGAATCCTCTCCAAACTCTGTACCAAAAGAAGGATCTCGTCGGACCGCTCCTCCATCCCGGTCATCTGCCTTCGTAAACAGTAAACCAATAGTAATGAGCCCACTTATCCCTACTAAAGAATAGATAATCCTGGACAATCCACTATCTTGTCCACCAAAAATAGCAGCTACTAAATCAAATTGAAATAAACCAATTAGTCCCCAATTTATAGCTCCAATAATTACTAGTGTCCAAGCAATACCTCTTAATGTTTGCATGCTCACACCTCCCTATTGTAACTTCAATTGCTATAATGATTAGTATCGTTTTTACGAACTGAAATTATGCATAATTTATATGAAAATGCTCGATTTTGTAATCACAAAAGAGAAAAACAACCTTATTCACTTAGAATTTTCAGTAATTTGAGACAAAACGATAGTTGCCCTTTGAAATATTTGCTATAGTTAAGAAAGAAAAAGAGTAAGGAGGATGCTTAAGTTGAGATTACTGAGAATAGGTGCACATTATTATGTAATCGGTCTTTTAACACTTACATTAGGAATTGCATTAGCAATTATATCTATGCTCGGTACATCTGCTTTTGATGCTCTCCTTGTCGGATTATTCCGTACGTTTGGATTAACAATTGGAAGTTGGGAGATCGTTGTCGGAGTAGCCATGGTTATTGGTAATTCTTTAGCTGAACGTAAAAGACCAGAATATTTTGCTCTTATTACTTCATTAATTACTGGAGTTGGCATTGATAGCTGGCTTTTTATTTTACGCTTTTTTGTTATTCCTGAGGTATGGATTAGTCAATGGATCTGTTTAGTTCTTTCCATTATTTTTTCCGGGATCGGGATTGCAATCTATTTACAATCGGACGTCGCTCCTAATCCAATGGACCGCTCCATGTTGATCGTAGCTAAATTTACTGGTTGGAATATGACCTATTCCAGATTAGCAATAAACATTCTGCTTGTTATTGTCGCATTCTTATTCAAGGGAGCAATCGGAATAGGAACTCTTGTCAATGCGATTTTTGTGGGCATGGTCATTAACTTTGTGCTTCCCCACATCAATGAACTTCGAGAGGTAGAGCTTGAAAAATTTACACAAACTGAAACGAAACTTGCAGGAGGAGAATAAATGAAAATCCTCTTGTATATGGTGTGAATTTTCGTCTTATTTTATAATAGTAATTGCTTTAAATGAAAACGAGACTATAAAGGAATGATAAGAACCTTTGCTATCAATGAGAATGTAAAAGGAGTCTTTATGAATAAATATGTGTACGGATTATTAGTCATCATTACAACTTCATTAATGGGATCGGCCTTCGCAATTGGAAAAATTGGTTTAATCTACTCGTCCCCAATTCTTCTCGTTGCTTTTCGCTTTACTCTTGCCGGTATTTTAATGGCAATATACGTATATTTTTGGAAAAGACCTCATCCAAAATCATGGAAAGAGTGGGGAGAAATCTTTACAATCGGTCTCTTTCAAACTGCTGGGGTAATGGCATGTATTTTCGTCAGTTTAAAAACAATTACGGCAGGAGAATCATCCATTTTAACCTTTATTAATCCCTTATTAGTCATTATTTTCGGTACCGTTTTTTTACATTTATCTTATCGTAGACTTCAATGGTTCGGTGTTATTCTAGGTTTTCTTGGGGTTTTCATTACATTTGGTGCCCATGTATCAATAAAAATTGGTACAATATTAGGTTTTGTGTCTGCTGTTTCTTGGGCAATCGGAACATTACTTATTAAAACATGGGGACAAAAACATGACGTTTGGGTCTTAACAGCCTACCAGATGCTCTTTGGAGGTCTCATTCTCTTATTCAGCAGTTTTATTCTGGAAAAACCATTTTTTGAAGTTACCGTTCCTTCCATTCTTATTCTCCTTTGGTTGGCAATCATGGCTTCGATTGTCCAATTTGCAGTTTGGTTTTATTTATTACATATTGGAGATCCCGGTAAAACGAGCGCCTTTTTATTTTTAGCACCTTTTTTCGGTGTACTCTCAGGTTGGTTATTACTTGACGAACCAATCCATTGGTATGTGATGGTCGGTGGAATTTTCATTTTTAGTGGGATTTTTCTAGCAAATTGGACACCTAAAGCTAAAATATAAACATTGGCAAATGCCAATGTTTTTTTAATTTCCACTCAACTAGTTCTTTTGTGCTATAATGTAAAAAATTGAGTATTTTTTACTATTTTGGAAAAGTGAGGGTAGGATAACTTATGAAAAACTATTTTTCACGAGTCTTTCACAGTGTACAAACAAGGATTACTGTTTTATTATTGGCTATCTCTATTATTCCATTACTTGCTTCCTCTGTCCTAATTGTTTCTCAAACATCCAAAACAACGGAAGAACAAGTAAAACAAACACAAACTAACGCCGCTCAATTAAATGCCAATTTTATCGAAAATTGGTTACAACAAAAAATAAATTCTACAATGAATTTAATCGATAGCTATCCTCAATTGCTCTCTGGCCAAGCAAAAGAAATCATACCTATCTTACAAGTCGTAAATTATGCCGATGAAGACGTAATGTGGTATTCGTATGTCGATGCAGATGGAAATTCCATCGACACATTAGGCAGAGAAACAAATATTTCCACACAAGATCATTTTCATTTTACAAAAAATACAAAAGAAGTATATGTTTCCGATATTCTCGAAGATATTAAAACGAAAGAAAATATTCTCATCATAGATGTTCCACTTTTAAATCAAAAGGATGAGTTTATCGGAATTATTCAAACGATCATTGATCCAACAGTCATCGTGAATTTAATAAACACCATTGAATTTGGGGAATCAGGATATGGTTATTTAACGACAAAGAACGGAACAATCTTAGCTCACCCTGATAAAGCGCTTATTGGAACTCAAATTTCTGACTCTCTCCAATCGCTCGACGAGTTTGAACGAAACCTATTAGAGAAGGAAAAAGGATATTTTTCTTTTCATGATCAAATGCTGGCATTTAATAAGATTGAAACAAGTGGTTGGCATATTATTGTTACTGCTTCCGAAAAGGAAATTTTCGCGCCTGTCCAACATACGAAAGCTATTACAGCCATTATTTTGATGGTTGCAATTATTATTGTTGGAGCAATCGCTTACCTCTTTACAAAATATTTAATCAAACAAATGAGAGACATAATGATTGTAATGGAAGAAGCATCAATAGGAGATCTGACTAAAAGACTTTCTATCCGCGGAAAACATGAAATCGCCCAGTTAAAAGAAAACATTAACCAAATGTTGGAATCATATACGAAAATTACGAAAAAGATCGCTCATGCAGCTGAACAAGTTGTACAGGCCTCTACAGAACTGAAATTGGTTTCAACAACCTCCAATGAACTTGCTGAAAAGATCACGGCCTCTACTGAAATTATTGTTACTGGGGCAAATAATCAACTCGAAACAACTCGACAGTCCTTCTTATCTACGGAAGAAATGGCAGCAGGCGTGCAACGAATAGCTGACACTACCTCTCAAGTATCTGTCTATGCTGCCAAAGTATCTCAAGATGTTATGCAAGGCAGTGCTGAAGTTACAGAAGCGATCGATCAAATTAATCAAGTCAATTATTCTGTACAAGGATCGGTTTCCGTCATGAATGAATTAAAAAAGAAAACAGAAGTAATTCATCATATTGTAGATGTTATCTCTCATGTTGCCGGTGAAACAAATCTATTAGCGCTAAATGCAGCAATAGAGGCAGCAAGAGCTGGAGAGCATGGTAGAGGATTTGCAGTCGTAGCAGACGAAGTTAAAAAAGTAGCTGATCAAACGAGTGAAGCTACAGAAGATATCGCAAACATTTTAAATGAAATCGTTGAATCAACTGAGCATTCTACAAGCGCGATGGAAAATAGTTTGACTGAAGTACATAGCGGAGTTGTTCAAGTACAAAAAGTAGATACATTATTCCAGTCCATATTAACATCGTTTAATCAAGTCACAAGTGAAATCCAAGAGATATCTGCTGTCTCGGAAGAACTTGCGGCTGGAACAGAAGAAGTTGCTGCCAGTTCAGAAGATATTGTGAGAACAAATGAACAATCTTTAAATGAATTAAATGAAATTTCTGCACATATAGCTGACCAAGTTCAATCAATGGAAAATATCATGAACTCTTCCCTATCATTAAATGATATGGCAACGGAATTAAAACAATTGATCGGAGAATTTAAAATATAAGCCTGTATTATCTAAAAAAATTCGATTCAGAATTCATCTATCGAAAATTATTCACTTTCCCTTAAAATATAAACTTGTTTTCTACAGTAATTAACTTAGTTTACTCGCTCACCTTAATTATTGTGACTAACCAAAAAAATAGGGGGATGATAATCATCCCCTTAACAAAAAGCCATGTGCCCTTCCAAATTCTAGTTCACTTCATCTGTTCCCTTTATTTCACTCGTAAATTATTAACTATATGTTACTACATTTTTAACATTATTTGTATATTTAACTTTTTGAAACATTTGAATAATGATAAAATATAGATAAATATTAATTATTTAGGAGGGTTAAGTATGAAAACCAAACCTCTTGTCTTATCCGTTGTATTAAATCTTTTCTTAGGATACTTATGGATATTGTTCATTAATCATGTTGTTACTATTGTAAATACAATAAATAACACTATTATTGTTGGAGGAATTTTTATAGTAATAGGAACAGCTTTGTTTGCCATAATTGTAAAAGGCATCAATGATCAATATGAGTTTACACGTCCGTTTAAATTAGCAGGAATTATATCTTTTGCCTTCGTAGTGATTATTCATGTATTCATAGTTAATTTAGTTTAGGAAAAGCATATCTCCGAAACATTTTTCAAGTTTAAAATTTAATAGAACAATTGGTGATTACGAGCGATTATAATTTAATCTGTAGAAAGTAGCTTCTGATTTGAGCATTAGCCGATCAAAGAGATCTAATCAAATCAGAAAACATTACCAAAATAATTATAGTGCCCAATTAAAGTGGTTGAAGATCAACAAAATCATGAAAACGGCATCTTTTTGCCGAGATGTTTTAGTAATGACTTTTATGCCAAAAGAAAGCGAATCAATCCCAATATGGCAAAGCAAAATAGAGACGTGCCAGATCCTATGCCGGTGATTGCACTGTTAGCAACACCCATTTTTTTTTGATAGCCATGGTGATAATACCGCAATTGCTATCATAAGTATCGCTAACAAATACAAACTAGGGTCTTTAAAGATGTTTTCTAGCCAGAAAAAGTGAGCACCTACGATAAAAGCAATCCACGGAATAGTCCCTTATATATTCCGTCTCCATAATCAATCCTCTTCCATTTTAATTTTTTAAAACAATCTGGTCCCTTATATGCGACATTGGCGTTAACAAATACTTGATTTCCCCCTCCGACTTTCTGTGTAATTCGGACTGATGCTTTCTAGATCGGAAAAACATATGAATAACATACGTATACTGACAAATAGACCATGTCTAATTAGAAATTAAAAAGGGATAGTATTTTGCTAACTCGATTAATTGAAATGCTATATTTTAAAACCATACTTGATAGCGTCTCTCTCCAAACAGTGTTACTTCATTCAAATTATTATTTCCGCAATATTTTTTCCATCGTTTTCCCCTTCGCTAACTCATCGATCAACTTATCCAAATAGCGAATTTCCTGCATCGTTGGTTCTTCAATATCTTCCACTCGAACTCCGCAGATAACACCTTTAATCAACGCTCGTGAAGGATTCATACCGGGGGCTTCTGCAAAGAAGGTTTCAAAATCTGTCTGTTTTTCTAATTGTACTTCTAATTCTTTTTGGCTATATCCTGTCAGCCAACGGATGATTTCATCAACTTCTGATTTTGTACGCCCTTTTTTCTCTGCTTTTGTAATATAATGGGGATAAACTTTTGCAACACTCATTGTATAAATTTTATGTTTCTTCATGATGCATCCTCCTTTAATTTTTCCCTTAATGGAAAATGAATGATTCTTTTCCATAGAGATAAACCATCCTTTTTTAAGTTGCTCATTCTCATGTTCAATCTGAAATAATAAGTCTACTTTTTGGTTTACAGTGAGCAATTGTATCAGATTTAACTTTCCCTGGCTTTTGATATAAAGTAATTTAATGGTCCAACAAATATTAATCCTGCAGCAGCGATGCCTAAGAAAACAGCCGAATAAGAGAACCAATCAATGTCGCGACCTAAAAAATAATCTGTAATAATACGAAGGACAGTAATAATGCTCGGACATCCTAGAGTCCAAAATAACATTATTTTTAAACCTTTAGACAAATCCTCACTTCCTTTTTGTGAATTACTTCTTCAATAAAATGGTACGATAAATAATTTCATTGGGCTAATTCCAAAATACATCATAATCTCGAATTATGACCCTCCAATGACCATGCTAAAATAACATAAATCCAAAAAGAAACTGGAACAGTAAATAAAAAGATGGTTCTTACTATAGGAGGAGATATATCAAAAAGTTCTCCTATACCACCACAGACACCTGTTAATACTATATCTGTCGTTGATTTTCTAAGTTTATTTTGCATTATAACCCCTCTCTTTCGTATATTCTCCTTCTCAATCGCGACCATTTGGATACTAAATATATTGAACTTTTTACTCTTAACTCAATTAGATTCTTTTTAAATTAATTAATAAAATTAGTATCATTTTTTTCAACAATATAGCATAAGTAGAAAGCTCAATAAGCAGCCTCCTCACATGACCAATCTTTTGCATGTTTCACGATAATCTCTATAAAACTTGATAGAGCGGGAGAAATCCATTTATTTTTGTGATAAACAACTTGAGAGTAAATCGGTTTTAAATCGGCTTCGTAAGGTATTATTTTAAATTTTCCTTCCATGATTTCATCCTGTACAGTCATCAAAGGTAAATAAGCAATGCCAAGCCCACTCATTACTGATCGCTTTATCGCTTCAATACTCCAAAGTTCCATGACGTTAGATGGTACGATATCTTTATCGCGCAGGGACTTTTCAAGTAACCTCCAATAACTGCCTTCTTTTTCGTTAGTAATGAAACATTCATTAAGCTGATTATCTCCGTAATTTTTATCTAATTTATTTAATGAACAGTCTGGATTTCCAACTAGGACGATCGGTTCGTTCATTAATTGATGAACGACTAAATCCGAATCCTTAAATTGCGGCAACATAACAAAAGCAATGTCTGCATTACCTTCAAGTATTGCCTTCTTGTTATCTCGGCAAGTGGCATTAGTTAAACGAATGCGCACATAAGGATATTTTTTTCGATATTCTCTCAATATTGGTTCTAAGCGGTATATTGTTAAAGATTCAGGAGCTGCAACCTTTAACTCCCCTCTCATCCCATCTCCATCATGATTAGTAATATTTTCTATTTTATTATATGTAGCTAAAATTTCTTTTGTATAAGGCAACAACTTCTTACCAATATCCGTCAGTTTTATCTTTCGCCCCATCCGATCAAACAACGGAGCACCCAACTGCTCTTCAAGCATTTGAATATGAGAAGTCACCGTAGATTGAGTGTATCCCAAATGTTCTGCCGCTTGTGTGAAACTTCCTACTTCAATAATTTTATTAAACGTAATAAAATGGCGTATTTCCATCATTTCATCATCCTTTAAAATTCTCACTTCTATAGTATCAAAAAAATCAATGGATTACTTTATAAATTTCAATTTTACGAATAGTCTATTGTGAAGTAATATAAAGGAAACTAGAAAATACTATGCACATTCAATTAACGAAAGCGAGTTACATATAAAATATATGGGAAAGTTATTCATTAAACCCAGATTATGTAAATGGATATACCTATTGTACTATGAATTTAAAATGAAGGATGAATAATTTTTCAAGAAGTTCATAATAAAAGATTGGTATTTTTAAAAACGTTGAAGAAGATTCAAAAATTATTATCATTTTACTGAGTATTAAAGGGACAAAATAAAAAAAAGAGAAGGAGCATGATGCCAAGATGAATGAAGAAATGATTTTCCAACAAATCAACTTAGTTAGAAAAATCACATTGAATGAAATGAAATATTTATCAGAAGATCAAGTAGATCAAATGCCAAAAGGATTCCGTAACACAATTCGCTGGAATCTAGGTCACATTTATACTTTTCAAAATTTGTTGTTTTCAAAATTTGGAGGGAAGAATATCCAAACGTCTTCCCGTTACCTTGAACTTTTTTCCCCTGGGACTAAGCCCGCCGATTGGGATGGTAAAATACCTGCGCTCAGTGAATTGAAACAACATCTAGAAGAACAGCCAGAAAAAATGAAGGAATCTTTATCTGGACAGCTGGATGATAAAATTGCAAAAAAATTTTTATCACAATCAACTATCGGTGGGCTACTGATTTTCTCAATTTATCATGAAGGTATGCATCTGGGAGCGATTAAAGATCTGAAAAAGCTAACTGTGTGAAACAGTAAATGAAGAACTTTCATTAAGATATTTTATTATTAATATACGTATCACATAAAGAAAACATTGTAAAAGGCAGTCTCTGCTGACAGACTGCCTCTTCTTCAACTTTTTATTTCTTTCCAATTAATAGTTCTAAATCGACGGTTATTTCAGCTGAATCCGCCTTTAAGAATGATGTAACTTGTCCTGCCGTGCTCGACCATGATAAAGGAGTCATTTGTACCAACGTTTGAATTGATGGATTATCAAGCGTCACAGTGTAACATAGCCTTGAACTATCTACCAATTGAAAATTCTCATTAAATCGTTCAACGGTATCCACATTAGAATAAGATTGTTTTTCAGGCTTACCAAATATAACTGCTCTTAATTCTTTCAAGTAACCACTTTGTGGAACAACTTTAACTACTAAACCATCAGCCTTTAATAGTCTGTTAAATTCCTCATAGTTTGAAGGTGACAAGATATTCAAAATAATATCAAATTGCTTATCCTGAAATGGTGTATTGGCTAGGTCTGCAACAGCCCAGATCTTATTAGTGTAGTTTTTGGCAGCTACCAATATGCCTTCTTTAGAAAGATCAATTCCTACCCCTGTAGTTATTTTATTATACTCAGATCTTATAATATCACTAATATTGGAAAGATGTGAACCCTCTCCACACCCCATATCAATCAAAGATAATGCTTCTTTTTTAGTAGCATGCTTATTAATCATTTCAGCAATTGCTGCACTTAATGGTTTAAAAAAACTATCCTCTACAATAAGTTTTCTTCTTGCTTCGAAAAGATCCTTACTGTACTTCGTTTTTACCATATGAGTCGTCAAGTTGATATATCCCTGCTTTGTAAAATCAAATGTATGATTATTTAAGCAAATTAAGCTTTTTAACTCAAAAACCTTCATGGATGAATTACAAATAGGACACTTAAACATAGATTCAAAATTACTTAAATACTCCGCACTCTTCATTCTTTTATTCATTTTAACCAAAGAAGTCACCTCATTTATTCGTTTTTAAATAAACCCTCATCATTTGTAAAAATATGAATTGGGTCTTGAAATAGTCACTATCTATAACGAATGTATTGAATAATCATGAAAATAACTCCCTTGTATTAATTTATAGGAATCTAATCCGTACATAAGTTAGCATGGTTAGCCTCTCATTGAAAGTGTATTTGTGTAACTTTCTGAAAAACTTATATGATACTTGATATTGTCCTTCTATAATATCGACTAATTCCTAAAAGGAATAACAAACGCATTTCCGCAAAAGCGTAACTATAGAACAACCTAATATCAATAGTCAATCTTTAACTTCCAATCCAAGTAAGGTTGCAAACTGGATTGCTTGAAAGGTTGATACTTTACAACCTCTCAAATTATCAATTGATACAATTAAAGATTTAAATTCTGATGAACTTAAATCTATTCCCTTTAAGGATGTTTCTTCAAAATTTGTACCACTAAGTTTACAAGAATGGAAATCAACTTTTTTGAGCTTACAATCATACAAATCTGCATTTTCTAATGAAACATCTTTAAATATAACTTTATTAAACTTTGAATTTCCAAACATCGCCATGTTCAAAATAGATTCCTCAAACTTAATATTACCAAAGTACGACTCGGTTAGCTTGCTTCCTAGTAGCTTGCAGTTATAGAATTCGACTCGATTCATGGATGCATTACTCAAATCGGTGTTGGATAAATCACAATTTTCAAATCGCACATCAGTAAAATCAATTCTACCAAAATCAGTATTCATAAAGTTACAGTTTTTAATCACTGTATTGTAAAGGCTTACTCGTTCAAGAACCTGGTCAGTAAACTCAGAACCAGTAATTATACTCATTTCAAACTCAGGATCTTCTTCATATAAAATGTCAATAAAGTTCCTAGTCGTTAAACCTTCAGTAATTCTGGGTGGATCAATTTTCAATTCCAATACCTTCTTTCATTGTCTATATGATTAGTTAGTCTACTTACAAATTGCAATACTCTCATATATTCTTCATAATATTTTTACTTTTTCTATCGAAGTTACAAACACTGGCTTCTTTACTTCTAATCTCCATGGTAACATACACATCCTTTGTGTCGTAGAAAGAACATCAACTGAAGGTATGTTCCCTTCACCTTGGGGGAAGGACTTTCTCGGGCGGATAAACTCGTTATATGTTCACTTCATCGCGGATAAAGGTATTTCTAGATCGAACCATCTTATTTATCGATCCCTATTCCAATTCATAAATTTTTCATAAAGTTTATGATTTTAGTTATGGAAACATTTATACTAGTAAATGCTCAGAATGAAAGGAGTATTCGATGGTTCATTTTATAAAATCATTAATCAAGCCTACAATAATATTCAGTATCGGCCTCTTCATTACTATTATCATAGCCTATTTAATTAGTGCTAAAATAGGTTATGACCCCGAAAAACTGTTTGATGACTTACAAATTGAAAACAAAACTGATAAAGATAGTTCTGCATTTAATATTTCACTTGCCTTATTTAACAACAATATTCAAGTACCTGCCCAAATTCTATTTTTAGCAATTATACCAGTCCCATTTTTATATACAATTGTATTGTTATCTAATGGGATTACAATTGGAATGGTATTTTATATTTACCAAACAATTCAGTTATCTACTAAAAAAGGTGACCCTTTATCCGCCATGATACTAAAAGGGTTCCTTCCTCATGCAGTTATTGAATTATTAGGGTTTATTATTGCGACCGCACTAGCTTTTAGAATAAATCAGTGGATCGTTAAAAGAATCATCCATTTTTTTAAAAAGAAAAAGGAAGATCACCACTCTTTTAAACAATTAGTTATGTATACAGCCTTTGTTTCTTTTGGTATAATTTTGCCACTAATAATCCTTGCAGCACTAATTGAAGGTTATGTTACACCGCTTTTGCTGTAAAACTAAAAAATCACCCTCACTTCACAATGTGGAGAAAGGGTGATTGATTTTTATAGTACCATTGCTGCAATGAGCCCAAATATAAACAAAGGGATATTATAATGTAAGAATGTCGGTACACAAGTATCCCAAATATGATGATGTCTTCCATCTGCATTCAGTCCGGCAGTTGGTCCTAACGTTGAATCGGACGCAGGGGAACCGGCATCTCCCAATGCAGCTGCCGTTCCAATCAATGCAGCACTAGCTAATGGAGACATGCCGACTGCTACCATAATTGGTACATACAATGCCGCTAATATTGGAATCGTACCAAAAGAAGTTCCAATACCCATTGTAATTAATAAACCTACCGTTAATAAGAAAAATGCAATAACCAAATGGGAATCACCTGTAAATCCTAACGTCTTTTCAACGAGTTCATCTACTGCCCCAGTTTCTTTTAAAACATTTGCATAACCTGAAGCGACAAGCATAACGAAAGCAATCATCCCCATCATTCCGATTCCTTCGTTTACCACTCTGTCACCTTCATACATTTTAACTACTCGAAATACAAACATGACAATAATTCCCGATAAAGCACCTAATACAAGAGATTCTGTCACAAGTTGTAGAACTAATGCAGTGATAATCGCAATTACTGTAAATAAATGAGAGATTTTCCACTCTGTAACATCACTTTCCGTAATACCATCTGCAATATCTATATCTTGCACCTTAACATCTCCGGCTGATTTTGCAACTCTATCTTTTCGATACGATATTAATAAGGCGATCAGCAACCCTAAAACCATTGCAGCACCTGGAAATAACATAGCTGTTGTAACTTCTTTTAGAGAAATAGCAATCCCATTACTTGTCATTTCTTCTTGAATAATCCCTTGAAAAATTAACCCAAATCCGATTGGCAATGTTATATATGGAAATTTCAAACCAAATGTCAGTGCAGACGCAACTGCCCTCCTATCAAGCTTTAACTTATCAAATAAGATGAGCAATGGTGGAATTAAGATAGGAATAAATGCAATATGAACAGGTACAATATTTTGTGAAAAACATGCGATAATTGCTAATGAAAACACTAAAAATAATCTTCTTCCTGAAAATATACGTAACATTTTATTTACTAAAACAGTCGTTATCCCTGACAACCCTATCATCACTGCAAATATACCTAATAAAATATAACTAAGAGCTGTTTGTGATTGACCACCCATTCCGGATATCATTATTGTCACTGACTCTTCTAAACCCATTCCCGATATAATTCCTGCCGTTAAAGCGGCAATAATTAACGCAAATAAAACGTTTATCCGTAGTAAGCTTAAAACTACCATAACGAGAACACTTATGACAACAGCATTAAACATGAATCAATTTCCCCCTTAATAATAATCCATTACTTTATCTAATTAAATCGATATAGAAGCACATTAGTAAAGTGTTTTTGCAAAAAAAATTTTACTAAGTATTAACTTAGATGTATGAAGGATTTTCCATAAAAAGACTTTAATCTAGTAAAGAAGGACTCTTGACAAACAATTTCTTTATTGTAATATATTTGTAACATGGGAAATGGTGGGTTATTTAGGAAACTATCCCTTCGTCCTTAATTTCAGTATTTTAAGAGATTATACATATTGTTTAATTAATTGCTAAATTATTAGAATTTTTACTCAACACGTTATTACCGCACATACCCTGCTCATTTTATCAATTCAGAATAAGTATAACATTTTAGAAGTGCAAGATAAATTAAATATATATTGCGAATAGTTCAACCCAGAAAGAATGGAGATGATTTTTTGACGAACCAGCCTGTTTTAGAAGTTGAAAAATTAAAAACATATTTTTATCTCGAAGACGAAAAAGTGGCTAAAGCTGTAGATGATGTTTCATTTAGTATATATCCTGGAGAAACCGTAGCTTTAGTAGGTGAATCCGGTAGTGGAAAAAGCATGACTGGTCTGTCTATCATGCGTTTAGTTCGTGAACCGGGGAAAATTGTCGATGGTACGATCACGTTAAATCAAACAGATCTATTAGCCTTACATAACAGAGAGATAACTTCGATACGTGGAAATGATATTGCAATGATTTTCCAAGAACCGATGACAGCTCTAAATCCGGTATTTACAATTGGAAATCAAATAACCGAGGTACTTAGAAAACATAAAAATATGTCCAAACAGGCTGCACACAAGAAAGCGATTGAATTGTTAAACATGGTAGGGATTCCTCGTGCTAAAGAAATTATACACGAATACCCTCACCAATTGTCTGGTGGGATGAGACAAAGAGTAATGATTGCAATTGCTATTTCCTGTGAACCAAAACTTTTAATTGCAGATGAACCAACCACAGCCCTTGATGTGACGATTCAAGCTCAAATTCTTGAATTACTTGAAGAACTGAAAGGCAAGCTTGGTATGGGGCTTCTTCTTATTACACATGACTTAGGCGTCGTATATGAATACGCCAACCGAGTCATGGTCATGTACGGTGGACAAATTGTAGAACATTCTCATACGAAACAGTTATTACAACTAACGAAACACCCATATACGGAAGGGTTATTAAAGAGCATACCAAATATGGAAGTTGAAGTGGATCGCCTAGGTACTATTAAAGGAATCGTACCACCAGCATATCAATTTCCAAAAGGATGTCGATTTTCTGACCGTTGCCCTTACGTTATGGAGAAATGTCGTGAATCTAATCCTGACTTGCTAGAGGTAGCTTCAAATCATGAAGTACGTTGCTATTTATACGAGGAGGGGGCTCACGGAAAATGACGAGAAAAGAAAGTGTCTTACTTAAAAAAACAGAGAAACTAGAAAAACCTGTTATTTTGCAAGCGAAAAATATAAAAAAATATTTCCCTATAAAAGGTGGTATTTTAAAACGCACCATTGGACAGTTGAAAGCCGTTGACGATATATCCTTTTCTGTCTATGAAGGTGAAACATTAGGCATTGTAGGTGAATCAGGATCAGGTAAATCAACATTAGGAAGAGTCCTCCTCCGACTGTTAGACCCTACAGAAGGACAAATCATCTTTAATAGTGTTGATATTTCAACATTAACTAACAGAGACGTACGCCCATTTAGGAAAGATATGCAAATTATTTTTCAGGATCCCTTTGCTTCCCTCAATTCAAAAATGAGTATTGAAGAATTAATTGAAGAACCGTTATTAATCCAGCAAAACATTCCAAAACAGGAAAGACGCAGAAAAGTAATTGATATGTTAGAAAAAGTTGGTCTTCGAGCAAGCGACAGAATGAAGTATCCGCATGAATTTTCAGGTGGACAAAGGCAAAGAATCAGTATTGCCCGGGCATTAATTATGGAACCAAAATTTGTCATTTGTGATGAACCTGTTTCAGCTTTAGATGTATCCATTCAGTCACAAGTCTTAAACTTAATGAAAGACTTACAAGACGATTTGGGCTTAACCTATCTATTTATAGCACATGATCTTAGTGTAATTAAACATATCAGTGATAGAGTTGCCGTTATGTACTTAGGAAAATTTGTTGAATTAGCATCGAAAGAAACAATTTATAAACAACCTCTCCACCCATATACACAAGCGCTATTATCAGCGGTGCCCGTAATAGATATAGAGAACGAATCACCAAAAAGAGAAAAAATAATACTTAAAGGAGATTTGCCAAATCCGGCCGATCCGCCTTCCGGTTGTGCTTTTCGTACAAGATGCCCACATGTACATGACCGCTGTATAAGTGAACAGCCTGATCTAGTAGAAATAGAACCAGATCATTATGTTGCTTGTCATTTATATACATAAGAATCAGTACCAAAATGATTTACGTACGGTAAATTTTAAGGGGGGGTGGTAGAAAGCGATTATGTCACTTCGTTTTAACAGATAAATTCTATTAAAAGGGGAGGAATTTTAGTGTTCAAGCGTAAACATTTAGTAGCTTTACTCGCTTTATTATTTACATTATTTATGTTAGCAGCTTGTGGCGGTGGAGGAGCAGATGAAGACACTTCCAAAGAAACCGATGATTCGGAAGTAGCAGAAGATAAGGAAGATAAAGAAGAATCTTCTGGAGAGCCGAAAAAAGGCGGTACAATCACTGGTGCAATGCATACAGCTCCAATGGGTAATTTTAACCCACTATTTTATGAAGAGGCATATGAAGATAATATTTTAACCTTTACACATAATAACCTTTTTACTCAAAATAATGATCTAGAGTTTGAACCTAGTCTTGCGAAAGATTGGGAATTGAATGAAGACCAAACAGAATTAACAGTTTATTTGGAAGAGGGCGTCAAATGGCATGACGGAGAAGACTTCACTGCAGAAGATGTCGTTTTCACGTTTCAAACGATGGCTGATCCTGATTATGTAACAGCAGGAGGAGTTCGTACTTATTATGTTGATCAATTAAAAGGCTATGAAGCATATAGTTCAGGTGAAACAGATGAGTTTGAAGGCGTTGTGGCAGAAGATGATTATACGGTTGTTTTCAAATGGGAAGAACCAAATGTCACTCCTGAATACTTAGCAGGTTATTATATCATTCCAAAACATGTCTTTGAAGATATTCCTGTCAAAGATATGCCAGAAGCTGAAGAATCTACACAGCCTGGAAAAATCATAGGAACAGGACCATTTAAATTTACGGAAATGGTAGAGCGTGAGCAATATGTTTTAGAAAAGTTTGAGGATTACTGGGGGGGAGAACCTCACCTAGATAGTATCGTTTGGAAGATAGTTGAAGCTTCTGTCATGATCAGCTTACTAGAAACTGGAGAAATTGACTTTATTGCAGATCCAGAAGGTATCTCACCTGCTGATTATGAAACAGTTTCTGCCTATGATCATGTTGAGATCATTGAGCAGCCTGACTTCGGGTACCAAATCTTAGGTTTCAAACATAACCATCGTACAACGGCAGATGTTGAAGCTGGGGAAATAATTCCAGAAAATTGGATACCTAACGAAAATATTTCAAAAGAAGTTCGTCAAGCGATTGCCTATGCTATTGATCGTGAAGCATTAATTGGTTCTGGAGAAGGAGAAGGATTATTACAAGGGCATGGAACGATTATTAACTCCCCAATTGCTGTTCAGTTCTGGGCATATGACGAAGATGCTGCAATTCCTTACGATTATGACCCTGAGAAAGCGAAAGAAATTTTAGATGAAGCAGGGTATAAAGAAGGAGATGACGGCTTCCGTACAGATCCTGATGGAAACGAATGGGTGTTAAATTTAAATTATCCAACTGGAAACCCTTTACGTGAACGTGCAGCTCCGATTATCCAGGAGTTTATAGAAGCAGTTGGAATTAAAGTTGATTTACGTCAACCAAAAGAAATGTCAGTTTATGCTGAGGAATTAGAAAAAGACGATACAGATTGGGATATGTATATGATTGGATGGAGTCTAGGAAGTGGAGATCCGGATCCTCTTGGACTTTGGGGAACTAAGGATTTTTATAACTATAGCCGATGGAACAACCCAGAATCTGAAAAATTACTACAAGAAGCAATTAAAGCACCTGAAGCATTTGAGCAAGATTACCGTGCTGAGAAATATTCAGAATGGACAGAGTTATTCTCTGATGATTTGCCGGCTATAATCCTATTCGCTCAAAACAAGATTTGGGTTCATAATAGTGATTTACAAAATGTTGATCCTAGCCCATACTCTATGTTTAGAAATCCTCATTTATGGTGGCTTGATAATTAAAATTTTACATTAAGGAAATTGTTGAGAGTATGCTGATCCTTAGCATACTCTCCTCCTTCATAGGGGGAATGAAAAATGTATCAATACATTATTAGACGAATACTAGTATTTATACCAATGTTATTCGCATTGTCCATTATTGTATTTGCCTTAGCAAAAGCGGCACCTGGAGATCCATTTACAGGTAAAGTGTTTGATCCAAATATTGATCCAGAAGTATATGACCAGATGAGAGAAGAGTTAGGATTAAACAAATCTATCCCTGCTCAATATATAGATTGGTCTAGTAGATTTATTAAAGGGGAATTTGGAGATTCCATTACATTTAAGGGCCGTACTGTGAAAAGCTTAATTGTTGAACGATTTGCAAACACCGTGCGTTTAGGAATTTTTGCTTTATTTTTAACTCTTATCGTTTCCATACCAATCGGGATTTATTCCGCCCGAAAGCCATATTCACCTCTTGATTATGCAGCAACGACATTTGGATTTATGGGACTCGCTATTCCTAACTTTTTCTTTGGGCTTGTCGTTATTTATTTATTCTCTATAAAACTTGGATGGTTTCCAGCTCAAGGAACTGTTGGTGGTCCCGGAATGTCCGGTATGGAAGAATTTATGAGCAGAATTCACCATTTAATTTTGCCAGGAATCACATTAGGTCTAGCGGGTACAGCTACATATATGCGGTATATGCGCTCAGAAATATTAGATGTTCTTGATAGTGATTATGTCCGAACAGCAAGAGCAAAAGGGATGTCCGAACGGAATGTGCTTTATAAACATACGTTAAGAAATGCACTTATCCCTATCATTACATTAATGGGTTTCGAACTAGGGACACTTCTTGGTGGAGCAATTATAACAGAACAGGTCTTTAATTTCCCGGGGCTTGGAACTTTATTTATCGGTTCAGTCGTTAATCGAGATTATCCTGTTGTCATGGCTATTACCCTTTTCTTAGGAATCGCAATACTTATTGGTAATTTATTAGCTGATATTTTCTATAGTATTGTAGATCCGAGGATTCGATATGATTGAGGCGGTGATATAGATGCAATCAGATGATATGAAAACAGATAAAATTGATCCTCCTATTGAGGCAGAGAATTATACAGTCGTAACTGATGATCGACATCGTAGTCCACTTCAATTATCGATACGTCGCTTTTTTAAGAACAAGTTAGCAGTTTTGGGTCTTATTATTTTGCTTATCGTTGTGTTAATTGCTATTTTTGCTCCTTTATTTGCGGAACATGATCCACTAAAAACAAATATGCTGAAAATAGAACAATCGCCTAGCAAAGAACATTATCTGGGCACAGATTCATCAGGCCGTGATAATTTTGCAAGGCTAGTATACGGTTCTAGAGTCTCACTTACAATTGGCTTAGCAGCCATGTTATTCACTGTAGTTATAGGAGTAGTGCTAGGCTCATTAAGCGGCTATTATGGGGGATTAGTCGACGGAATTATTATGCGCGCTGCCGATATTGTACTCGCATTGCCTTTCTTAGTACTAGCATTAACGATAATATCTATCGTTGAAAAAGTTACAATCGGTATTTTTGTTACTGTTATTGCAGTAACAACATGGCCTACCTTGACCCGAATCATCCGGGGATCTTTCTTAAGTTTACGAGAACAAGAATTTGTCCAAGGAGCAAAAGCGATCGGTGCAAGTGATATGCGTATCATTCGCAAACATTTCTTACCAAATGCGATCGGACCTATTATAGTAAATGCTACGTTATTAATGGCAACAATGATCATTGCAGAATCAGCTTTAAGTTTTATCGGAATGGGAATCCCACAACCAACACCCACTTGGGGAAATATGATTACAGAAGCGCAAAACATCCGGATCTTACGTAATAATCCTGAAGCATGGATTCCTCCAGGCTTAAGTATTCTAATAACCGTACTAGCAATAAACTTCATTGGAGATGGCCTGAGAGATGCATTTGATCCAAAAAGATAAAAAAACAATATTTAAGCAAAAAAAGAGCGAATAATATCGCTCTTTTTTAATTTCTATCCTTAACTGCCAGCAAGTTGAGCTGGTGGCTCTCCTTTTGATTGATTACGATTACTAATAAATTGCGTAATTAGCATAAATGCAAAAATGACGATACCACCAATATCTGTATATAAACCTGGATACATAAGCATTAGTCCACCAACCAATGAAATTATTCTAAATATCCAATTTAATTTTGTATACCAATAACCGATCATTCCAGCACCTATAGCAATCATTCCTGCAATCGCAGTTGCTAAGATTAGTACTATTTCAAAGAAAGTTGTATCAATCATTAAAAGCTCTGGTTGCAATACAAACATATACGGAATAATAAACGCTGCGATCGCGAGTTTTGATGCATTTACACCGGTTTTTATCGGATTACCCCCTGATATTCCAGTTGCCGCAAATGCAGCTAACGCCACTGGAGGTGTAATATCAGCTACAATTCCAAAGTAAAATACGAACATATGCCCAGCTAGAACTGGGATCGCTACAGGTAACATATCATTTAACGCTAAAATTGCCGGTAAAGCAATGGTTGACGTAATAATATAGTTTGCAGTAGTTGGTGATCCCATTCCAAGAATAAGGGATGTAATCATCGTAAACACTAACGTTAAAAGTAATTGCATCTGTACGTTAGTAGAAATATTTCCTGCAATACTTACCAAACTATTCCCCATTTTTAATCCCAGTCCTGTTTTTGTAACTACACCGACAATAATACCAGCACAGGCAGTAGCAGCTGCAACACCAAGTGCTGTTCTTGCACCAGATGTAAGAGCTTCAAGGAACTTCGCGAAATTAATTCTCGTTTCTTTTAAAAATAAGCTGACAATGATTGTAGATAAAATTCCAAATAAAGCAGTTCTTTCAATACTGAATCCTTTAAATAAAAGTACGATAATTACTAGAATTGGGATCAATAAGTGAATTTTCTTCAAAACAACTTTTACTTTTGGAATTTGTTCAGCCGGAAGACCGAGTAAACCTAGTCTTTTCGCTTCAAAATGTGTCATAATCCAGATTCCAGTAAAATATAATAGAGCTGGAATTAACGCAGCCTTTGCAATATTCCAATAGCTGACACCTGCAAATTCAATCATTAAAAATGCAGCTGCTCCCATTATCGGTGGCATAATTTGCCCACCTGTTGACGCGGCGGCTTCAACTGCTCCCGCGAAGTTTTTATGATACCCAAGTCTTTTCATCATTGGAATCGTATAGGATCCTGTCGTAACAGTATTTGCAACAGAACTTCCAGAAATAGTTCCTTGCAATGCACTAGAAAAAATTGCAACCTTCGCAGGTCCTCCAACCCTTTTCCCTGCAATCGTAATTGCAAGGTCATTAAAATAATTTCCTACCCCTGTTTGGACAAGAAATGCCCCGAACAATAAGAATAAAAAGATGTATGTGGAAGAAACTTGCAACGGAGTCCCTAAAATTCCTTCTGTTGTAAAGAACATGGAATCTACTAATTGGTGCAGTGTAAGTCCCCGGTGTGCAAACATTCCTGGCATGTGTGGACCGAAATAAGCATACAATAAAAAGCATGTTGCAATTATTGTGATCGGCAAGCCAACTGCCCTTCTTGCAGCTTCCAAGACTAATAGAATCGCAATACCACCAATAATTAATTGAGTAGTTGAAATAGTCCCTATATGTTGCACAAGAGTGTCGTAGTATAGCGGCCAATAACCACAAACGATAATAGCAAGTAAAATTAAAATCATATCATACCACGGTATGCTATTCCTTACTGTTGATTTTTTGGCTGGGAACAACATGAAAATTAACGTTAAAGCAAAACCTAAGTGAACAGTTCGTTGAATATAAGCAGTATACTGACCAAATGCACCTGTGTATAATTGAAATAATGAAAAAGAAATTAATAAAACGAAAACAATTCCCGCCGCAATTCCGGTTAATCTTCGAGTATTTGATTCTGCATCAAATTTTTTAAGGAGTTCCTCTTGTTCTTCTTCTGATAACTCTTCAACATGTTCCTCTTTATTTTTATTCTCTTTTGATTCAGTCACGAATCTTCACCTCTTTCCAAGATTCTATTAAAGATATTTTTTCGATTTTTACAGTAAACCAATCTCCTGGTTCAAAATAATTATTAAAATATACTTGATGTTTTATTCCATTTTTCTCCCAGACAAGTCGATGCTCTGAAACTGTCTTTCCATTTCGGATTTTCATGGAAGAAAATATATTATTCATATTTTTAATATGGTATTTTCCATCTTCATATACAAACTCTTCATCTGTTTCAGCATTTGAAGGCATTCCAATTCCGAACTCTTCAAAAATAAATTCATATTGCTTTATCTTATTGTCTTTAGTAATTATATATTTTTCAACAACATCTGTTAAATGAATGGAATGAGTAAAAATGATTTGGAATGTTTCGCCGGATTCTATTGGTAGATATGCAGAAATTGTATCGGTATTTCTTTCATAGAAAATTAAAGCAGACTTTGTAGGAATAGATATAAAAACGATTACAAAAAGGATTAATAATATGATTAAAGTTAATAGAATTGGTCGTTTTTTCACTCGCATCATGAACTGTCCACACCTATATAATAGTAAAAAAACCGGCAGTATTGACCACCGGCCTTTTTTTATGTTTATCATAACACACTTATTCTACTTCAAGTCCTGCTTCTTCAAAATATTTCTTCGCACCAGGGTGAAGATCAAATCCAATTCCTTCTAGAGCGTTATCAAGTGAAATATACTCTGCTTTCCCATGTGCAATATTTCCTGAGTTTTCATAAAGCGCTTTTGTAATATCATATACGACATCTTCAGAGAGATCAGACTGCACAACGATCATCGCTAATACAGCTACAGTATGAATGTCTTCTTTAAGTCCGTACGTTCCTTCAGGAATTGTATCAGCAGCATAGTAAGGGTATTTTTCGATTAAAGCATTTGCTTTATCTTCTTCAATCGGTAAAACGTATACATCTGCCGAAGCTTGTAGCTCTTCTACTGCACCAGTTGGAGTTCCTGCAGTTATAAATGCTGCGTCAATATTACCATCTTTAATACCGCCTGCTGATTCACCAAAGTCTAAGTTTTGTGCATCAATATCGTCCATTGACATGCCGTGAACTTCTAAGATCTGTTCTGCGTTAATATACGTTCCGGAACCTGGAGCTCCTACAGAAACTTTTTTACCTTTCAAATCTTCTACTGATTTAATACCTGACTTTTCAGTTGTAACAATTTGAATTGTTTCTGGATACAGGGAACCTAAAGCTAATACATTATCAACTGGCTCACCGTCAAATGCGTTAATTCCTTCTACAGCATAAGCAGCTACGTCAGTTTGAGAGAATGCTAGTTCTGCTTCTCCATCTTTTAATGCAATAATATTATCAGCAGACGCGTTTGAAGATAAAGCATCTGTTTGAATGCCTGTTTCATCTGAAATGATCTTCGCAATTGCTCCACCTAACGGATAATATGTACCACTTGTACCACCAGTTAAAAAGCTTAGGAAATCAGGGTTGTCTCCTGAATCAGCAGATTCATTTGTATCTCCTGCTTCATCCCCGGCATCTTTTGTTGTATCCTTATCTCCACCGCCACAAGCTACTAGAAATAAAGACAATACAACCATCATTAATAGTGATAGCCAAAGTTTCTTCTTCACTAGAAATTTCCCCCTTATTTAAAATATAGTCAATTTACAAAATACCATTTTTTACATTAAAATTCAACTGTTAACTTGATATAGTATGCAATACTCATATAAATATAGTGTCTTATTAAGGCATAATTCTTATATATAGTATAGTACATTAATCTTTTATTAAAATTCCGTACATAATGATGCGTTATAATTTTTACAAGAAAACTATTTTAATAGTTATGAAAAATATTATTTAATTTCGATATGTTTTAACCCTTCTCTTCTAGCTAAATTAGACAATTTTTCATTATTGATAAATCGAAAAACAGAGGTTGGATTTGTTTTTGAGTATTCTCTTAATGCCCATCCAATTGCTTTTTGGATAAAAAATTGATCAATATCTTTTGTCTCTTTAATAATAGTAAAAAGTAACTTTTCATTTGTTTTCTCTTTATATTTCAACTGACAAATGATCATAGTACGTTTTAACCATATAGAGTCAGAGTGTAGCCATTGATTTCCTCGTGAATTTATTAAATGAGGATGGTTTTGAAATAACGTACCGACCAAATGAGTTGCAATGGCGTCTACTGTATCCCACCATGGTTTTGTCTTAATTAAATATTCTAAAAGCTCGACATGTTCTGACGTAAGAAGTTTCTTATATTTGATTAAATAATCAATTGCAACATATTGGTATTCCCGTTCTGGCAAAGCCCATAATGTTTTAATAACTGACTCAAGTTCTTTATCAAAAGGCAGTCTCTTCATAAATTCTTTAGACAATTCTTTTCTTTCTTTAGATTTCAGACCAATAAAAAGAAACTGTTCCCGCATATACTTTTTCATCGGAATCGCATTTTTCTCGTTTCTATTCTGCTCAAATATTTCTTTTAATTCATTGATTTGTTTTTTACCCATTTTCCTTCCCTCCAAAACCTACTTTAACTTATTTAATATAAGTTATGTATGCCTTATAGCTTTATCTTTAATGTATTAAATTGCATAACAATAGTAAACTCTGTATTATTTAGATTAATGAACGTATATAGAAAACTGGTGATGACATGAGAGTAGCAATTTTTGATTTTGATGGAACATTATACAAAAAAGAGACATTTAATCTGTTAATGAATCATTTAAAGAAGCACCCTGTGTATGGTTCACGGTATAAAAGTTTTTATCGAGCTATCTTATTACCTTATCTCGCTTATAAAATACGTGTTTATCCAGAAAGAAAAATGAAAAAACAATTAATGCAACGTTATTTGCGTTCTTTTTCAGGATTAACGAAAAATGAATTAGATAAATATTTTGCAGAAGTTGCTACAGAAATGAAAGAAGATTTTAGTGAAGAAGTAGTTTCTAAACTTCATGATCATGTGCACAATAATGATTACGTTATGATTGTTTCAGGAGCTTTTACTCCTTTATTAGAGGCGGTTACTTTAGAATTTCCAGTTGATGAAATTATTGGTACAGAAATTCCATTACAAAATAATACGCTTGATGAACAAAAAGATATCGACCATGTACAAGCTGAGCGTAAAAATGAACTTATTCATGAAGCGTTACGAGATAAACAGATTAATTGGGAGAATAGTTATGCGTATGGAGACAGCTACTCAGATCTTTCTGTGCTCAATTTAGTTGGTCATCCCGTTGCGGTTTGTCCGGACGAAAAATTACGAAGAATCGCCACCGAAAATAAATGGGAAGTATTAGAATAAAACGAAAACACTGAAAGTTACTATTGATTTTACTATAATAAAAACAAACACTATTTTTAGAAGGGAATGATCGGAAAATGGATAATTTTAAAGCGTTAATTGTAGATAAAAAGGAAAACGTTTTCAATGTAAGTGTAGCAAATCTAAATTTAAATGACTTACCTGAAGGTGATGTGGTCATTAAGGTAGCATATTCGAGTGTAAACTATAAAGATGGACTTGCTGCTATCCCTGATGGAAATATCGTTCGTAACTACCCACATGTTCCGGGAATTGACCTGGCCGGAACAGTAGTAAGTTCAACGAATAAACAGTTTAAAGAAGGCGATGAAGTAATCGCCACAAGCTATGAAATTGGTGTTTCTCACTTCGGTGGATATAGTGAATATGCTAGAATTCCTTCTGAATGGATTGTACCATTGCCTGAAGGGCTTTCGATGAAGGAAGCGATGGCATATGGAACTGCTGGTTTTACTGCTGCGCTATCTATTCAACGACTCGAGGATAGTGGATTAACAACTGATGCTGGGCCAGTTCTTGTGACAGGGGCTTCCGGAGGTGTTGGAAGTTTAGCTGTTGCAATGCTTGGAAAACTTGGCTATGAGGTAGTAGCAAGCACAGGAAAAACTTCTGAACATGATTATTTATATAAAATTGGAGCAAAAGAAATTATTTCTCGTGAAGAATTACAACCTGAAAAAATTAGACCCCTTGATAAACAAAAATGGGCAGGGGCGATTGATCCTGTTGGCGGAAAGACTCTTGTATATATATTAAGTACAACCAAATACGGTGGATCTGTTGCAGTTACTGGACTAACTGGAGGAACAAATTTACCGACAACCGTTTTCCCATTTATTTTAAGAGGAGTAAATTTACTGGGGATTGATTCCGTCTATTGCCCGATGGAAATTCGTGCTGAATTATGGAAGCGAATGGGCGACTACTTAAAGCTGAAACAATTAGCAGAAATTTCGAATGAGTTAACTTTGGAAGAGCTGCCAGCTACATTAAATGATATTTTAGCAGGCAAAGTAAAAGGGAGAACGATCGTTAAACTAAATTAGACCTTGACATAAGAAACCACGTGAGGAGTTCACTATCCTTACGTGGTTTTTTATTGATGATATATCAGCGATAATCTCTTTATATCAGCGAATTAATCATTATTTTGGCGGTTTGGCAGTTTTATCGGCGGTTTGGAGAATTAATTCAGCGATATATCTTTGAAATATCAGCGGTATCACTCATACCTTAGCGATTCTATCGGATCAAGTCTTGACGCTTTATTCGCAGGCAGAAGGCCGAATATAATTCCAATAAGCATGGAGAACAATATTCCACCTACTATAACTGGTAATGACACTAAAGGTGGCCAGCCCGCGAAATGGGACACTGTCAGTGCAGCCCCAGAACCAAGTAACATTCCAATCAACCCACCTATTAATGTTAATGTCATTGCTTCGATTAAAAATTGAAACAATATTTGTCCTCTAGTTGCTCCAAGAGACATCCTTACTCCTATTTCCCTAGTTCGTTCTGTGACAGATACGAGCATGATATTCATAACCCCTATACCGCCGACCAAAAGAGAGACTCCAGCAATACTACTAATAATTATTGTCATAATCCGAGTAACTTTCCCTATTGCCTCCCCAATCTCTTCCATATTTAATATTTGATATGAATCATCTTTGTCATGTATTTGATTTAACATCGCTGCAGCTTTTTCCCCAGCAATTTGTAATTCATCTGTTCCAATTGCTTGGATAGAAACTTCTGTAATCGAAGTTTTTGCGAAAACAGACTGCCAAGTCTTCATCGGCAGATACACAGTATTAGAGCCAAAGCTGAAAAGTCCACCTTCACTCTCCATTACCCCAATAATTTCAACTGGTTGATCTCCGACATAAATGACTTTACCGAGAAGTTTTTCTTCCTCATCATCAAATAATTCTTCTTGAAAATTCTCACTTACTACCGCAACTCTGGCACCACCTAAAAAGTCTGCTGCCAATAAGTTTCTTCCTTCGGCAATTTCCAGTCCATGTACATCTAAGTATGCTTGATTAACTCCCATTATCATCCCATCGGTACTTTCTTGACGATAACGAACAGTTGTTGATTCAGTACTAGTTGCAACAACTTTCTCTACTTCTGGGATCGTTTCAATCATTTTAATATCTTCTTGTGTAAACGCATCTTCAAAGAGAGAACTAGAATTTGCCTCTAACTCCTCATCAGATGGCATGTATAGCAATTCAATCGTATTAGAATCACCAGTAAATTGTGATTTTAATACTGCTTCTCCACCTTGACCAATTGCAACGACAGCAATTACGGAGCCCACTCCGATTATAATTCCAAGCATCGTCAAAATAGAACGCATTTTATGAGCACGAAGGGAGGCAAATGCCATTTTAATATTTTCTAAAACACTCACACCTCTCCCTCCTCCTGCTCAACTTCTGATTTAACGATGTCCTCATCCATACCAATTAATTTCTCCAGTGCTTCCTGACCAACCACTTCTTCCGCAGAAGTTACTTTTCCATCGCGAACAAATATCGTCCGATCCGCGTAACTCGCCACTTCAGCTTCATGTGTTACTAGAATAATAGACGTTCCTTCTTTGTTTAACAAAGTAAACATCTCCATTATTTGAACGCCTGTTTTTGAATCTAATGCTCCAGTCGGTTCATCTGCCAAAATAATATTTGGTTCATTAACAATTGCCCGGGCAATTGCAACTCGTTGCTTTTGTCCGCCCGATAATTCATTCGGTAAGTGGTCTGCTCGATCAGCTAAACCTACCTTCTCCAATGCTTCTGCTGCACGTTCCAATCTTTCTTTTTTCGCTATTCCTGCGTATATCATTGGTAGTTCTACATTTTGAAGTGCATTTAAACGTGGCAATAATTGAAATTGCTGAAATACAAATCCAACTGATTGGTTCCGTACTTGGGCTAATTCTTTTTCATCATAATCAGAAACTTGCTTTCCATTAAGCAAATATTCACCAGTTGTCGGTTTATCCAGACAACCAATGATATTCATTAATGTTGATTTCCCTGAACCCGAAGGACCCATAATTGCAACAAATTCACCATCGTCAATCTGCAAATCTATATCTTTTAGCACGACTAAATCATTGCCAGCAACAGGATAACTTTTTACAACTTTGTTTAACTGAATCATTTGATTGTCACTTCCATCCCTTCAGTGATACTATCAGAAGGATTAACAATCACTTTGTCATCTTTAGTTATTCCGTCTTTTATTTCTATTTTCTCGGAATCGACTGAACCAATCTTCACCTCAGCACGAGTAGCCTTACCGCCTTTAACGACGTAGACATAATTTTTATCATCCCCTTGCTGCACTGCATTGATCGGTAATGTTTGCACTTTTGCTTCACTTGTTACAATTTCAATTAACATTTTAAAACCAGGCTTAAGTTTAATATCTTCATCTAATGTAACGCGTATCGGATAAAGGACACTACTATCCGATTGCTCCATTCCTAGACCTTTCTCTTCTGGTAAATCACCGATAAAACTTACTTTCCCTGTCCATTCTTCATCCGGGACAGCATCAGACGTAAGAATTACTTCTTGGTCCTCCGAAATATTCAACGTATCGTATTCAGAAATCGTTCCTTCTACTACAACATCATCAAGTGAGCCAATTCTAATAATAGATTGTTCACTCATTTGACTTTGTGTACTCGTTTCTTCGTTAACAGATAAAACAGTCCCATCGACATCCGACTTTACAATCAAATCTTCAATCTGAGAGGAAATGGATTCTTTTTGTAAGTTTGCTTGTTCCAATTCAATATTTGTCATTTGCTGGTCCAGTTTAATCTGGTCATGCTCTTGTTGTAACATATCATTTTCTTTATCTTTTTCCAGTTCTTTGTCAATGTCCTGGTGTTGCTTTCTTATATTTTCTAAATTAAGTGCTGTAGATCTAATTTGCAATTCATTTTGTTGTTTCTCAAGATCTAGTTGTTTATTTTCATAGCGAATTAGCTTGTCGTTTTTCTTTACCTGTTCCCCTTCTTCTACATAAATCTCAGCAACTTCACCTTTTTCAGGCTGTAAATAGACATACTGTTCTTTATCTAATTTTAATGTACCTGGGGTGATTACTGTCTCCTTCATTACTTCTTCTTTTAATGTAGCTGTTTCTACTTTTATTGTTGAACTCGATAAATTTTTCCACACATTAATCCCAATAAAAAGGACGATAACAGTTATGACCCCTATGACAATCCATTTTTTCTTCATTGATTAAACACCTAGCATCGTATTAAGTCCAGCAGAAATCATCTGAAAAACGAGTCCAACAATGTAAAATGCAATAACAACAGCCCAAGATAATCCTTTTGAAAACTTAGCTACAACTTGTAAACCTATTGCTGTAATAATAAGTGCCCAAATAGAAAATATTTCAATAGATCCAAGAAAAGCTCCTAAAATACCCTTAGCTCCAATAATTGAGTTTAAGCTTGTAAAAAGTATTTCTGCTTCTCCACCAATCAACATAAAAACAATCCCATTTAAAATGAAGCTAATTGCACTAATCATGAAAATGTAAGTGTTCATAGAAAACAACTGCTTAAATGAAACTTCCGAATGAACAATTTTAGAAATGATCCAATGGATGAACGCAGAAATAAGAATTCCGAATACAGGAGTCACAACTCCTATAATGACAAAACCAATTTGACTCATCATTGCAACTATCATTAGTTCTTCTTCAGGCATGCCAGCCAAACTCGGATCGTTCACAAAGTCAATTCCGTTTGCCATCATTAGCATCCCTACCGTTGTAATCAAGGTGACGATAATTAGCGCTACAATGACTTTAGGATTTTCTCTTATTCTCTCAAACTGTTCTTTCGGATTCATAATCATGCCAAACAAAGACGGCTTTTCTGCAATTGTTTCTTCTACCTCAGAATTCATTTCATTTGCCATTTTACTTCAGCTCCTTAAATATTTTAATTATTTTATTTCTTCCATTTCTTCTGCCCATTTTTTCACCTGATCCAATGTAACCTTTGGATCATTGATTTCGATATAATAATTAAAGTTATCTTCATTCCAACTGATCGAGTGATTGGCAGTCATATCGATATATATTCCATCTTGCCCTCGGATTTTCTCCTTTAGATCCTCACCAAAGATATCCTGGTCCTCATCCCCATCATTCATTTCAACAATAAACAAAGTTATTAAAGGCAAGCCATTTTGATTATAATCGATTGTCACCTCTCTGTAACTCGCTTCTACTTCATTTTCTGTATACGTAATATGACCTAATTTATGCTCATCACTATCTGGAATATATAAAACTGGAGAACCTAATTTTTCAGGTATATTAGATAGAGTAATTTCTTCTTCCATATCATCCTGATCATAATCCGCTAATGTCTCAATTACTACATCGTCAGATAAGTCGAGACGGAATAGACTATCTTGCATCTTTGCATTAAACTCAATTGTCGTATATTCTATCTCATTAACATTATCTCCAACCATTGTTTTCATTTTTAACAACAGCCAATATTCTTTATCAAACCAAAACTCCTGATCCCCAGTTAATGAATTTTTATTTTTCTTCTTTTTAGCAACTAAATGGATTGCCGGTCTATCAGAAATTACTTCCTCACCAACCAATTGAATATCATGTGTATCTTGAATATTCCCCAGCAATATTTCTACCTGTTCTCGGGGATTCATATCATAATCCCCTAACTCGTTACTTGATATCTGTAAGACTTTATTTCTGTTTTCCTCATATATTTGAACTGTTTCACCATCATTAACCGTAATTACCTTTTCTCCATCCGCTTCAACTTCAATTCGTGATTTTTCATGATGGCGCCACTCTTTTATGAGAATGCTATCCATATCTTCAAAGCCATCCATCGACATTTCCATTTCCCCATAATATGAAAGAGTATTTTCCGCATCTAATGCATTGCTGATTACATGTTCAGGTGAAAAAGCATTCATTTTACCACATCCACCCAAAATGAGAAAAGTTCCAACGAATACAAACGAATAAAGTTTTTTTCTCTCCATATTAATCACCTCTTGGGGATAGAACAAATGAAACAAGCACCCATATTTATCTGTGACAATCCAGTCACTTCCCCATCATGCTTTTCAATAATTTGCTTCGTAATCGATAAACCAAGCCCTGTTCCATGAGCATCTTTCTTGCTTCTCGCCTGATCTACTTGATAGAGCGGATCAAATAAATAATCTATTTTTTCCGGTGGAACGCCTTTCCCTTCATTTTGAACAATAAGATAGGCATAGTTTGTAAAATCAAAAGTAAATGTATTTCTGACATATGCAAATAGCCAGTCACCCAAGTTTGTAGGTTCAGAAATAGCATAAAACCAGATCTTTCCTGTCCTTGGTGTATGCTGAATCGCATTCATCATCAAGTTATCGGCCACTCGCATCATCTGTTTCGGGTTCACATCATAATTACCATACACATAATTGCAAGCAGTTAACGTAATATCCTTTTTCTCACATAATGCATCATAATCGGAAACTATCATATCGAAAAACTCTTCTCCATCGACGGAAACTTTCTCTAATTCATAGTTTTCTGACTGTAATAATGTATGCGTGATTAGATCATCTAACATTTGTTTCATAAAGTCAGATTTATCTATGATCACGTTCCGGTACATTTCACGTTCTTGTACAGAAAGTCCTTTCGTATCATCAAGTGACTCGGCATATGCTTTAATTGATGTAAGTGGGGTTTTAAGATCATGTGAAATTGACGCAACCATATATTCTTTTACCTTTTGTTCCTGCTCAATCACTTCCCGAGCGGCAACAATTTGCTTACGCATTGTATAAAAATGCTTTTTTAGCTCACCGATTTCGTCTTTTCCCGTTTCCGTTTCCACATACGTATTTCCTCTAGCGAAAGCAGACATTTCATCCATCAATCCATATAGTCTTTTACTTAGTCTGCGATTTACTATAAAAGCAATTGCACTATAAATAAGTATGAATGACGTAATAAATAAAGCAGTTACAATCCATCCGCGTCTCACAATAGTTTTTAATAGCTCATCTCGGGCAATCTTAATCTCAAAGAACCCGGCAATTGCTCCATCCTCTTCAAATACGGGTTCCTTATAAACAAATGACCGTAACCCCTGTTGCAATTCATATAAATCCTCATATAATGATTTATCATTTCTATATTCTTGGTAAGCCGGCTCCGAAGCATAAACTAAAAATCCATCCGCGTTATATAAATTAATAGTAGTTTCCTTGTTAGTTAAATTATCTATCACACTTTTAGAAGTTGCTAATTCATATAAGCTTGGATGCTCCAATTCTTGCTTTATCGTCTGTATCTGTGAAAAAGCTTCATAGTACTCTTCTACCTTTTGATTACTATGATAGGAAGTAACCCAAGCGAAAAGGAAATAAGCAGATAATAATGGAAGTATCATGACGATAAAATAAGAGATTAATAACCAAGTTTTTATTTTCACATTAATTCACCAATAAACTGGTATCCCTTCCCCCATACTGTTTGAATGTACCTGGGGGTTTTTACCGGGTCTTTTAATTTAGAACGTAGTGACTTTACATGGACAGTAATCGTATGAAGTCCTTCCTGATCTACTTGACGCCACACATGGTTAAATAATTCTTCTTTTGAGAAAATTCGTTCCGGGTTTTGCGCTAACACTTTTAATAAATCAAATTCTTTTACGGTTAAAATACTCTCTTCTTCTTCTATTTTAATTTTGTTTTGGTCCCAATATACTGTTAGTCCTCCTTGATACGTTGAGACATTTTCATTCAAAGGGATCCCTTGATATCTCCTCCACCGTCTTAGTTGAGATTCCACACGTGCTTTTAACTCTTTCAAACTGAATGGCTTCGCAATATAGTCATCAGCCCCTAAGTCGAGTCCTTCAATTTTATCTTCGTCTTCTTTACGGGCACTAATAATAATGAGAGGAATATCACTTTCCCACCTGATATTCTTGCAAAGAGTAAATCCATCCATTTCTGGTAACATTAAATCAATTAGTGCTAAATCATAATGTTCCTGTTGGAAGTCTTCCCAGCCTTCTAGGCCAGTCGTTGCCCATGTTACTATGTATCCTTCTCGTACAAACATATCTCGAACAACCCGAGCAATTTCAGGATCATCTTCTACAAGTAGCAAGCGTGTTTGCATCGTTAATTCCCCCTGTAGTTCCTACTATAACATAATCCATCTTTATCTATTTTAATTTTACAATAACTTTATTTTTAATATCTAGTATAAAAGAACGAGTAATCTGTCGGTTTTTACTACAAACAAATAATATGATAAGGATTTTTAAGTATGTTATGCTAATAATAATAAAGATGTAGGTTCGTATCACATATTTTAAAAAGGAGTTGTTTTCATGGAGTCAATGAAACTATTTAAGTATTCTCGTACCTCCACGTTAATCATTCTTCCAAAATTAGATGAAAGCCTGTGGGATATTCAACCTCAAAATTGGCCGAATACAATTCGATGGCACGCTGGCCATATTTACGCTGAAGCAGAAGGTTTCATGCATGATGCAGATCACAATTACGAAATAACCCGTCCCAACTGGATGCCTTTATTCCTTGATGGATCTCGACCTTCTGAATGGGAAGGAAACGTTCCTTCAAAAGAAGAGCTGCTCGAAGCCTTAAGAGAACAAGAAGGACGAATTGAGAATTTCTTTAAAGATAAACTCCAAAATAAAGTATCAAAAGTACGAGATTTAAATGGAATGTTGCTTGAAACGGTGGAATCTTCCCTACAATTTATTACTTGGCATGAAGGTATCCACATAGGCGATATAAAAGGACTACGCCTAGCAACAAAATAATATTCAATCACCTTCCTATTCGGAAGGTTTTTTATTTAAAGGGGGTAGGGAATTTTTTTCTCCTTCCCGTCTTATCCTAACAAGAGTCGTCTAGAAATTATATGTTCGCTGGCTTTCACCGTAAAAGCTCTTAGCAACTTTCATTCTTTTCTACGTTAAAAAACAGCAATATCTTTTTTCTCGCTCTTTTCACTCATAACTTTTCCCTTCTTATGGTAAAATACTTTTAATCACGACCCAAATAAAGGCGGCTGATTTAAAATGAATAAAACCTATTTATTTATTGCTCTTAGAGTTCTTGTTGTTATTGCTGCATTTATACTCGGCATTATTGCTATTTTCTTTATTGGCAAATTAACTGTCCCTTTTATTATCGGCTTTTTTCTTGCTCTTTTAATTAATCCTCTTGTTGAACTTATTCAACGTAAAACAAAAATGCCTCGAGGATTTGCTGTCTTATCTTCTATACTTATTATACTGGCTGTAATTTCTACAGCCGTTACACTTCTTGTCAACGAAATTATTCAAGGTTTTTCGTACCTTTCTAATGTGGTACCTGAACATTATAATAGTTTCACTATTTATATGGAGAAAATTTACTTGGAAAGAATTTTTCCAATCTATAATAACTTATTACATTTATTTCAAGATTTAGACCAAAGTCAACGAAGTACGATTCTTGAAAGTATGCAATTTGCCGGTGAAAAACTGACAAATGCTTTTAGTGCAATTGTTCAAGCACTTGGAAATGGATTATATTTTATCATTTCAAAATTACCGAGTTTTGCTACGACCTTAATTATTTCATTATTAGCCACTTTTTTTATTAGTAAAGATTGGTACCATATCGTTAAAAGATTACATAATAAAATTCCTGCTACTGTTCAAACAAGAATTAATCAAATCTATGAGGGGTTACAACGTACGTTACTCGGATTTTTAAAGGCCGAATTTAAGTTAACCTTTATTTCTGCAGTGATTGTGTTTATTGGCCTACTAGTTTTACGAGTAGAACATGCATTATCCATTGCTTTAATTATTTGGATCGTTGACTTTTTACCATATCTCGGTGCAATTATTTTGTTTTTACCGTGGGTAATCTATTGCTTTTCAACAGGAGATATTTTTTTAGGAACCGGATTATCAATTCTTTACGGCTTAATCGTTTTACAAAGACAATTAATAAAACCAAAAATCCTTTCCTCCAGTATAGGCATTAGTCCACTTTTGACACTACTGACAATGTATGTTGGATTTAAATTAATTGGTGTAATCGGAATTATCTTAGGTCCGCTCACATTTATTCTCATGAAAATTCTTCATGAGACTGGAATATTTCACGATATTTGGATATTTATTCTTGGTAAAAAGAAGATTACATTACTAAAGAAAAAATGAATTAGCTTTAAGCAATAATGTTCGGCTTCGTAATCATTCTTCATTTTTGTATGTATTCATAAAACATGACATTTGTCATATGAAAATGATGACATATGAGTCTATCGACAAAGAATCCAAACGATTAGTATTAATAGTATGAAAAACATACTATGGAGGATCATATGTCTAGAGAAAAAACAAAGGCTTTACACAAAAGTGTCGCCCCATACACAAAAGCAAATAACAAAAAAAGCATTATTCAACTTTTCAATACATTACTGCCGCTAATATTATTTTGGATCCTTAGCTATACAAGTCTGCAAATCTCCGTTTGGCTAACCATTTTATTTGCAATAATTGGTTCAGGTTTTGTTGTACGAACCTTTATTATATTTCACGATTGTACCCATGGTTCGTTTTTTAATCACAAAAAAACGAATGATATACTTGGGACGATTACAGGGATCATTACTTTATTTCCTTATGAAAAATGGAAACGGGAACATGCTATTCATCATGCATCCAGCTCCAATTTGGACAAGCGTGGTATAGGCGATATTTGGGTGATGACCATAGACGAATATTTGAAAGCTAACCGATGGGAACGAATTAAATATCGTTTATATCGAAATCCATTCATAATGTTTGGACTTGGTCCTCTTTATTTAGTGTTAGTTTCTAATCGTATAAACCGAAAAGACGCTAGAAAGAAAGAGAGAAAAAACACGTATATTACTAATATAAGCATCATTATTTTATATGGGTTAATGATTTTCTTAATGGGTTGGCAAGCATTCTTACTCGTTCAAGGTATTATGATGTATGTTGCAGCTGCACTTGGAATCTGGTTATTTTATATCCAGCACACGTTTGAGGACTCTTATTTTGAAGAAGAATCAGAATGGAATTATGTAAAAGCAGCTGTTGAAGGAAGCTCTTATTATCAGTTACCAAAGCTTTTGCAGTGGCTTACTGGCAATATAGGTTTCCATCATGTCCATCACCTTGCACCACGAGTTCCAAATTACAATTTAGAAGAAGCACATAATTCAACGCCACCACTTCAACGAGCAACGACAATTACAATCGGAACTAGTCTTGCATCAATCAAGTATCGATTGTATGATCCAGAAAACAAATCATTCGTTACGTTTAGAATGATTAAGCATTTAACCAAACAACAAAAAAGACCTAGCGAATTATTAAAAACAAAACAGACAAGTATCGAAGGTAAATAATAAAAAATCAGTCGTCTATTTATTAGACGGCTGTTTTAATTATGGTTAAATTGATACAATATACAACAGAACAGGATGGTGAATCAAATGCATAGTTGGTACAGTATATTTCCAAAAAATCCTTGGCTAAGTATTTATACGTGGATAATCTTCTGTTTACTACCTTTCTTTTTTATATTTCGTTCCTCTTCACTCATTGAAATTGCAGTAGGTATTTTACTTTTACTTTTATTTTTTATTTCTTATCGGTTTTCCTTTAAAGCTAAAAGTGGCATTGTTTATATGTGGTTAAGTTTTGAAATGGTTATAAACATCGTGATGACTCTACTATTTGGTTTCGTTTATTTCGCCTTATTTACGGCTTTCTTTATTGGGAATATTCGTCATACGGCAGGTTTTTTTATTATGTATGGCCTTCATATTGCAACGGCTCTTGGGGCAGTGATTGCAGGCTTTTTTATCAAAATTGATCTTTTCTTGCCTCAATTACATTTCATTCTCATTTGTTTAATCGGAACAGTTTTATTACCATTTAATTTATATTATCGTAATCGCCGTGAAAATTTGGAAGGTCAATTAGAAGTTGCTAAAGAAAGAATTTCTGAACTAACCATTTATGAAGAAAGGCAACGAATTGCAAGAGATTTACATGATACTCTTGGACAAAAACTATCCTTGATTGGGCTGAAAAGTGACTTAGTCGGTAAATTAATATCCCGAGATCCCGAGCGCGCAGAAAAAGAGTTACTAGATATAAGAAAAACAGCTGGTACTGCATTAAAAGAAGTACGAGATCTCGTCTCTGATATGCGTTCAACAACTATCAAAAGAGAGCTATTACGAATTGAACAAATTCTTATAGCTGCCGAAATAAAGTTGATCATTAACGGGGATCCAGAATTTGCTACCGGATCACCTTTAATCGAAAATATATTAGGTATGTGTATGAAAGAAACCGTAACGAACGTTGTTAAGCACAGTTTTGCTAAAACTTGCCACATTTCCTTTTCAACTAAATCTGATTCATTTGAAATTGAAGTGAGAGATGATGGAATTGGAATTCCAGGAAATAGTGATCTGTTGCCTGGAACTGGGTTAGACGGAATCCGGGAAAGGCTTGAATTTGTGAATGGTTCCCTAAAAATTGAAGCGGCTACTAAAGGTACAATATTAAAAATTAGTGTTCCCGCTATTCTAAAACAAGTGCAAAAGGAGAAATAAAATGATTAAAATTGTCATTGCTGAAGATCAAGGAATGATGCTTAGTGCATTAGGATCTTTGTTAAATATGGAAGAAGATTTTGATGTTATTGGAATGGCAAAAAACGGTGAAGAAGCGATTCATTTGGTTCGGGAATTAAAACCAGACATCTGTATTATGGATATTGAGATGCCATTAAAAACTGGATTAGCAGCTGCTGAAGAATTAAAGGAAAGTAACTGTAAAATTATAATTTTGACTACATTTGCTCGTGCAGGCTATTTTGAACGTGCCAGAAAAGCTGGTGTTCGTGGATATTTATTAAAAGATAGTCCCATTAATGAACTGGCTGATTCTATTCGTGCGATCATGTCAGGACGTAAAATATATGCACCGGAACTTGTCGATATTATTTACGAACATGATGCAACAACAGAAAATCCTTTAACAGACCGAGAGAGTGAGGTCCTACAACTCGTTTCAGAAGGAAAGTCTACAAAAGAAATTGCAAAAGAACTTTATTTATCACATGGAACGGTTCGCAATTATATTTCTGTTATTTTAGAAAAATTACATGTAAAAAATCGAATTGAAGCTATTTCCAGATTTAAAGAAATGGGTTGGTTTAAATAAGTTACATAGAAAAAAGAAAAATTGTTTCTTGAACTGCTTGCTAAAATACGTAAAGCGAATGTCATTACTATCAGGGAAATTTATAGTAAGGAAATTTCTTTACTGTTGAAAGATTAATACTATCTCATCTTCAAGCCTGTTAATGAAACA
>NZ_JAXHDF010000010.1:0-178390 GCF_037071985.1 Pseudogracilibacillus sp. SE30717A | reverse complement strand
GGCATAAGTGAGGAAGAAGACCTTCCAGGTCTGGCCAGTAAAGGTAGTACGTAAGGCGAACCATTCAGTAGCCCTTAGGGCCTGGTCAGTAACAAAGGCTTTCAGCCGCAGAGAAAACCACCCGTTATCACGGGTGGTAATTATTGCGAACTTGAGGACCCTAGGCTTGGCCTGGGGTTCAATTTCTATGTCGATGTAAAAATGATCATCTAATTATTTGAGAATTTATCTGATAAAATGTTCTAATCGCTTGGAAATTTCTGATCTCAACCAAGCAATTAGCTAAATAATAAATCTCTAACCCAATCAGAACTACTTTCTTTTGGATCTTTTTAGATCGTGACGTTTTGCCACTTAGAGTTTACTTATTTCTTTTCGTTAGTCTTCCTAGTAAAAATCCAGCCGCAGCGACTCCGATAAGTGTGTTTGTTTTTTTGTTAAATACTTGTTTTGCAAGTAAATTTAAATTTTGAGGCCGTTCAGCCAGTCTCCGCATGAAATAACCGTACCAGTCTTCACCGAATGGGACATAGGTGCAAAAATGGTAGCCTTCTTTTACGAGGGCATGTTGCATGTCGACGCGAAAACCGTATAGCATTTGGAATTCAAATTTGTCTTTTGGAATCGTATGCTTTTCTACAAATTCTTTTACGTGATTGATGACGTGATGATCGTGTGTGGCGATCGATGTGAACTTTCCATTCAACAAATGCCATTCGATTAATTCAATATAGTTTTTGTCGATATCATGTTTGTTTTGGTAAGCGACTGACTCCTCCTCTTTATATGCACCTTTTACGATACGGAGGCGGTAGTTTTTATACTTTTCAATATCGTCTTTTGCACGGTAAAAATACGCTTGAATAACAGTTCCGATATTATCGTAAGTAGATGAAAGTTCATCCAATAAATCAAATGAAGCTTGTAGCCTTGCGTGATCTTCCATATCAAAATTAATAAAAATATTATATTCATTTGCTTTTTTGACGATCTCTTTTAGGTTTTCTGAACAGAAATCAAGGTCAATATCTAAGCCAAGTTGAGAAGGTTTCAAGGAAATATGTGCGTCCAAATCGTTCGTATGAATTGATTCAATGACCGCTAAAATTTGCTCCTTTGCTTTAAGTGCTACTTCTTTTTCAAAAACAAACTCACCTAAATTATCGATCGTACAAGAGATTCCAGCTGCATTTAATTTTTTAACGCTTTCGATCATTTCATCTACATTCGTCCCGGCGACAACGTTTTGTGCACCTAAACGAAGACCCCATTTTTTTGCTCCTTGATTTAACGTTTTGTTTTGTGAAAGAGAAATAAAAAAGTCTCTTACAATATTATCCATCCATATTACCCTCACTTTCATGCTTCGAATCGTTTTATACTTAAATTTCTACTTTTATTCCGGTATCTGTTGCGCGAGCTTTTTTATAGACGCCATTTGCTACTGCAAGGTCGTAATAAGCGGCGCCGACTGATTTAAAAAATGTAATTTCATCATCATTTTCGCGGCGACTAATTTGGTTTGTAACGAGCCCTAGCAGTTCACCGTGAATATTTTCATACGACCAATCTGGTTGCTTTGCAGCATGGATGAGTTCCCCAGCTTCTTCAGTCACTCCTTCCATATCATCAACGACGATTTTTGCTGCCCGTTTAATAAATGTAAAATCAACCTCTTGCATATGTGGTAAGTAGGAACCAACGCCATTTACATGCGTCCCTGGTTTTATATCTTTTCCATTAAACACTGGTTTATGAGATCGCGTGCTGCAGCAAATGATGTCGGCACGAGATACTGCTTCAGAAACATTTTCTAACACATTAATTTCTACCGAAGAATTTACACTAAAGTCGCGTAATTTTTCTTTAAAAAGATATGCCTTCTCCTTTGTTGGATTGATTAATAGTATTTCTTTTATGTCGCGAACAGCCAATACACCGAGAGCTTGTTCAAAAGCCATGCCACCCGTTCCAATCATTGTTAGTGTTTCAGCATTTTTTCTAGCGAGCCTGTCTGTTGCAAGTCCACTAATTGCGCCAGTACGTAAACGGGTTAAGTAAGAAGCATTAAACATCGCTACATGTTCTCCGTCTTTCGCACTTGATAATAGAACAACTCCTTGAGTCGTTGACTTTCCTTGTGACGGGTTATTCGGGAAGATTGTAACCGCCTTCATTGACATGATTTCTTCATCAAGATCAGTGCTTGGCATGTAGAGAACAGAACCGTCTTCTTGTGGAAATTCAATAACCGTACGTATAGGGTTTATTATTTTTCCTTCATTTTTATGATGAAGCATTCGTTCAACATCAGAAATTGCTTCTTGCATCCCGTAAATACCCTGAATTTCTTTTTCGTTTAAAATAATCATTATATTTTCAGCCTTTCATGCTTTGTTATTTAAGTGACACTTCAATTTATATTTATTGTAATTCCAAATGTTACAATAGTCAAATTTCATGAAAATTTCTTAACATGAAAAAATTGTTATTGACAGCAAGATTTATCTGTTTATATAATTAAAGTGCGACTTCAATTAAGTGACACTTCAATTTTGAAATACTTTTAACGGTTTATATAAATTTTTTTATTCGAAATGAAAGCGTTGCCTTTCTAATTTAGATGAGAAGAGGAAAGAAAATGAAGAAAAGTTTACCATTTAGTCAAATTTTCGTCATTGGTCTTATGCTTTTATCAATGTTTCTAGGGGCGGGTAATATTATTTTCGCTCCAAAACTTGGACAACTTGCCGGAACAAACACATGGATTGCGATGGCTGGTTTCTTGGTCACCGGTGTTGGACTCGTTTTACTTGCGATCATTTCATTAGCGATTTCAGGTGGAACAGTTGAAAAACTAGCAGGCCTTGTCGGTAAGAAGTTTGGGATTATTTTTTCTGTGTTATTATTTTTAACATTAGGACCTATATATGTTATCCCACGTACTACTTCTGTTGTATATGAAGTATCTATTCTCCCATCCATTTCAATCTTAGGGATGAATACAAGCATTTTTCTGTTTATTTTTTCTGTCATTTTTATAGCATTGACTGTATGGTTATCGATGTCTCCGGGAAAATTCGTTGATCGTTTAGGTAGAATTATTACGCCTGTGTTTGGTGGATTACTCGTTATATTAATTGCAAAATCGTTTATTACACCGATGGGGGCAATAGGTGCGCCTCAAGAACCTTATCTAGAAAATATCTTTTTAAAAGGGTTTGTTGAAGGATACTATACAATGGATGTACTTGCTGCATTTGTTTTTGGTGGTATTTTTATTAAAGCGATTGCAAATGAGGGAATTACAGAAGAAAAAGATGTTTCACTTACGTTTATAAAGGCAGGAATTATTACGATTATTGGTTTAGCCTTGTTGCAATTATCGATGGCATGGATAGGAGCGTCTAGTGTCGATGCGATTGGAATGGGTGAAAATGGTGGCGAAATTTTAGCGTGGAGTTCCCAGCAACTGTTTGGAAATATTGGACTCCTTATAATTGGAACAATCGTATTTTTAACAGGGATTACAACAAATATTGCGTGTTTATCTTCTGTTGCAGAATATTTCGAGAGACAATTTCCGAGATACTCGTATAAACAATGGATATATATTTTAGCTTTTGGTAGTTTAGTCATTACAAACTTTGGTTTAGCGACGATTTTAGAGTTAGCTTCTCCTGTTTTATTGTTATTGTATCCGATTTCAATTGCACTAATCGTTCTGTCATTCACACATAGATGGTTCAATGGTTATCGGGCTGTTTACATTGGAACTATTACTGGGGTTGGATTTGTTGCAGTATTGGATGCGTTAAAAGAAGCAGGCATTGCTGTTCATTTTATCGATCAGACATTTGCTTTTATCCCTCTGTTTATGAATGGTGCTGGTTGGATTACGACGGGTTTAATTGGAGCGGTAATCGGTTTGATTTATGCGAAATCTAAGTCAGCAGAAGTGCGCTCCATGCCAATCCAAGACTGATGATTTGGAGTAAGAATACTGAACTGTGGTAAGCTTTTCGGTGTTTTTAATAGATGATAGGGCAAGGGAAAAATGATATGCTTATTTAAAAGTCTAGAAAGGGTAATACGATTGAAGGATACATTAGGTGCAAATATAAAAACATTACGCAAGAAAAATAAAATGACACTGAAAACTTTGGCGAGTAAAACTGGTTTTTCTATTAGTTTTCTAAGCCAATTGGAGCGTGGAAAGTCTTCGGCAACATTGGAGTCATTGAAAAAGATATCGCTCGCCTTAAATGTAAATCCAGGATATTTCTTTGATGAAACAGACGAAGAGGAGAAAATTGTTCGTCGTGGGGTACTCGAAACGGAACAAATGGAAAAGCATAATATTTATTATAAAAGCTTAGCGAAATCGATGGAGAATCCTGCATTTTCTCCCCTTCTCGTCGTGTTGAAACCAAATCAAAATGAAGATAACTTAATGCAACATTCTGGACAAGAATTTTTATATGTTTTAGAAGGACAATTAACTGTTCAATTGGATGATAAAACATATATTTTAAATCCTACTGACTCGATTATGTTTGACTCGAGGAAAGAGCATTATTGGTACAATTATACAGAGGAAGATGTGAAATTTCTCTGTGTTGCTTATGATGAAAATTAACTTTGGCTGTCACATGTTGTGGTGGCTTTTTTTTTGTGGTTGTAAACTACTGAAATTGCTTCATAATAATCCAATTTGTAAAAGTCCTAATGAATTTTGATTCTCTTTCTGCATTAAAAAAACTCAAAGTCATATAATAACTCAACTTTCGCAGCCTAAAAAGTTTCCGAAGCAGCTTTTGGAAATTAATAAATACTGCACAGTTTACGTTTTTGTGCAAAACAGATTTAACATCATAAGGTTGTCAAGATAGCAAATGGAAGCATTTTTCGGGTTAATCCACGTATCTGTTTAAACTCAATTTGTTGTACGAAAGTTGAGTAATAATTTTCTTGTATTTACAATAAACACCTCCCGAAATTTCGGGAGGTGGGTTTTTAATTTGAAGAAGCAAGTGTAGATGCTTCTTCTCGTCGTTCTGGATATATGATACTCACTGCGATTCCTACAATTAAACAAATGAAGAAAGTTGCTGCCTTGGCAGATATAATTGCTTCCAATGGAGAAATGGACCATAAAATAGCGCTAATAAATCCTGTAATAATGGTAGCAACAATTCCAGTACCCGAAGCTTTTTTCCAAAAGAAGATAAGTAAAATAGCTGCTGAAAAAGTGTTTCCTACACCTGCCCAAGCGAAACTTACCATCGTGTAAATAATGGAACCCGAAGCGAGTGACACGACAATACCGACAAGCCCGCTTAAAATAGTGACAATACGAGATAGTTTAACTAATGACCGACTTTTAATTTTCATGCCCATAGCTTTATGAACGATATCTTCACTCACAGAGGTGGTAATGACAAGTAATTGTGATGAAGCAGTAGACATAATGGCTGCTAAAATACCTGCAATAATAATTCCGGCAACCCATGGTGGCAATAAATCAAACACCATATGAGGTAAGATCATTTCTGCATCTTCAATTGTTCCTTGCTTATATAAAACAGAAGCGAAAATTGCTGTTAAAAAAGCTCCAACATACACGATTAATGTCCAGATAACTGCAACAATTTGACCGTTTCTTAAATCTTTCTCATCTTTTAATGCCATGAATCTGGAACTTAACTGTGGTTGACCACCAAGCCATCCGAAAAACCATGAGATATTAGTAAATAACATAGCACCGAGAGCTAACCCAGTTAAGCCGCCAAGCCAACTATTTGCACCATTTCCCATATCACTTAAACTAGAAGAAATAGATAAGTCTGCTTGCTGGATGGCGAAAAAACCTGCGATAGGAACAATAATAAATGCAGCAACCATGAGAAAGCTTTGTATTGTATCGGTCCACACAACAGACATGAATCCACCCATGCAAGAATAGGCAATAATGATAATTGCGATAATGATTGTTCCAATTGTAATATTAAGACCCGAGAAAGAATAAAGTGTTTTTCCGACACCCGAGAATTGTGCTGCTAAATAACAAGTAAAGAAAGTAACCATAATGATTGCAGATAGCCATCGAATGAGATTGCTATGATTCGGAAATTTTACGGCAATATAATCAGTCAATGTATAGACATTGTATTTTTTTGTTTCAATCATAAATCTTTTTGCTAAGAAAAACCATGAGAAAATTATTCCAAAAAACATTCCGGATAAGATCCAAATCCCTGATAACCCAGTTACATAAATAAAACCTACTGCTCCAAGGAACATATAAGCAGATTCACCTGTTGCTCTTTCTGAAAATGCAAGTGCCCACCCAGGCAGTTTATTCCCCCCAAGAAAAAAATCGGCATGATCAAGTTTCTTCCTACTGAAAAAGAAACCTACTCCCAGCATGACAAACAGGTAAAGAATAATTTCTACAAATACAATTGTAGAACCTGTAAAGTTCATCGTTTTCTCGCTCCTTTATTATTAGAATATTAATTAAACAAATCAATTTAGTTGGATTAATGAGACAAAAGAGTGGTTAGATTAATAAAAAAGCTAACCACTTAAATGAAATCGTAAAAGATTATTTATCTTTTTCTTCTGGTAACTGAAAACGGAAATGGCATTTCCCTTCCTTTAAAATGTATTGATCATGGATGACGTTAAAATTCTCATTAAATCCTTTTGCGATAGAAGGGTCAATCATTCGACAATAAACAATTCCATATTGATGCATATTATCGTCGGCCCATTGTTGCCCAAATGGACAAACGGTAAAGGTTTGTTCAATTTCTTCAGGACTATGGGTCGTTTCATATTTAAATAAGTCGCTTCTTCCCATATCATAGTTTGCTAGATATTGATCGATCGTGTTATCTTTTCCTTGCACGCGAGCCCGTTGCTTGATGCCTTCTCCACGTTTTTCGCCAAAGTTCCAGACAGCTTTTTCAATAACTTTTTCCCCTTCAGCCCCGTAAGTATCCATAAAGATTTTTGTAATTTGGGCAAACAGCTTTGCAAATAAGGCGAAAGAGGTAAGTCCTTCATAATTATAATTTTGGCTATGATTTTTCGGGATATAGTCAAATAATTTATGGTTCTCGCCTTCCTTTGTAGCTTGAATGGCGATGTCTTCTGCATCCTTATAGCCAAAATTTTTGACACCTTGTTGCAAGAGCTTTTTTCCTTCTTCTTTATATTTAGTGACAACTTCTGCTTCGATTTCATTAAATAATTTAGCTGTCATTATTTCCATTGAATGGGGTGGAATAACATGATGTGCAATGCTCAAATTTATCCCTCACTTTCTAAGTTGATAAAACCAATTAAGTTACTGTGATTTTAGATATATTATAAGTAGCGATACTTGTATAAGTCAAATGAATATTTATAATATAAAGTATGAAATAAATTAATAAATGGGGATTAACGAATGTCATTAAATAAATATGAAGTATTAAGAGCGGTTGTAGAATCGGGGACTTTATCGAAAGCAGCAGAAAGTATTGGATTAAGTCAGTCGGCTATAAGCCATGCGTTAGCTAATTTGGAGTCTGAATTTGGATTTGAATTATTAACACGAGGACGGTCTGGAATTAAATTGACGCACAATGGGGAGAAGGTGTTAATTTATATCAATGAAATTTTAAATTTAAATGAAAAGCTAATACAGGAAGTTAATAAAATTAATGGATTAGAGAAGGGAATTGTACGGTTAGGAACGTTTCCAAGTGTTGCCATTCAATGGTTGCCTGAAATAATGAAGCGTTTTGAAGTTGACTATCCCAATATTGAACTGAAATTATATGAAGGAGATTACGATGAAATAGAAAAATGGATTGAGGATAGAACAGTGGATTTAGGTTTTCTTCCACTTCCAATTCAAAGAAAAGACGAAGTAATTTCGTTAAAGCAAGATAGGTTGCTCTGTATTTTAAGTGATGAACACCCACTTGCTGAACAAGAAATGATTTATTTTAATCAACTAGAAGATGAATGGTTTATTATGCCGAAATCGACAATTGATAAAGACGTACGGCGCGTATTAAAAAAACATCAGATCAAGCCAAAAATTCGTTATGAAATTGCTGAAGATTTTGCAATCATTTCCATGGTTCAAAAAAATCTTGGGATCAGTATTTTACCGGAATTGATTTTATATAGTCTGCCTGAAAACATTCGGGTTATTCCGTTAGAAGGAAATTATTATCGTACAATTGGAATAGTTGCTCCATCTTTAAAAGGTCTATCGCCCGGAGCTAAAAAAATGATTGATTTGATAAAGGAGATTATTAATTTATAGTTTATAGGATTCAAATTAAGTTTAAAACTTTAAGCGCATTTTTAACATTTTTAAATAAGCATTAAATACAAAAACCTAAATGATGAGCTTCACCATCTAGGTTAGAATCGTAATGAATGGGCAGATCTTTTTGGTTCACTTTTCGGATAGGAACTCCCAAAATCCGGGTGTGTTATTTTTTTCTAATAGACTATTTACTTTTTCAATTATTTTTAACTTGATCTCTTGTTCTAAGTCATCCCGGTCATTTGCGGGAACTTTTCGTAAGTTATAGTTAATTTTCACTTGAAAATCACTCAAAATTTCTTCCCAATTTTTATCATCATAAATATTATCCAATTTCTTTGTGCTGTAAATCTGATTCACAACGCTCACCCCCGATCTTTCTCAAAAGATTCTTTAATCTTTTTTAAAGCCCGTTTGTGGATATTGGAAATGTTTTGGGGAGTCTCTTTATATAAACGTGCAATTTCGTTTGTATTATATCCATGAATATAAATGAGATCTAATACTTTTTTCTGCTTGCTTGTCAACTTTTGGTAGGCATTATACAGCTTGGAGCTTTCGATAGTTTCTTGAAAGGATTGCACACTATCAAAGTAATCCGTTTCAGTAGTGTATTTAGAAGGTTGGACATCAATAAGGTTTGTTGAACTGTCGTCGCTCTCATATTTAGGTGCATCTAGCATTAGCATAAAACGACGGTTTCTCTGATTGTTTTTCTTATCAAAATCGATTGTGTAAAAATGAATTAAACTACTAATATATTTTATGATTTTAAGTTTTAAATAATACTCTTTAAACTCTTTATCTAATTTCTCAATATTAGTTGGAGAAGGATTAACCAGAACTTTAGCTAACAATTGTTCATTTTTCTCTTGTTTAAGAAAACTTTGAATTACATCATTTTGTAATTGAGATCTATTTTCTATATGAAATTTTTTAAAATTTTCTTTGTTAGGCATTGATTTCACCCCTTACTTAAAACTTTTTACTGCAAAGTAAGGCTCAGGTTCTAATAAATTATTATTTGTGACAAAAAATAATCCGATCTCAGAGGATTGTATTTTTTCTTATTACCGATACAACTGAGTCGAATTAATAAAATGATTGATTTGTATTTTTGCTCGTAATATATACACTTTACATTTATTGGTATTTTCCCCTAAGTTTTAACTGTTAAACAATTACTTTCTAGAATAGTGAAATTCAATAATTGTAGCTATTTACCTCTAATAAATACGCATTTTTTAGCTTTCTTTTGTAAATAGGAAATAAATTAATTTTCTACTGCTTTTTGTATCAGTTTTCCAGTCATCTAGTTACCCGTTCATTACTTCCTGAAGGCTGCTTTTCATAAAAGACAATTTTCTTCTAAGGTAAGAAGGCTTAGTAAATAAGAATTGGAATATCGCCTTAATAGCTTGCCAATTGACGAGTTTTATTTAGCGGTAAGCACATTTATTTATGAGAACCTTTATATACTAGAGTGAGAGGAAGGGTGAAATTATCAACCTTTATTTAAAAATATTTGGTGGCAAACTTTCTCAGCAGATAGGATATAAAACTTTATTCCTATTCACGGGCCAAGAGCATGACATCCTGTTGTTCGCCCAATAGCATTTTTCGCTTTGCCAGAACTAGCATGTCCTTTGTACAATCAGTTTACTAACTAATTAACCACATAAGCTCTGGCAATTAGTTAGTAAACCTATTACAAAAATACATTAACGCATCTGATAGTGATAATACATGCCAATCAGTGTGTTTTCTTTAGTGATCGTCCAAACTTGCTATGAGGGTAAGTAGTCATAAGTGTGAGTTTATTTGCTGAAGTTAATTGAACTAATCCATTTCCTACTGAATGAATGGAATAATTAAGTTCTCTTGCATGGGTAAGTAAATAATGATAAATAAAGTAAGGAATCATGGATTGATTTTCATGCTCTATCATATTTAAAATGAGGGCAACAGAGCCGGCGATATATGGAGCAGCCATGGAAGTACCTGTAAGTTTTACAAATTTATTGTCTAAATGAGTGGAATACACATTTTCTCCTGGAGCAACGAAGTCAATATTAACGTTACTGTTGGAAAAGACAGAAGGTTGCAGATCTTTATTGACAGAACCTACTTGAATCACCTCTTGATAGAATCCAGGGTAGGATCGTTCAAAAGAATTAGGATTACCATCTCCTTCATTTCCAGCGGCAGCAACGAGGCTGATCCCTTTTTGTCTGGCTTTTTTAATAGCGGTATGCAGTTTTTCATTCGGTGCAGGACCACCGAGCGACATATTGATAACATTTACCTTTTCACCATTTGGTCCTCTCCAGTCGATTGCATAGTTTATTGCTTCTGTGATAGATTTGTAGGACCCCATACCATGTCGGTTCATTACTTTTAAAATGAGTAATTTACTTTTCGGGGCGACTCCAAAAATTCCTCTACTATTATCTTGATAGGCTGCAATAATGCCTGCGACATGTGTTCCGTGCCCAGCATAATCTTCAAATATAGTTGGATCCCCTTTGTCATCATCTGAAAAATTGTACCCACCAATTATATTACGAGTTAAATTTTGATGATCTGAATCAACTCCGGTATCCAAAACAGCCACGACATTTCCTTCTCCTTGTTTAGAAATTTCCCATACATCACGGGCTTTAATGACATCAAGATTACTAGGTGTTAACGTTAATGTATCAAATATCGATACAATCTCTGAAGCTTTGTAATGAAAAGAATTTGTCATTTTAAATCTCCTCCTTTTACTCTATTAAGGAGGAATAAACATAAGAGAAATAAATCTTTTGGTCGAAATAAATTTTAAAAAAATATTTTATTATTTGAGTTGATCTTTTGGATCAATGTTTCACTTTAGAAAGAGAAGGGGAGAGGTGGTAATGAAAAAGGTAAGGGAATTGGTTAGTTGTAAATATTTCTGGAAAGAAGCGTTCCTATTACCTGGATGTTTATTTTCCCTGTCGTCAATTGCAGTCACATTTATGGAAGAAGTCCAATTTGTACAACGTTATAAAATTGTTGTGTTTATAGTGCTTCTCATCATTTCGATGCTCATGATCGTATTCTTTCTTATATATAAAGCGAGAATTCAATCTGTCAAATTAATAATTAATCATTCGGTGGTAAAAGTTGAATTCGGAGATATATTTAAGCAGAAGATCAATGATTTTAAGGTGATTCCATTTAATGAATTTTTTGATACAGTCGTAGATGGAAAAATTGTTTCGAGCCATTCATTGCATGGAGAGTATCTTTTGAGAAGATACGCGAATTCTGAGTTTCGTAGAAATTTAGATGAGCGAATGGAGAAAGATCGCGGGTTAAATGAAAAAATTTTAGATTCTCTTGTTTTGCGTGAGAGTGGAGGGAAATGTGTTCGTTATAAATTAGGCACAGTATTTAAGGATGATGATTTTTTGCTTTTCGCTTTTTCAAAGGTGAATGATAGGAACGAAGCGGAATTATATTTAGCGGAATATGTTCAATCTATGCTTGCGTTTTGGGAGGAGGTTGAGCGGTACCGTGAAGGGCAAACTATAGTTGTGCCGTTGTTTGGAACAGGGATTACTCGATATAAAAATTTTACTGCGACACATCAGGAACTATTAGAAATTATTATTTGGACGTTTGAAATGAGTAAAGTACATTATAAAACACCTGCAAAAGTAAAAATTGTTGTCCATGAAGAAAAACGGAAGGAGATAAATTTTCATCGATTGAAGGCGCTTGAAAAATAGGATTCTCATAGAGAAATTAATCGAAATATTATAATGTGTTTTTTATGAATCTTCAGCCCAGCCGACATGTCTGACCATACAACTGACGTGCCTAGAAAACCCAAATAACTGATATTATTTGGGTTTTGTCCAATGGGAAAATTTATCACCTTTTTTCTGATATTGCTAGAAGGGTATTGAACAGACGATTATGCATTGTTACTCAGAGGTTTCGAACGAGACAAATTAATAAATGATTTTTTACACGCTTATAAGGAGGGAGACAGGAGTGTACAAAGGCTTTAAAGTTGTGTTGACAGATTGTTTTTCTCATTATCATCATTCGGGTGAAGAAATTATCGCTCTACAGAATCAATCTATATGGCAGTGCTTGGATAATTATATCAATCCTGAAACAGGTGCGTTGGTCGGTGATGCGCTTGAACGAGATTGGTTTCCAGTATCAGCGTACGATGTCTTTATTTCTCATTCTCATGAAGATGCAGAGCAAGTTGTGGCATTTGCCGGTTATTTACAGGAAAAATATCAATTATCCGTTTTTATTGATTCGGCAGTTTGGCGTAGTGCTGATTCTTTAGTAGAGAAGATCCATGCACGATATGGTACAGATTGGGTGAAACCCGATTATCGTAGACGGGATTATCAAGTTAGCCATGTGTATATGTTGATGGCGATGGCACTTGGAAAAGTGATAGATCGAGCGGAATGTTTTATGTTCATCACTACACCGAATTCGGTGAAAAAAGGCATTACACGATCTCCTTGGATTTATGCAGAGTTAATGTTTACAAAATTAATGAAGAAGCGGCTTCCTTCGAGGTGGGTTTCCAGGCATCCAACAGAGATTATGATGCATCAGAAGAAGCAGCTAGCGGTTGAATATGATGTTTGTTCTGTAATGAGTGAGCTACTTTTATTACAAGAGGATAATTTGCAGTTATGGGAAAAAATGTATCAAAGTAATCGCTCTAATCATCCTTTAGATTTATTGTATGCCCAATATGATAGAGGGGAGTCGGAAAATTGAGGCGAATCTCTAAGGTGAGTTTTTTAGGGATATTTTGCCCTTGATTCTATTATTTGATTAATATATTCAGGTGGGGACGTATTATTAATTCAAGTTGTTAATAATTATACTGAAAACCTTACAATGGGTTGACCCATCAACCCGAGTATGGTATATTGCTTATAATCATTTTTAAATATTCGGAATATTATCTATTGTGACTTAATAATAATGGATTTATTTCACAGAATAGGTGATTCGTCTTGCTATTTAAAATTGATATTCTTGTTTCATATATAAAGGAGGTGGATAAATGATTTATTAATTTGTTGAAATAAATTAATAGTTAAACTTTGAAATGATAGGAGGTTTCTTAATCTAAAAAAAAGATATTATAAATTGTGAGTCGCCTTAAACTCAATATTTTTACCAACATAATTTATAGACTAGAACAAAGAATTAATTGTTATATAACTCTTTATTTTCATGAAAAAACGTGTTAAATAAAATGACTTTGGAGGTTGAAAATGCAGAATAAAAATATGCTTAAACAACTAGCAGGTCTTTTTTTTGTAGTATGTATACTATTAGTGCTTGTACCTTCATCCATGGTTGGTTCAGCAGAGAATAATAATGAGGGAGCAATCGGTACGATAAATAGTATTAACCAAGATGGTAGCGATGTCTTTATTGAATTGTCTTCGGGAGAAGGAATCAAAATTAGTTTCTTAAAAGATAATCTTTTTCGCTTCCATTTAGATCCAACAGGTAAGTTTCCAGAATATCCGACTCCAAACAATAAGGATCATGTTACTACAATCGTTGATAAGGATGAAAATGAGTATAAAGATAGTTATGGAAAAATAGATGTTAAGGTCGAGGATAGTGATGCAGATGTATACAAGATTTCTACAAATACGATTGAATTAAGAATTGATAAAAAAACATCTAAAATGAGTCTGTATAATAAGAAGACCTCAAAGGTTATTTGGGAAGAAGCAGAGCCATTAAAGATTCAAAATAATAATGCGATTCAAACACTAACAACCAAGGAAAATGAATATTTTTATGGCGGCGGACAACAAAATGGATATTATTCACACAAAAATCAATCGATTAACATTAAAGTTGGAGGAGGTTGGGATGCAGGAGCTGCTTCAAGTCCTGTTCCATTCTATTTAAGTACAGAGGGTTATGGTGTAATGCGTAACACCTTCAAACCTGGAATGTATGATTTCTCAAAAACAGCAACATTTGGACATAATGAAAATAGATTTGATGCGTACTATTTTGTTGATGAGTCTATTCCAGAAATAATCGACGAATATACTGAGCTAACAGGAAAAGCAGCTTTGATGCCAGAATACGCTTTCTACCTAGGACATCTTGATTGCTTTAACGGAGTGCATAACGGGCATAAGGAAGAAAGAAATTTCATGGAAGATGCATATAAATATGTAAAAGAACATGGAAACAATGACATGCCTTTGGGTTGGTTTTTGCCAAACGACGGGTATAGTTGTGGCTATAGTGGTTTAGATAACTTAGAGAATTTTGTAAACGCTGCCAAAGAAGAAAATGTGGTAACAGGTTTATGGACTGAGAGTAATCTTCATCCAGATCCTAATTTACCTGAAGATGATCCTAAACGTAGAGATCTTGATGGTGAAGTAAAAGCTGGAATCAGAGCAATTAAAACAGATGTCGCTTGGGTTGGGAATGGCTATTCAATGGCATTGAATGCGACCCGTCTGGCAGCAGAAGGAATTGAAAAAGTTGAAAATTCTGGAGGCGCTCGTCCGTTTGTTGTGACTGTAAATGGTTGGGCGGGGACACAACGATATTCCACCTTATGGTCTGGTGATCAATATGGTGGAAACTGGGAGTATATTAGAATGCATATTCCAACCTATATCGGAGCTGGATTATCAGGAAATCCGAATATAGGTTCAGACATGGATGGAATTTTTGGCGGAAACAACGTCATTCAAACAAGGGATTTTCAATGGAAGGCTTTTACCCCTATTCAAATGGATATGAGTGGCTGGGCTGGAAAAGCAAATGAAAAAAATCCATGGAATTACGGTGAACCATATGCATCAATTAATAGAATGTATTTAAAATTAAAAGCGGAAATGATGCCGTATAACTATACAATCGCTGAAGAATCAACATCAACATCGATGCCAATGGTTAGAGGAATGATGCTTGAATATCCTGAGGATCCGTATACATACGGAACTGAAACTCAATATCAGTTTATGTGGGGGCCAAATCTTCTCATCGCACCAGTTTATAAGGGGAGTGACCATGATGCTGGTGTAAGAAATGGAATCTATCTGCCGGATGAAAACCAAATTTGGATCGATTATTTTACAGGCGAACAATATAAAGGTGGATCAGTAATAAATAATTTCAAAGCTCCATTGTGGAAAACACCCGTATTTGTAAAAGCAGGTGCAATTATTCCGATGGCACCGGAAAATAATTCAATTTTAGAATTAGATGGCAGCGAAAATAGAATTTTTGATGTCTATCCATTAGGTAAATCCGAATTCACAATGTATGAAGATGACGGGGAAACAATCGAATATAAAAATGGAAAAAATATGAGAACAAAAATCACTTCCGAAGTGGAGAATGATATAGCTGTCATAACTGTTCATGAAACAAAGGGAAATGGTTATAACGGGATGGTGAAGGACAGAGGGACAGAATTTATCGTAAACACAAATCAAGAACCCGAAGCCTTAATTGTCAATGTGGGCACAAAAAAAATAGAGCTAACAGAGGCTAAATCCATAGAAGAATATGAGAAATCAGACAACGTTTACTTCTATGATGAGAAACCAGACTTAAACAAATATGCTACAGAAGGTTCTGAATTTGAAAAGACTGAAATAATTACGACCCCTAAGCTGTATGTAAAGGTTGAAAAAGCAGATATTACGGCTAATAAAGTTACTTTAACCGTCGAAGGCTTTAGTAATGCCTCTGACGAAGAAGTAGTTGACGAAGAAGTGCCTGAAGTTCCTAAAAACCTTCGAGCTGATGAAGAAGCAATTAAAGACAATGAAATTAAGCTGATTTGGGACAAGGTTGAAAGTGATAATGTTCAATATGACATAATGATCGATGGAGTTATTCATCGTAATATTTTTGTAGAAACAAAAGACAAAGAGGAACCTTTCTTTGTCCATACTGATCTAAAAAGTGACACAGAATATACGTATCAGGTCAGAGCTGTTAATACGAAAGGTGCTTCTAATTGGAGTGAAGAAGTAAAAGTGAAAACAGATCTCGACCGTTTTAGGAATGTACCGAAGAACATGACTGCTACTGCAAGTAGTCATCAGTCAGGAGAAGAACCTGATAAAGCAATTGACGGAAAAGAAAGTACAATGTGGCATACAAACTGGAATAATGGGAATGTTCCACCTCATACTTTTGAGATTGATATGAAATTGGCTTATGATCTTGATAAATTTGAATATGTACCAAGAAGCGGTGCCGGAAATGGAACAATATTAAAATATAATTTAGATGTTAGTCTAGATGGTAAAACATATAAAAGTATTGTTAAAGATGGTAAATTTGATCGGAACGATGAGATAAAAACGATTAATTTTAATGAAGATGTATATGCAAGATATATTAAAATAACGATTACAGATGGTGTTGGAGGATTTGGTTCAGCAGGGGAATTTAGACCTTATAAAAAGGACAAGACTGAAGGTTGGGTTGTCGGAAAGAACATTTCAGATGGTGTTGACGGAAAAATAGGAGAAGATGATTTGAACTTCTTCGCAAGTTATATGGGCGTTGATGAAACGGATACTGCTTGGAATCAAGTGAAGAGAGCAGATATTAATTATAATGGTGTAATTGATGCCTATGATCTTATGTATGTGGCTAGTCATCTAGGAGAAGAACCGCTTAAAGAAACAGGTAAAACGATTAAAGGTTCGATAGATATTAGACCTAGTAAAGAACAATTAACTAAAGGAGAAGAGTTTACTGTAGATCTTATAGGGAATGGAATGCAGGACATTAATGCATTTAGTCTAGAGTTACTAGCTGATACAAATAAATACAGATTAATAAAAATCAGTACAACTGAAACAAGTGGGCATATGCTCGATTATTCTACAAGAAATGGTCAAAGAATCATGGCAGCGTTCTCTAATAAAGGAACCCAGAAGACGCTTGAAGGTACAGAAGTATTAGCTACTATTACATTGGAGGCAAGAGAAGATACAGAGTTTGGTTTGTCTATCTCAAGGTCCATGTTACTTAATACTTCATTTGAAACAAAAGAAGAGATTGGTAAGATATTGGCTCCTAATCAAGAACCAGAAATTCCGGAAGAACCAAGAGCAGAAAAGATTCTGACGAATGAGGATATAACCATCACAGGTGACGATGAAAAGATGCAAGGTGGAAAAGATGCTTTTGAAAAATTAATTGATGGTAATCTAAACACGTTGGCAGAGCTTATCTGGACCACTGTGCCTGGTGAAGATGTAGAAGGAGTATCATTACCTTTAAATGTCCAGTTTACATTTAATCATCCAGAAGAATTAAAAATGTTCGAAGTTTATAATCGGCCAACCGGTCAGAATGGAAAAATAAAAAAACTTAGCGCCACGGCAATTGATGAAGAAAATAATGAATATGATTTAGGGATGAAAGAGATAAAACCTGATGCTAAATCAGTAGTTTTTGAGACGGAAGGGCTAGAGGAGATCCCTAAAGGTACTAAGTTTAGCCAAATTCATATTGTATTTGAAGAATCACATGTAGGACATCCGAAAATGTTATCGGTAGCAGAAATTGAATTCACTGCATATGTTCAGGAGATGGAAGAAGTTGATAAAGCTGCATTAAAAGCGGCAATAGTCGATGCAGAGCAAATAAATCTAGAAGAATATACTGAAGAAAGCGTAGAAAAACTAATGGAAAAGTTAGATATAGCAAAAGCTGTTGCTAATGATCAAGATGCCAGACAAGAACAAGTGGACTCAGCATTAGCTGAATTGCTGAAGGCAATTGAGGGATTAGAAAAAGTAGAAGTTAAAGTATCTATTGAAAAAATTAAAACAATTGTCGAGGAATTTGAAGAAGCTGGAGAATTTAAAAACCAAGGTGTTGCTCGCTCTTTAATTGCTCAATTAGATTCAGCAATTAAAAGTGAAGAAAAAGGACAAGCCGATAAGGTTGTACACCATATGGAGAAATTTAAAGAGTTATTAGAGAAACGGTATGAAAATGGCCATATATCTAAACATGCATATGAAGCATTACTAGCTGAATCAGAAGTAATACTTGAACAGTGGAATTAAGTTAAAGCAATAGATTAACTCAACTATAACTTGAAGTCATAACTTCTCTCATTTGAGAAGTTATGACTTTTATGACCTTATCAAATTAAATGCTTGTAGGCTGTTCAACACTTTTTTAAGGGTGAAAAGTTAGAAAGAAGCTAGTTCTAATGAATTAATTTACTGGTTTATTTAAATGTTTTTATAAGTAATAAAAAGTGAAATATAAAATAAACTTTAAAAAGAACCTTTATTGGGTTGACCCATCAACCCTATTGGAGTATAATCTATTTATAGAAAATTTTTAGAAAATTCGGTTTTAAAAAAGGGGGAAGAATAAAGTAATGTTTACAAGAGGTATGGTCGGTAATTTTGAATGCGTTTTCATGAGGGTTAATTTAATTCGTTAGAGATAATAAGACACAATAATTTAAAAAGAGGTGGAACATATGAGGAAAAAAGTTGGACTTTTTAGTGTAATCTTGTTAATCAGTATCTTATTTGTTGCGACAGCATGTAGTAAGAATACTGGTTCAGATTCAGGAAGTTCAGGAGATTCTGGTAAGACAGTAATTAAATACTGGTCAATGTGGAATACTGGAGAACCCCAACAAGAAGTAATCCAAGGAATAATAGATGCTTATGAAGAGGAAAATCCAGACGTAACAATTGATGTTCAGTGGATGGGCCGCCAAGTTTTATCCGATGTAAGAAATGCTTCCCTAGGTGGAGATGGGGCACCAGATTTAACTGACCAGTCAGGTGCTGAAGTAGTAGGGACATTAGTTAAAAATGAGTTGGTAGAACCATTAAATGACTTACTTACAATGGAAATACCGAATGAAGGTGCAACTTTTCAAGACGTATTTATTGATGATACCTTATCATTCTATCAGCAAGATGAAGATACTTATTTTATTCCTTATGAAATAATCACATCAGGTTTCCATTATAATGAGTCACTCTTCAATGAACATGGAATTGATGCTCCTTCAACTTGGGATGAATTTATTGAAGTAGGTAAAAAATTAAAGGATAAAGGAATTGCGCCACTTGCCCAAGATGGGAATATTGATTTTTATAATGCCTATTATTATTATTGGTTAACTGAACGAATCATGGGTGCAGAATCTTTACTAAAGGCAGCTGGAGATGAGACAGGAGAGACATGGTCTGAACCAGGGTATTTGGAGGCAGCTAAAAAGATTGAAGAGTTAGTTGATAATGATTTTTTTGCTGATGGTTATGAAGGCAGTCAGTATCCAGCGGCACAAACTGCTTGGGCTAAAGGTGATTCTGCAATGATATTAAATGGAAGCTGGATCTCAAGTGAAACATCTGAATATAGCTCTGATGATTTTATTTACCGTGCGTTTCCTTTTCCTGAAATTGAAAGTTCAGAGGTTGATAGTGATCAAGCTGAACTCTATTTGATCGGATGGGTAGCTCCAGAAGGGTCTAATGTAGATGCAGTGCAGGATTTCCTAGCATTTGCAATGCAAAAGCAATATCAAGAAGGCATAGTCACTGAAACAGGTAACATCAGTACAAGAAATGATCTTGATGCTCCAGAAAAACTAACTGATTTAAAAGAGATGATTGTAAATGCATCTACATACCATGCTGAATACGATAGATTACAGGCAGAATATCCAGAGTGGTGGAAAACGGTTTTCCTACCTTTAGATGATAGTTTACTATTTGGTGATATAACAGCAGATGAATTTATCGATCAATTACAAGTCCAAACAAAAGAGTTTTGGGAAAATCAATAATTAAATAAAGAGAACGGGGGATTTCTTCTCCTGTTTTCTTTTTAACAAACTCCAAAATTAGGGGGAATACAATGGATAAAGAAAAGAGGAAACTAGCAATTCCGTATCTACTCCCAGCGGTAGGTTTATATTTAATTTTCTTTATTGGACCAGCAATTTATGGACTTTGGATAAGTTTACATAGCTGGAGTGGTTTTACAAAGGAAATGGATTTTATTGGCTTAAAAAATTACGCTAAAATCTTAGGAGATCCAATATATTGGCAATCATTTAAAAACATGATGTTAATTTTATTGGGAGGTGGGGTTTTTGTTTTTTTAATTGGTTTATTATTTACTGCATTGATGAGTCAAGGAATCCCAGCTAAAAAAGCGATACGTGCAATTATATTTTTTCCGCAAATCGTCGCTCCAATCGCTTTAGCAATTGTATGGAATTATTTATATAGGTTCGATACAGGATTTTTTAACTCTTTATTAGATTTAGTTGGTATAAGTGCGGTTAACTGGACTAGTCCTAAAAACATTATGATTTCTGCTGTGGCAGCGATTATATGGTATAATACCGGTTTTTATGCAATTATTTTACTAAGTGGTGTAGATAAAATCCCAAATACTCTTTTTGAAGCAGCAAAGATTGAAGGGGCTTCAACATTCACGATTTTTAGAACAGTCACTTTACCTCTAATATGGGATGTGTTTTCAATTGCAGTTATTTTATGGGGAATAAATGCAATTCGACTATTTGATTTTCTGTTTGCATTTGGAGGACCGGAACCTCCTTCAAGAATGTGGAACACTGCAATGTATCAATATATATTAGGTTTTGGTCAGCGGACCCCAATTTATGAGCTAGGGTATTCAAGTGCAATTGCCGTTACCATGGTTGTAGTTGTATTTATTTTTGTTATCACTGGAAGAAAATTATTTCAACGTGAAGTCTATGAATTATAACTCAATTTAATTACTGAAATATTAGGGGTGAATGAACTTGAGGACTCGTGACCGAAGTATCTTCTTTAGATTGGGAATGATATTTTTATATATTTGGGTGTTATTTATTTTATTTGTCTTAGGTTGGATTATACTTGCTTCGTTAAAAACAAACCAAGAATTGTTTGAAAGCTTTTGGAAACTTCCATCTTCTCTTCAATGGGAAAATTATTATACAGCATGGGTACAATCTGATTTAGTATCGTACTTTTTTAATAGCGTGTTCGTTGTAATTATTAGTGTTTTAGGAATAGTGTTGGTAAGTGCTCCTGCGGCATACGTATTGTCCAGATTTTCATTTCCGGGAAAAGAACCATTAACTATTTCTTTTATTTTAGGAATAGGTATTCCATATCAAGCGGTATTAATTCCTATCTACATGTTATTACTAAAGATAGGATTGATTAATACACTTACTGGATTGATTGTTGTATATATTGCTCTTTCCTTACCATTTACAATTTTTATTTTAACTGGCTTTTTCCAAACATTGCCTAATGAGATAGAAGAGTCAGCGGCAATGGATGGTGCAAGTCAGAATACAATATTTTGGAGAGTGATGCTTCCGATGGCTCGACCAGGTTTAATAACAGTTACGATATTAAATGCGGTAACTTTGTGGAATGAGTTTTTGCTTGCAAAGGCATATATAAATGTCAATGACAAATTTACGCTATCGGTAGGATTGTATCAGTTTTATCAATCCATGCAGTACAATTCAGATTGGGTCAGTTTATTTGCCGGGGTAGTTATAATTATATTCCCGATTTTAATCTTCTTTTTATGGCTATCGGATCGAATAATTGAAGGCATGACTGCAGGAAGTGGAAAATAATATAAATCATTCTATACTATACATTTGAAGGGAGATAAACAATATGGAAAAATTCGAACTAGATACAGGCAGTTTTGTTCCACTGTACCAACAGTTAAAGGAATTTATCATTGAAAACATAGATAAGAATGTTTGGAAGCCGGGAGATAAGATATATTCTGAAAATCAGTTGTTTGAGAAATTTGACGTAAGTAGAAATACTGCGAAAAAAGCAATTGAAGATTTAGTTCAGGAAGGCATTTTGTACCGTATTCAAGGTAAAGGTACGTTTGTAAGTTACCCTAAAATAGAGCAATCTTTATCTGCATTTTATAGTTTCAGTCAAGTGCTAAGAGATAAAGGAATGCATCCAAAAGATGTGGTGTTAGATGTCAAAGTTATTGAAGCAACCCACAAGGTAGCAAAAGCATTAAATTTAGATAAAGGAGAAGAAGTTGTTCATTTACAAAGACTTCGTTATGCGAATGAGGAACCAATTATTTTAGAATCATCTTATTTACCAAAAAGTATTATAAGTGATGTGGTGAAATTAGAATCTGTTGGTGAAACACCTCTATATGACATATTAAGGAAGGAATTTAATGTTTTTGTAAATTCTGCAAAAGAAACTTTTGAACCTATTTTAATAAGAGAGGAAGAACAGGGTCATTTAGAAGTGAGTATTGGATCCCCAGCATTGTTACTTGAAAGGATCGCTTATGATCAAAAAAAGCAACCGGTAGAGTTTTGTAAATCAATCGTGCGTGGAGATAGATGTAAGTTTTATACAGAATTGGTATAAAGACCGCGTTGAGGAGTTTTGATATGGAGTATACGTTAGCTGTAGATATTGGAGGAACTAAGATTGCCGCTGGTGTCATGGATCAAAAGAAGTCTTGGGTAACTACCTTGCAATTACAAAGTGATAAATCAAGTGCAACTAGTATGTATGAATCCGTCTTACAATGCATGAATGATGTAATTAATAAAGCCGGGATACGTAAAGAACAAATTAATCATATCGGCATAACCATACCAGGTCAATTAGATATAGAAACCGGTTTAGCCATTTATCAAAATAACTTACCGTGGAGAAACTTTCCATTAGGAGAGTTACTAAGAGCAAAGTTCTCTCAAAGTAATATAATTTTCGAGCATGATGTCGTTGCAGCTGCACAAGGAGAGTGGACAGTCCGCAATTTAACAAACGAATTGTTCGTCTATGTAACGATAAGCACTGGGATATCTGCAAGTATAATATATCAAGGGATACCGTTAAGAGGGAAAGGATTTGCTGGTGAGATTGGTTTTTTTCAGATGGATAAAGGAAAAGAATTGGAAAAGTCAGCATCCGGATCTGCAATGGAAAAAGAGCTTAAGTTAATTGAACAAAGCCTCTCACTTCCATACGCATTTAAGGAATGGAATAAAGGAAATGAACAATTAAATAGCTTCTTCAATGACAAAGCCGGTCAAATTGCACGTGCAATTTACAATATAACAGCTACACTCGACCCACATAAGATTGTACTCGGTGGAGGAGTTATTAATCATCAAAACCATTTTTTCGAACTAATAAAAGATCATTTTTATTTTTTATGCCGTCAGCCATTTCAACATGATTGGGGAAATAGAGTGGAGAGAAGTATTTTGCAAGGAAAAGCTGGATTGTTTGGAGTTGCAAGTGGTTGCCATAATAAAAGGAGAGTGGATGTTTGATTGTATTACATTTAAGTAATGAATTTTAATTAACATTATGATTATGGTAAAGGTGGATGATCTTTCATGTTTAATTTAACTTCAGAAGAATTAAAGGAAAAACAGGCGCTACATACGACTACAGAAATATATCAACAGCCAGAAGTATGGCGAGAGTTAACTATAGACTTTATAAAATACCAAAATGATTTTAAGAAATTTATCGAATCGATTTATACGAGACATGAAAAAACACGGGTTATTTTTACAGGAGCAGGAACGTCGGCATTTATTGGGGATATTCTTGTACCGGAACTGACTAAACATGCGGGAAAGAATGTTCAATTTGAAGCAATTGCAACGACAGATATTGTTTCAAATCCCAAGGAGTATTTGATTGATGTACCAACGATATTAGTTTCATTTGCAAGATCAGGAAACAGTCCAGAGAGTGTGGCAACCGTAGCGTTAAGCAAATGGATAATAAAAGATTTCTACCAAGTTATTATTACAAGTAATAAGAATGGAGAATTAGCTAAAAATTGTGAAAGTGACGATAAAAGTCTTATTATTTTAACTCCTGAAAAAGCAAATGATCAGTCGCTTGCAATGACGAGTAGCTTTTCGAGTATGATTCTTCTGGCTTATATGTTGTTTGCAAATAGTGAATTTTCGGATAGTTTTTCCAAACAATTAATTACTAGTGCTACTCACTTGCTAGATTCATTTGAAGAGCTAATAAACGAAATATTAGATTTTGATTTTAACCGTGTTGTTTATTTAGGATCTGGTTCTCTAGCTCAATTAGCTCATGAAGCGGCACTCAAAATGTTGGAGTTAACAGCTGGTAAAGTAATCGCCATTCATGAATCATCCTTGGGCTTTCGTCATGGTCCCAAGTCAATTTTAAATGATCAATCGATTGTTGTTTTATTTATGTCACAAGATGAGTATACGAGAAAATATGATTTTGATATTTTAAGAGAATTGGCTGCAACAGATTCAGAGATGAAGATTGTTGCTTTAACTGAAAAAGAGGAAAAAGAAGTTGAATCCTTGGCCAATTGGACAATTCCAGTAAATGTAGGTAGTAAGAGTATTAATAGTGACTTTCAGTTAGGGCTACTATATATCCTTTTTGCTCAAACTCTTGCGTTGACAAAATCTAAAGACCTTGGAATTTCACCTGACAATCCAAGTCCTGATGGAGCTATAAGTCGTGTTGTACAGGGCGTTACGATATACGAATACGAAGAGTGAAATATGTGGATAAAAGAAAAGGATGTATAACATGGAATATTATATTAAGGCAGATCGTTTTTTACTTGAATCAGAAGAAAAGATCGGTGGATATTTACTAGTGGAAAACGGTCGCTTTGGTAATTTTGTAAATAAAGTTCCAGTGTGTGCGGTTGTAGAAGATTGGACTGGATATACGGTTGCTCCCGGTCTTTTTGATACGCATATTCATGGGATTAAGAATTATGATGTAATGGATGGTACGGTTAAAGCAGTTCAAGAAATATCTGCAATTTTGCCGGAGCTAGGTGTTACCCGTTTTTTACCGACTACGTTGACTTCGAGTAAACATGATTTGCAAAAAGCGATTTTAGCTGTTAAAGAGGGAATTGACAAAGGATTACCTGGCGCTAAGTCTGAAGGGATATTTTTAGAAGGTCCCTATTTTACAAATAAACATAAGGGCGCTCAAAACCCAGCCTTTTTTCGAAATCCCAGCTATGAAGAGTTTACCGAGTGGCAACAACTAGCAGATGGTATGATCGTAAAAGTTGCTCTTGCTCCGGAACGCCCAGGTTCGATTGACTTTATTGAGAAAGTTAGTAAGGAAAACGTGTTTATAAGTATAGCTCATACTGATGCAAGTTATGAATGTTGTAGAAATGCAATAAAAGCTGGAGCGACTATTTTTGTTCATTTGTTTAACGGTATGTCAGGTTTGCATCATCGAAAACCGGGAGCCGTTGGAGCTGCATTATTGAATAATCAAACGTATACAGAAATAATTTGTGACGGATTTCATGTACATCCACATATGGCTAATCTTGCTTTTCAAATCAAAGAAGAAAAATTAGTGCTCATTACGGACTGTATGCGAGCCGGATTAATGCCTGACGGTGATTATTCATTGGGAGATTTTCAAGTAAAAATGAATAATAATATTGCCCGAACTGTAACAGGTTCATTGGCAGGAAGTACATTAACATTGATAGACGGGGTAAAAAACTTTTACAAGTGGAGCAGGAAAGGTTTACACATAGTTTGGCACTTGGCAAGCTTGTCTCCCGCTAATAGTATCGGAAAGGGAAATCAACTTGGCAGTATATCTCCTGGAAAGCTTGCTGACTATGTTGTTATAGATGAAAATTTTGAAGTCCAGATGACAGCCATTACTGGGGAAATAATTTATAAAAGATTAAACATCTAGCAGCAAAGAATTGGAGGAGGAAGATAATGGGATATGTAACAAATACGAAAGATATGCTGATTAAAGCGAGACAGGGAGGTTATGCAATTCCGGCGTTTAATATTCATAATTTAGAAACAATTCAAGCCGTTGTTGAAGCCGCTTCCGCTTTAAGATCACCGTTGATTTTAGCAGCAACTCCTGGAACAATGGATTATTCAGGTCGAAGTTATATTCAATCAATTGCGGAAAACGCTGCAAAAGAAAATGATATTCCTATCGCATTACATTTAGATCATCATGAAACAGTAGAATCTATAAAAGAATCACTTAAATTAGGTGTAAAATCGGTAATGATAGATGGATCCATGGGTTCTTTTGAAGACAATATTGCAATAACAAAGAAAGTAGTAGAAGTAGCACATGTCTTTGGAGCTACAGTTGAGGCTGAACTTGGTAAACTAGTTGGACAAGAAGATGATATTATTGTAGAAGAAAAAGATGCTGAATATACTGACCCTGATCAAGCAGCTATCTTTGTTAAAGAAACTAGAATCGATTCATTGGCAGTTGCAATTGGAACGGGACATGGTGTCTATGAGATTAAGCCTAATTTAGATTTGGCCCGCTTAGAGAAAATAAAAGAAGTTGTTGATATTCCTTTAGTATTACACGGTGCATCCGGTATTTCGACAGAAGACGTACGTAAGTGTATAGCATTAGGTTGTGCCAAAGTAAACATTTCCACCGAGTTAAAAGTACCATTTTCAAATGAGGTTAGACAATACTTAATTGATCATCCTGAAGAGACTGATATTAGAAAATATATGAGTCCTGCCAAAAATGTAATGAAAGAAATTGCTACTGAAAAAATAATCATGTGTATGAGTGATGGTAAGGCGTAGAATAGAAATTTGCTTCGACTAGAAGTCTTTAAATAGGAGTATACGTTTTGCCGGAAACTATAAAAATTTAATATGTAAATTTTAAAGATATGATTAAGCTAAGAAATGAGGTAGTTTAATGATATTAACAATTACTCTAAACCCGGCAGTTGATATTGGATATAAGCTGGATTCATTTACTACTAATGCAGTTAATCGGGTAAACGATGTTTCAAAAACAGCAGGAGGGAAAGGTTTAAATGTTGCTCGAGTATTAAACGAACTTGAAGAACCTGTCGCCGTATCAGGTTTTCTAGGCGGAAATTTAGGGGAATTTATTAGACAAGAAGTCTATAAGCTAAATATAAAGGACTTTTTTGTAAATATTAGTGGGGAAACACGTAATTGTATTGCAATGATACATAAAGGGAAGCAAACGGAGATTTTAGAAAGTGGTCCAACAATCACAAAAGGTGAAGCAACGAAGTTTTTGAAGGAGTTTTCTGAATTTGCTCAAAAGGTAAAATTTATTACTATATCAGGTAGCTTACCAAAAGGTTTGCCCAAAGATTATTATGTCAGATTACTAGAAATTGCTGATCAACATAGTACCCCGGTTTTATTAGATACGAATGGGGAATTGCTAAGTACAACATTAAGTAAGAGTATACCTTTTCTTATTAAACCAAACAAAGAGGAACTTGGTGACCTGCTAGGTGAACAATTAACTTCTATAGAAGATATTCTTGAAGGGTTAAACTCATCTTTATTCGCGGAAATTCCTTGGGTTGTAGTAACAATTGGAGAAGAAGGGGCTATTATAAAGCATCATAATAATATCTATCAAATAACACCTCCACAGATTGAAGTTATAAATCCTGTTGGATCAGGGGATGCAGTAATTGCTGGATTTGCAGCTGGGTTCTCTCGTAATTTATCTAATGAAAAATTAATAAGATTTGCAATAACTATGGGGGTTTTAAATTCTATGGAAAGTAAAACAGGACATATTAATGCAGCCAGAATAAAAAGTATAATGGCTCAAGTAGAATTTAAAAAACTATGATAGGATTTAAAAACAAGAGATTTAACTTTCTATTTCCCAACATATATCCATCAAATAATAAAATGTTGTTTGGTGGGTATTTTTATGAACTTTATGAAAAATACTAACGCAATTGTTATTTAGATAATAAATGCAGCATTTATCAAAAAAGTTCATAAAAAGGATCAGTGCTTGAATTATGATAATGCTCTCAACCCAACGACACCAATGACAATAAGGATAACGCTTGTAATTCTACCGAGACTTTTAGATTCCCCGAAAAATATCATATTGATAATAACGGCACCTGCTGTTCCAATCCCAACCCAGACGGCATATGCAGTACTTACTTGTAAAAAATTAAAGGAGAAATATAAAAAAGTAAAAGACGCTGCAAACCCACCAAGATATAAAATCGTATTAATGACAGTTTTAGTCTCACTATATTTTTTTAGACCGATGACGCCGACAAATTCGCTCATTGCTGCCATGAAAACTAGTATCCAACCCATTTATTTCAAACCTTTCAATGCTTTTTTCTCATCTGCACTATCTGCTATATTTAAACCTACAACGCCTGCGATTAAAATGATAATAAAAATAATTTTACCGAGATTGATTGTTTCATTGAATAAAAATATATCCATCAACGTTGTTCCCAGTGTTCCTATGCCTGCAAAAATGGCATATACCGTTCCAGTTGGTAAAAGTTCACACGCTTTTGCTAAAAAGTGAAAGTCTATCAATATAAATATAATGATAAAAATCCATTGCCACCAAGCGTTTACAACATTAAATCCAAAAATCCAAACTAATTCAAAAAATGAAGTTAAGGCAACATAAACCCATGCCTTTCTCATAAAAATTTCCTCCTAACGATTTATGACTGAATGTCATTCATTATAATGTAAAGTTAACAAAATGTTAACTATTTGCTTTAGAAATACCTAAAGCATCAAACAAAAATTGAACGACTTCCTTTCGTTGTATTTCTATTTCATGCTCGTCACGGTAGTCATATAAAAATACTTGCTCGGCTGCAGATTCTATTAAACCAATAATAAGTTTCGCCGTACGATCTGGTTTAATCGATTGCCGAATCGTTCCATTTTCTTTTGCATCTTTTAACAAATCACTAACCCATTCATAACAGGTGGCATACACCGTTTCCCATTCTTTTAAATGCTCAGTAGATGCGAGCCCTGAGTAAATAATGGCCATAACTTCACTATATTCTTCATTTATAGCGAAAATACTATCTACTAATTGTTCTAATTTTATTTCAATTGTTTGATCACTTTGTACGTCATTTCTAATTCGTTGCATTAGAATTTTTACCATTTCTTCCGCAATTGCAGGCATCAATGATAGCTTGGATGGAAAGTATAAATAAAAGGTTCCCTGTGCTATATGTGCATCTTTTACAATATCAGAAATTTTCGTTTGTTCAATGCCGTTCTTCTTAAATAGATTAATCGATGATTGGATAATTGCATCTCGTTTTCCCATACGACTACCCTTCTCTCGGAATGCTGTAATTTTCTAAAGTATATCTTATATGTTAGTTCTTGACAACAAACAGTAGCGAATTTCGTATATTTTTAAGTTTGTACAATCGTCAAATTTGTAAACTTCTTGACAATATTTCTTTTACTAAAATATAATAGAAGTAGTTATAAAACGCTGTTTTAATAATTAAAAAAGGGGAGTATAATGAGTAAATCTTTACGTAATTCATCTACAGTAAGGGTTCTTCGTATTTTGGAAGAGATCGCGAAAAGTGAGGAAGGGATTGGAGTAACGGAGCTTGCTAATCGATTAGAATTAAATAAAAGTACAGTTTATCGATTTCTAGCAACATTAGAGGAAGAACAGTACCTGGAACAACAATTGACAACTAAAAAATATCAATCAGGAATTAAATTGTTTGAACTCGCTTCACGGATTGTTAATCAAGTAGACTGGACGAAAGATATTCGACCTTTTTTGGTTGATTTAAAAGATCGCGTGAATGAAACCGTTCACTTAGGAATCATTGATGATGGCGAAGTAGTGTATATCGATAAAGTGGAGTGTGAACGCTCTATTCGTATGTATTCGAGAGTAGGAAAGCGGGCACCTGTTTATTGTACAGGAGTTGGCAAGGCGATACTAGCTTTTCTTTCCAAAGAAAAACAGGCGAATATTATTGAAAATATTGATTATACTAAGTTTACTGCTAGTACCATTATTGATGATAGTGATCTAAATAAAGAAATAAAAATTATTCGAGCTCAAGGATTTGCATTAGATAGAGAAGAACATGAATCAGGTGTAAATTGTGCTGCGGCACCAATATTTACGCATGATGGCCAAGTCTTGGGCGGAATAAGTATTGCGGGTCCTTCTTCACGTGTAGATGAAGAAAATTTATTTGAATTAGCTGCCGAAGTAAAAGAGACGGCTCAATTAATTTCACGTCGCTTGGGAAGTCTCTAAATTTTTTTAAGTACCTATTAAAACGCTGTTTTAACTATTAAAATAGTAGGAGAGGATTATATGTCTAAAATAGAACAGAGATTAAAAGAATTAGGTATTGAACTTCCAGAGGCGCCTAAGCCTGCTGCAGTCTATGTACCGGCAAAAAGATTTGCCAACAACTTATTATATGTGTCGGGACAAGATTGTCGAAAAGATGGAAAGCTAATCTATGAAGGAAAAGTCGGTTCTGACTTAACAATTGAGCAAGGGTATGAAGCGTCTAAGCAAGCGATGATTAATACGTTAGCTGTAATTAAAAGTGAAATTGGCGATTTAGATAAAATAAAGGATTTTGTAAAGTTATTAGGCTTTGTTAATTCAGCTGATGGCTTTGTTGAACAGCCTTATGTGATTAACGGTGCTTCGGAATTTTTAGAAGAAGTTTTTGGCGAAAAAGGAAAACATGCACGATCTGCACTTTCTGCTAACGAATTACCTTTTAATACGCCAGTTGAGATAGAAACAATCGTAGAGCTAGAGGGATAGGAGTTTCGAAATGGATGTATTTACTTTAGGGGAAACAATGGTTTCATTTAATACGGTAAATAACCGTTCTATTGTACAACACGATGAAACATTAGCATCAATTGCAGGTGCCGAATCAAATGTATCGATTGCTTTGGCTCGGCTCGGCAATAAGGTTAAATGGTTTAGCAGATTAGGGAACGATCCATTTGGACAAAAGATATTATATGAATTGAACGCACACCTTGTTGATACGAGTGATGTAATTATTGATTCAAACCATTCTACTGGATTAATGTTTAAACAAAAAAAAGAGCTGTTAGATTCGGAAGTCATATACTATCGAGAGCAGTCTGCAGCTTCTACCATGGACAAAAATGATGTCCGGGAAGAATGGATAAAACATGCAAGATTGATTCATATTACAGGAATAACCCCAGCACTTAGTCATTCATGTAAAGAGTTAGTGATGGAAGTGATTCGGCTAGCAAAGCGGCATGGAATATTAATCAGTTTTGATCCAAATATCCGGTTGAAATTATGGGATATAGAAGCTGCGAGGGAAACATTAATACCGATTGCCAAACAATGTGATATATTTCTCCCGGGAAAAAGTGAAATGAAGTTGCTTTGCAATGTGGAAGAATTCAATAGTATTGAAGTTTATTTAAAAGAATGGGAAGTTCCTCTTACCGTAATGAAAGATGGTGCAAATGGAGCCTGGGTACTTGAAAATGGTGAGTCCACATTTATTCCTTCTTTCAAAGTAAAGCGAGTTGTCGATGAAATTGGTGCCGGAGATGCGTTTGCAGCAGGCTTTTTACATGGTTTTTTGCAAAAGCGAAGTCACGAGAATGCGGTGAAAATGGGACATGCCTGTGCTGCGTTTGTTGTCAGTTCAGAAGGAGATACGAATGGGCTACCAACCAAACAAGAATTGGAACGTTTTTTAGCCAATGATTTTGGGACAGTTCGATAATCAACTAATAAGGGGAGTGGTTTCTTTGTTATCACTAGTAAATAAATACAAAATTATACCAATATTAAGGGGTATGGAACTGGAAGATGCTCGTTTTTTGGTCGACTGTTTTCGAGAAGCAGACCTCAAGATATTGGAAGTTTCATTAAATCAGTCTAATAGCTTACATGTTTTAGAAAATCTAGTTAAAGAATTTGGCGATGATATGGTGATTGGTGCTGGTACTGTTTTAACGAAAGAAATAGCAATTGATGCAAAAAATGCAGGAGCAGCATTTTTCTTAAGTCCTAATGTTTCAGAACAAGTAGCAGATATGGCAGCAGAGATGGGCATTCCTTATATTCCGGGAGCCTTTTCTCCAACTGAAATTCAATATGCCAGTGAATTAGGTGCTGAAGTCATCAAAGTTTTTCCTGTTCGACAAGTAGGAGCATCCTATATTAAGGATGTTTTGGCATCTTTGAATAAAGTTTCTTTGTTAGCGGTTGGGGGTGTCGCTCCTCAAAATATGCGTAAATTTTTTGAGGCAGGCGTTAAAGGAGTAGGAGTAGGTAGTAGTTTAGTTGATCAAGAATGGATTGAAAAAAGAGATAGAAATAAAATTATAGCACGATTGGAAGAATATAAAAATCTAGTGCATGAAAATTAGGAGGGAAAGTGGATGGATTTTGGAAGCGTTTTGATCTTGGGTTCTGTTGCCGTATTTGCCATATTGCTTAGTGTAGGACCTTATTTGGAGTTGAAAGGAAAAATATTATTTGAAAAACAAAAAAGAGCACCGGTATTAAAAGGACGTTTTGGAATGGGATTAATGGTGGTGAGTATCCTCGTATTTGTCATAGGTTTATTACTTCGTTCCGTTCTTGATGCAAGTGTTGTGACTCCGTTTGTTATTGGTGGTTATTTACTATGGATAGTTGGGGGAGTTATTGCAGTAGCTAGAAATGAATTGTTAGCCTTTATGGTTTCTGATGAAGAAAAAGAGGCATTGAAAGGAGATCACAACTAATATGGATCATACAATTGCAAGTTTGGATATTTTGATTATAGTTTTCTACGTTATTTTAACATTATTTATCGGATGGTGGGTATCGAGAGGAATTGACAGCTTTGAGGATTTTGCTGTAGCTGGAAGAACGTTTGGTCCGTTTATGTTAGCGGCCACTTTTGGAGCAACAAACTTTTCTACTTGGAGTTTAGTCGGAAAACCTGGACTTGTATATAATGCAGGTGTTTCTGTAAGTTGGATTGCATTAAATGCGATGGCATGTGTCTTAGCAGCTGTTGTGTTTGTCCCTATTTACAGAAAATTAAGATATAATACAATGTCGGAAATTTTTGAAGATCGATATGATGGTCGAGTTCGAGGACTTATTAGTGTCATTTGGATTTTAGCAGATACATTAAACAGATATGGTGTTACTGTATATGCAGCTGCTGTTATTACAGGACTTGTTTTTGGAATCAATCTTAATTGGATGATTATATTAATTGCTATTATTGTTGTTATCTATACGTACTTAGGTGGACTTCGATCTGTTGTTATTACAGACTCAATTCAGTTCTTGTTCATGTTTGCCGGGTTATTTATCGGTGGAGCATACATCTTTTCACAATTAGGCGGTTGGAGTGGTGTTGTTAATTCCGTTCCAGAAAATTTAACTGAATGGGTTCCTTCTGCTGAAAGTGCAAACGGTTGGCCATGGATTATGGCTATGACATTACTAGGTTTTCCTTATTTTATTACGAGTCAGTTCGTTATGCAGAGAGGGCTTGCTGCAAAATCAGTGAATGTCGCAAGATGGGGATTAATTTTAGCTGCCATTATTGCAATCCCAATTGCTATTTTAGAGATTTTACCAGGGTTGGCTGCACATTCAATTCTTTCAGAAGAATTAGTAGCAAGTCTTGATCCGGATATGGTTGGACCACAAGTTTATATTGAATTGCTTCCGGTTGGAATGTTGGGGATCTTTTTTGCAGCTTTATTATCAGCAGGTATATCAACAGCGGATTCGGCTTTATGTGCGTCATCTTCATTATTTACTGAAGACTTTTATCGGAAATGGAATCCGAAAAAAAATGAAGGTCATTATTTAAAAGTGTCCAGAATTGCAACGATTATTTTAGCTGTAATTGGAACATTATGGGCAATGATTGTTCCATTATTAGGTGGTGCAGTAGATGCAATTTTAAATGTTATCGCAATTACGGATATGCCGATCTTTGTCATTGTTTGTTTAGCAATCTTCTGGAAAAAGATGAAAGCAACAGCGGCAGTTATCTCTATTCTTGTCGGAACAGGAAGTGGATTACTCGTTTCTATTCTTGGTGTTGGGGGAATACAAGGCTTAGCCGCAACAACAGCTACAAGTACTTTAATGACGTTGATTACTGGTGTAGTTTTAAGCTTTATAATTAAAACAACGAATAAACATGAAGAAAAAGTACAGAAATTCTTTGAAAAGATGGGAACAAAAGAAATAGAAGAATAATGTGTTGGAGTGATTTTTGTGTTAAATATTGCTGTTATTGGGACAGGTGCTTTCGGAGTGGAACATATCCGAACCATTCAATCAATGAACGGTGTCGAATTGTTTGGGATATGTAATCGGAGTGAAGACCGATTAATGAGAGTGGCAAAGGAATATGGAATACCTGCCGAAAAGACGTATACAAATATAACGAAACTTTTACAGGAAAAGGAACTTGATGCAGTTGTAATTGCGACGGATGAGAAAAGTCATGAGCCAATTACACGCGAAGCAGTTCAATATGGGAAACATGTGTTAATTGAAAAGCCGGTCTCAACAGATAGTAAGACAGCAGAGAATTTATTGAATCTGTCGGAAGAAAGTGATGTCGTTATACTCCCAGGTCATATGCTTCGTTTTGACCCGGGGTATGCAGCAGTGAATCATCAATTAGCTGAGGTGGAGGGTAATATCCATTCACTGCGCTTAAAACGAAATGTTCCAGTTGAACGATTTTCTTTACATGCGCGGACTCATCCAGTGTTTATGGCTCTCTCTCATGATATTGACCAATTAATTTGGAATGTAAAATCGAAGCCAAAACGCATATATGCCATGGAGAAGAAAATTGACCAGGAAATTAATATGCCAGGCGTCTTTTTTGGACTTATCGAAATGGAAAATGGCATAATTTGTTCGCTCGAAACCCAGTGGTGTTTACCGAATGAATATGGTCAGTATTTGGACGTTGAGTTGGAAGCAATGTATGAGGGCGGTCATTTGAAATACCGTTTCCCAGGAGATACGCTCTCTGTGATGGAAAAAGGAGAGCTTAGCCGACCTGATATTCAACTTTCTCCAATGATCCACGGAAATGTGTATGGAGCGCTTCGTAATGAATTAGAACATTTTGTGGAACTTATTCGTAATCCAGAAATCAAACAAGCAGTTCCAATGGAAGATGCTGTTTTAGGAATTAAGATTTGTGAAGCATTAATTAAGTCAGCTAGCGAAAAACGAGAGATCTTATGGGAAAATCTTTAATCCGTTTAGGAGTTGGAAAAAATGAAGTTAACCGAAAATATATACTTAGTCGGTAGTGGAGAAATTGGATTATCGAACAACTATGATTGTCATGTATATTTGGTAGATGGCGGAAGTGATGCAATTTTAATCGATGCTGGAGTAGGGATTGAACCAGAGAAAATTAAAGCGAATGTTGAAAAATATGTTCCTTGGGATAAGGTGTCACGTGTGTTGTGCACACATTCGCATGCGGATCACAGCGGAGGAAGTGAATATTTCCAAAAAGAAGGGAAAGAAGTTTGGCTTTCTAAGGAAGAATATGACTGGATGAGTAACAGCAAGGCAGAAGTGGAAGAAGCACTTCGTCTTGCTATCAATGCCGGTGGCTATCCTGAAGGGTATGTTTTTTCTTATTTTAAACCAGATCATGTAATGAATGAGGATGAACTCATTACATGTGGCGATTTGAAACTCCGTCCTATACATGTCCGTGGTCATAGCCCGGGAATGTATTGCTTTTATATGGAAGCAGACGATGGAAATGTATTATTTGCGAGTGATTTTGTTTTTATTAATGGGGATATTGGTTTGTTAAATGCACCGGGTTCTGATTTAGCAAGTTACCGGGAAGATATTGGAAAACTAAAAGACTTACTAGTGGATGCAATGTTTTCTGGTCACCGATTATTTTTACTTAAGAACGGGCAAGCTCATATCCAAAAAGCTATTGAGCAATTAGACAAGGTATTTATGCCATCGACATTTTAATTACGTTAGGATGATGGGAAGTGGACTGGAAAGAAGAAGCATTTGAGCTATTGGAGAAACTTGTTTCTATACCGAGTATTAATCCAGGAGAAAAACCATTAGATGAAGCACTTTATGGAGAAAAAGCAGTCGGTGACAAGTTACTTTGTTATTTTAAAGAATATTTACCGGATTTCTCGTATTGGAAAGAGGAAGTTTTACCAGAAAGGTTTAATTGTTTTGCATCATATGTAAGAGGAGAAAATTATCCAACGATTTTGTTGGAAACACATCTCGATACAGTCGATGTAAAAGGAATGACGGTTGAGCCTTTCACATTAACTCGTCAAGGAAATAAATGGTTTGGGCGCGGTGCTTGTGATGCAAAGGGGCAACTAACAGCAATGATCATCGGTTTGAGAAAAGCATTAGAGGAACAGGACGGGAAATTACCGGTCAATATTATACTTGCTGCAGTCGTGGATGAGGAACATAAACATCGGGGAGTCGACCATCTAGTTGAGCAATCTGTTTCGGCAGATTTAGCTATTGTTGGAGAACCAACACAATTGGAATTCGGTGCTTTTCATAAAGGAAGTATTCGTTTCGTCCTTGAAACGATTGGAAAAAACGCCCACTCATCAACTCCTTGGAATGGGGAAAATGCAGTAGAAAAGATGGCTGAAGTCGTTATGGTTTTGAAGGAGGATGCAAAGCAAGCGGTTGAAGGTATCGTTCATCCCTTATGTGGGAAAAGCTCCTTAAGTGTAACGCTAATTTCTGGTGGAGAACAAGTGAATATTATTCCAGATCAATGCTCGATTCATGTGGATCGGCGACTAAATCCACAGGAAAATTGGCAAGAGTCACTCGATGATTTGAGACTACTCGTCAAACAGAAAGTAAGTTTTAGCTTATGGGAGGATCTTGTTTGGCAAAAACCATATTTAATCGACCCACCTTTGACGAATGATCTTTCTACTAGGGAATTAGTGGCTCTGTCAGATGTGATCCAACAGATTCGACCAGACTTTGACTTTGTAGGTTTACAATTTGGTTGTGATGCAAGTAAAATTCAGCCTGCAGGTATTCCGACCGTTGTTTTTGGGCCTGGCAGTATTAATGAAGCACATACGGCAGATGAGTGGATAGATGCGGATGAATTGATGGAAGCAGTGGATATTTACTCAACAATTTTTCAGACGTATCGACTGTAATGAATAGAAAAGTTTAATAATTTAAAAGAAAGTGTGAGAGTTAATATGGACGGAGAAGAAATAAAGAAGTTTCGTGAAGGGATTCCAATTTTACATGAAAAACTGTATCTAGATAATGCAGCGATGGGGCCACTACATAATGATGTGGTTAATCGTATTCATGATTTTCATGTTCAACGACAAACAAAGGGACCAGATTTTACAACTTGGTGGAATATCGTTGGAGAAACACGTGGATTAATCGCTGATTGGATCCATGCCAATCCAAAAGAGATTACTTTTTTATGGAATACTTCGGCCGGAATTAATTTAGCTGCACAGGGAATCGATTTTTCAGCCGGGGATGAAGTGATTATCCCTGAAAAAGAATTTCCAGCAAATATTTATCCTTGGTTAGCGTTAGAGGAACGCGGTGTACATGTGAAGATTATTCCATTTGTAGAAAATAAACTAACCGCTGAACAAATTATTGATGCTGTGACAGATAAAACAAAAGTAATCAGCGTAAGTTGGGTAAGTGCGACAAATGGAAATATGATTGACCTTCAGAAACTTGGTGAGTTTTGTAAGAACAATGATATATTTTTTGTAGTGGATGCTATTCAAGGATTTGCAACGAATGAACTCGATGTTTCGACATGTCATATTGATGTGTTAGTTAGTGGCTTTTATAAATGGGCAATGGGACCTGATGGAATTTCCTTCGTATATGTAAATAAAAATGCGATGGATAAATTGGATATGCCTTGGGTAGGCTGGGCAAGTATGGAAAATCCGTTTGACTATGAAAAAATTGAGTATCGTTTAAGTGAGGATGCTAGACGTTATGAAACAGGAAATATGAATTTTTCTGCAATCGCTGGAATTCATGAAGCGTTACGTCTACTCCAGCCTCTTCGAGCAAAAATATATGAGCGGGTTCCGATGTTGACAGCGCGGTTACGAGATGGATTAAGGGCGATTCCGAATATAAGTCTGCTCTCTCCACTGGATAGCAAATCAGGAATTACATTATTCTCCGGACGTAATATAGAGGATATTTCGAAACATAATATAACAGTGAATTTCCGTTCTGGCATTCGCGTGTCACCTCATTTTTATAATACTGAAGCTGAAATAGATCGGTTTTTAAATAGTTTATAACTGGGACTGGGTTAAGTGGAGCTTATATCTCTGCTTAACCATTTTTATTGATTTTTTACCGAGTGGCATAAGACTCATCTCCCTCTTAAATGTCAATTATTAACTTTCTATATCTTTCCTCATAAGGTGAATTTAAAAATAAGTAGTAGCATAAGATAAATCGCTTACCTCTTTTCGGTTATCTGAGCAAGACTACTTAAATTGAGCCGATTTTTCAGATTCACATCAACACATCAAGAAAAGGGATTCTACTATCTGACGTCGTATATATAGAATAGGTTCTTTACATGAAATTTTCGGGTATATTAACTATACTTAAACAAAGTAGAAGGAAGTGATCAGATGAATTTAGTCACATTGAATAATGGAATCAAAATGCCTCAGTTAGGTTTAGGAGTATGGAAAATTCCAGACGAAACAGCGGCAACTGTAGTCAAAGAGGCAATTGACGTTGGGTACCGTTTAATTGACACGGCGAAAGTGTATCAAAATGAGTCCGGTGTTGGTGAAGGGTTAAAGCAAGTATCGGTACCGAGAGAAGAATTATTTATTACAACGAAAGTTTGGAATGCTGATCAAGGGTATGATCAAACATTAAAAGCTTTTGATGAAAGTCTTGAGCGTCTTGGTTTAGACTATATCGATTTATATTTAATTCACTGGCCGACACCAAAATATGATCAATACATAGAGACATATAAAGCTTTGGAGAAGTTATATAAAGACGGTCGCGTAAAATCAATTGGAGTTTGTAATTTTAATATAGAACATTTAGAAAGATTGCTAGAAGAATGTGAAGTCGTTCCTGTTGTTAACCAAGTAGAATGTCATCCATATTTACAACAAAAGGAACTTCAAGAGTTTTGTAAGAGACATTCAATTTATCTTGAGTCATATAGCCCATTAATGAATGGAAGAAAGATTTTGGAAGATAATGTGATTAGTGAGTTGGCCAAAAAACATGGTAAAACACCAGCACAAATTATATTGCGCTGGCATCTTCAATCAAATTATATCGTTATCCCAAAAACAGTCACGCCATCAAGAATGGAAGAAAACTTAAACGTATTTGATTTTGAGCTAAGTGATGACGATATGGAGAAAATTAACGAGCTCGATCGTGATGAGCGGATTAATCATGAGCCGAGTGAGATGAATATCAGATAAGTTTTTAAAACAATGTAAACCAGGTAGAGAATATACTGCCTGGTTTTTTCATTGTCTTTTTAAGCTTGATGAACAAAATCTATATTTTATTTATTAAAATAAATCTTTTCATTTAGTTCTATTTTTAATTTTTCTGACATTTACTAATAATAATCAAATTTAAAAACAAGATTGAAACCGATTTCCTAATAAGTGCTTATATTTACTGGACTATAAAATATATTGCCATCTTCACACTGTTAGATACTCCTTTTTTCTTCAGCGATGATATTAAATCTTCTGTATTTCTATGCAGTTAAACAAATTCTTGCTTCATGTAAATTAATAGAAAAAATGAAAAGCGAAACAAATAAAATAGAAATCGATTTCTATATTTTCTAGAATGAAGCGAAGATTTAATTGAAATATTCAAAACTAAACATATAAAAATGTTAAAATACTTTTTTTAATCGAATTATAGAAACCGATTTCTATCCTAGACTTAATGCATAATTCACTTCAGATAAAAAATTTATAGGGTAGAGGGGGATTGAAAGAAAAATCGTAAATCCGTCCAAATAAGTTTAAGTATTTATTAAATTTTAGTAGGGGGTAAAAAAATGATAAGAATTAAACGTTTATTTTTCTTAGTCTTAATTTTAAGTGTAGCTTTTTCTTTAGTGGCCTGTGGTAGTTCTGATAAAGATGCGTCTCAAGATAATCCCAATTCCGGGGATAAGAAATCGGATGAAAATATCACACTTAACTTTTGGACATTTGGAGCTACAGGGTATGACGAATTAATCAAGGAGTATGAAAAAGAAAATCCTCATGTGAAAATAAAGTTTAAAACTTCCGAGAACGCAGATCATCATGATGCATTGTTTACCGCGTTATCAGCAGGAACCGGAGCTCCAGATATTGCCATGATAGAAGTAGATCAATTAGATCGTTTTAAGCAAGCGCAAGATCGTTTTAATAATTTATTTGATTTAGGTGCCGAAGAAGTTGCTGGTAATTATCAGGATTGGGCTTGGAATACTGCTCAAAATACAGAGGGTGATTTTTTAGTTGGTTTACCGACTGATATTGGACCAAAAGCTTTATATTATCGCATTGATGTGTTTGAAGAAGCTGGACTACCGACCGATCCTGATGAAGTCGCTGCTTTGATTAATTCTCCAAATGCTTTAAAAGAAGCTGCTAAAAAGGTGAAAGAAACTACGGGTAAACCTTTTGTAGATAGTATGGAAATGGCATATAGAGCTTATTTAGATGCAGCACCAAACTCACATTTAAATCCGGATGGAGAATTATTAATCGATAAAGAAGAAAGTCTTGTAAAAGAAGCTTATGACTTTGCAGTGGAGTTAAATGAAGCAGGTTTGGTAGGCAATTTTGAGATGTGGACGCCTGAATGGGCAAATGCAGTAAATGATGGTGATTTTGCTGCAGAATTAGGTCCAGGTTGGCTTAAAGGTTGGATGGAAGGAAATGCACCTGATGCATCAGGTTTGTTTCGGGTTGCAACGTTACCAAAAGAATTTTCCGCTAACTGGGGTGGATCATTTTTAGCTATTCCAGCAGAAACGAAACATGCCGTAGAAGCTTATAATTTTATTCAATGGCTAACATCTCCTGAAAATCAACTAAATTCTTTCAAAAGTCATGGGTTGTTCCCCTCTGCACCATCTGTGTATGACATGGAAGAATTTAAAACGAATGAAGATGAATTTTTTGGAGGACAGGTAACATCTGTAGTGTTTGGTGAAGCAGCGAATAATATTTCGGAAGCTGTTTATAAGGGAGAGAAATATGTTCCTGTAAATAATGAGATTTTAACAGCTTTGACAAATGTTCAAGAAGGTGCTGATCCCGAAAAGGAATGGGAGGAAGCAGTTCAGCGGGCTCAAGAATTAGTTAACCGCTAGGAGAGAAAATTTAAATAATGGATATGGTGTTTTCCAACTAAAACATCATATCCACTTATTTAAAAGAACGAGGTGTGAAAATGGCAGCGAAGAAGCAAGGAATTAAAAAAAGATATTTATCGGAAGAAAAAAAAGATATAATTTCGGGATATTTATTTGTTTCGCCATTTTTTATTATTTTTATTTTAGTTGGATTGTTTCCGGCATTATTTAGTATGTATTTGTCATTTCAAAGTTGGAATGGATTCGCTCCTATGGAATTTGTAGGGTTGAATAACTTCAGAATCGTTTTAACTGATTCTCTATTTTGGAAATCGGTATATAATACAATCGTTATGGGACTTTTAGGAACTGCGCCTCAATTAGTTGTGGGGCTCATTTTAGCCTTTTTATTAAATCAGGCCCTTTTACGTTTTAAACAATTTTTTAGAGTAACGATCTTCATGCCCTATATCACATCCATGGTAGCAGTTGCACTTGTATTTAGTGTATTGTTTAGTAATCAAGATTCTTCAATGGCTAATTATATATTAAGTTTGTTTGGAAAGGACCCGATAAATTGGAGTACGTCAGAATGGGGATCTAAAATTGCCATCTCTCTTATGGTGTTTTGGAGGTGGGTAGGATATAACACAATTATCTATCTAGCAGGATTGCAAAGTATATCAAATGATCTTTATGAAGCAGCAACAATAGATGGAGCAAGTAAACTTCAGCAATTTAGATATATTACTTTACCACTTTTAAAACCCTTCGTCTTATTAACGGTATTTTTTTCAACAGTCGGTGCGTTACAACTATTTTCAGAACCTACCGTATTTTTGGGAGCCAGTGCTTTTACAAGGGATGAAGCGATGACAGTAGTTATGTATTTATACCGCGATGCATTTAGCTTACAGTCTTTCGGAACTGCATCAGCTACTGCAGTAATCTTGGTAGTATTAATTACGGCGTTAGCTACAATTAATTTGACTCTCACATCTGGTATAGGGTTTAGAAGGAAGGGGGTAAGAAAATGAAGCAAACAACAGGCGGAAAGAAATTCCCGTTAAACAAGATTTTAATGTATTTCTTTTTGTTCCTTGCTTCTCTTATGTCATTATTTCCATTTTATTGGATGTTTGTTATGGCCACACGACCTAGTGCTGCTTATAATTCTATACCTCCTACTATTACTCCCGGTACTATGCTAGTGGAAAACTTTCAAAAAGTTTTACAACAGATCAATTTCTTCGGGGCAATGTGGAATTCGTTCGTACTTTGTACCGTTGTCACGTTGGTAGTTTTATTCATAAGTTCTTTAGCAGGTTTTGCTTTTGCAAAGTTTAAATTTCCGGGAAAAAATGTACTTTTTGTAGCGATATTATTAACAATGGTAATTCCACCACAATTAGGGCTAATTCCTCAGTACCTTGTAATAGCAAAAGCAGGATTATTAGACACATTACAAGGGGTGATGATTCTATTTTTTCTTAATCCGTTGGGGATATTTCTAATGAGACAATATATTAGTAAAGCAATATCTGATGAATTAATTGAAGCGGCAAAGCTAGATGGTGCTTCAAATTTTAAAATATATAGAAAAGTAGTTTTGCCGATTATACTTCCGGCTTTTGCAACTTTAGGTATCATCGTATTTACAGCAACTTGGGGCGAGTTTTTATGGCAATTTACAGTACTTCGAGATCCTGAAATGTATACGATACAAGTGGCTCTTGCTTCATTGAATAATACATTTAAAGTAGATTTTGGAATGCTCTTATCAGGTGTGTTTTGGTCCACCGTCCCATTGGTGATTGTATTTTTAATCTTTAATAAGTTATTTATTGCTAGTATTACAGAAGGTTCTGTTAAATCTTAAAATAATATTGATAAATTCTATAAATTGAGGGATAAAATGAATCTAACAATAAAAAATATTGCTGAACTAGCAGGTGTCTCACCATCAACTGTTTCAAAAGTCATGAATAAGTATAGTGGAGTTAGTGATAAAACGAGAAAAAAAGTATTAGATGTAATCAAGGAAAAAGAATATCATCCAATGTTTACAGCTAGAACACTCGCAACTAAAAAATCAAAATTAATTGGTTTAATCTATGCAGGAAAGATAAACGTTGATTTTAATCATCCATTTTTTAATGAAGTAGTTACTGCATTTAAAAAAATAATAGGAAAATTAGGATATGACATTATTGTGTTTTCTAATGAAGGATTTGAACACGATGGCGGTAGTTATTTAGCTAGATGTAAATACTACCATGTAGAAGGATGCGTTATTATTGCTGGTGATGAAGTAGAGGAAGGGATTCAAGAACTGGTGAACAGTGGAATTCCTTGTGTTGGGATCGATATTGAATTGAATGGTCCAAGAGCAAGTTACGTGATGACAGATAATGAAAGTCTATCCAAAAAAGTTGTTCAACAGCTATATTTGAGTGGAATAAGGGATATTGGATATATTGGCAGCACGAGGGATTCTGTTGTTGCCAAAAATAGAAAAATAGGTTTTATTAAAACGATGAATCAACTAGGAATGGATATCAAAGAAAATTGGATGCAATATGGCGATTTTTATGAAGAAAGTGGTTATCTTGCCATGAATAAAATAATGAAAAAGAAACCATATCCGAAGGCAGTTTTTGCTATTTCTGACTTAATGGCGTTCGGAGCATTACGTGCAATTGAAGAAAAAGGTTTAAATGTACCGGAAGATATTCGAATTATTGGTTGTGACGATATTCATGCATGCCGATACAGTAGTCCAAAATTATCTACTATGAGGCAACAGAAAGATATGCTAGGAAAGTTTGCCGCAAATATTTTAAATGATCTAATTAATGATACAAAGAAAATCAAACCTATTTTAATCGATTCCGAATTAATTATAAGGGAATCATAAACGTTTCGTGCAGGTATTTTTATCATCATTTATAGATGTAAAATATGTATTGGAGGATATAAAGATGGCCGTGATAAAATTTTCTAAAGATATCGAATGGGGAACTGCGACAGCTGCATATCAAATTGAAGGTGCTGTTGATAAAGACGGAAGAGGTTTGTCCATTTGGGATACTTATTCTCATACGCCGGGTATTATACGTAATGGTGACAATGGTGATATCGCCTGTGACAGCTATCATCGCTATGAAGAAGATATACAATTAATGAAGGAACTTGGTATTGATATATATAGATTTTCTGTTTCATGGCCTCGAATTTTTCCATTGGGTAAAGGCGAACCTAACCGGAAAGGGCTAGAATTTTATCATCGATTTGTAGATACTTTATTGGAGAATGGCATTGAGCCAATGTGTACGTTGTATCATTGGGACCTACCACAGTCAATGCAGGATATAGGGGGATGGGGCAACAGGGAAGTTGTTGATGCATTCGCTAATTATGCACGTGTCATGTTTGAAGAATTCGGTGGAAAGATTAAAAAATGGATTACGATTAATGAGCCTTGGTGTGTCTCTTTTTTATCTAATTATGAAGGTAAACATGCTCCCGGAAATACAAACTTACAACTAGCTACGACAATATCGCATCATCTGCTGCTAGCTCATGGTAAAGCTGTTTCGCAATTTAGAGATTTAGGTATTGAGGGTGAAATTGGTTACGCACCGAACGGAGAGTGGCTTGAACCTTTTAGTGTCCAAAAGGAAGATATCGATGCTTGTAATAGAGGAATGGGGATATTTATCGAATGGTTTTTTGATCCAGTTTTTAAGGGTAAGTATCCAGATTTCATGTTAGATTGGTTTAGAAAAAAAGGAATTACACTTCCGATAGAAGAAAATGATATGGAGACCATCCATCAACCGATTGACTTTGTTGGGATTAATTATTATTCTGGAAGTGTTGGAAGATATAAAAAAGACGAGGGATTATTAGATGTAGAAAAAGTGGATATTGGTTATACCAAAACGGATATTGGGTGGAATATTTATCCCGAAGGTTTTTATAAACTACTGACGAAGATTAAGAATCAGTACGGGAATATCCCAATCTATATCACTGAGAATGGTGCCTGTTATAATGATGATGTCAAAAATGGTCGTGTGCAAGATGATAATCGTATTAACTACTTAAAACAGCATTTAACTTCGTTACAAAGAAGTATAGATTCAGGAGTAAACATTAAGGGATACCTAGCTTGGTCATTATTAGATAATTTTGAGTGGACGGAAGGGTATGCTATGCGCTTTGGTCTAATCCATGTAAACTTTAACACATTAGAAAGAACGAGAAAGGATAGTTTTTACTGGTATAAAAAAGTTATTAAAAATGGATGGATATCTATGTAAGCAAACTGTCTATAACTAAGTTAATTAATTGGGGATAATTATTTTAGCTGATGATTTCTATAAGAGGTACATACCGGTGTTGATTTAAAAAGAGAAATTACGTATCTAGGTTTGAAATTGAAAACTTTCATATTTTTTAGCTTATATGACGGTAGAGGTTAAATAAACAATAAGATATATCAATTAATAGTTATTTTAATCTGAATTTTTTCAATTTATTTTTATTTTCATATGAGTATTTTTACCTAAACTTTTAACTAATAATCTCGATATTATATATGTAGTTGAAAACTACACTTACTTTATTTGTCTAGTCTTTCATGACAATTTAATATAAAGAAGTGGAAGAAGGTACTCAGCAAATTGAAACAACAGCTGAGAAGTTTATCGGTATTAATTCTGCGGTCATGGAAATGGTCAATAATATTCGACTCGTATCTGGCAATTTAGAGAGCATGGCAACAAGAGGTCAAGAAATAAATAATTCGATCGAAGATATTGCTGCAGTATCAGAAGAATCGGCAGCTGGCATTGAAGAGACATCGGCATCTTCTGAACAGGCAAGTGCCTCTATGGAGGAAATATCATTTAGTTCAAATGACTTGGCAAAACTTGCAGAAGAATTAAATGAAATAGTAGGACAGTTTAAATTATAAAAAGAGTAGTTACTATCGTTCGTTCATTTGTTTAATTAATGAGCGAACGATTTTTGATTAAATGATTTATGTATTGCTATTTTCCTTTTTACCTCGATAAGTCTATGTTTGCTTTTTAATGTATCGCTGATTTAAACTTTCCTCCTCGCGCTTCTTGAGCATCCATTATCGTCGTAAAAGCATTAGGATCAATTTCGTAAATAATATCTTTTAATTTTGAAATTTCCAGTCGGATAATAACAACATAGATGATATCTTTTTCTTCACCGAAAAAACCTCCTTGACCATGTAATCTGGTTACAGTGCGACCGAGCCGTTGATTAATTGTATCTGCAATTTCTTCATATTGATCGGACACAATGATGGCTGCTTTCGTATCGTTAAACCCTTGGGTAATAGCATCGATCGTCTTCGAAGCGATGTAATAGGTAAGTATCGAATACATAGCTTGTTCCCAGCCAAGTACAAAGCCTGCCCAGCCAAAAATGAAGATATTAAAAAACATGACCATTTCGCCGACTGAAAAGGGAATTTTTTTCGTAAGTAAAATACTTAAAATTTCCGTTCCATCTAATGCTCCACCTACTCGAATGACAATACCTACTCCGGCTCCCAGTATCAATCCTCCGAAAACTGTTGCAAGGAGAGGCTCGTTTGTAATAGCAGGAAATGGTTGCAGGCTTGGTTCGATGACAGCTAAGATGATAATTCCGAACAGAGATGCAAAAGAGAAACTCTTTCCAATGTATTTATACCCGAAATATAAAAAAGGTAAATTAATCACGAATACTAATATACCGAAGTTGATATTTGTTAAATGATTGAGTAATAGAGAAATCCCGATAATCCCACCATCAATAATAGTATTTTCAACTAAAAACAATTCAATTGCAGTTGCAGCTAGTGTTGCTCCGATTACGAGAAAAATATATCTTCTTATTAAATGCCTGGTTGTTTCCGGTTTATGTTGTTTCTTCATCTCTTTTCACCTCTAAACTAGTTTTCCTTAATTAGATAAAAAGTAAACCGACTAGATTTCAAATCATTTACTGTAATATGTGAAGAGATACAGTTAATTTTATTTTTTTCTAACTCTTCTTTGGCAATAGTAAAGTTAACCAAACAATCCCCACACAAGCTATAAAGGAAACGATAGCTACTATGTGAAAATGTGCAATATCAAGATGTCCTGTAAATGACAAGCCGAGGAAGCTACTAGATAAAATTGCCCCTAAGTAACGACTTGTTTGAAATAAACCGGAAGCGGAACCAGTATCTTTTTCGTCAATATGTTCATAGAGTGCTGTCTGGGCAGATATATTATTAAACCCATTACTGATTCCGAGGATTGCCATATTCATCATCAGCAACCAAAGTACGGAATTTTCATTGTAAGTAAGTAAAAGTCCTGTACCGATAAGAAGAAAAATTGCCCCAATAATTGCAGCTGGCTTTGCTCCTTTTCGGTCGATAAGAATTCCTACTAACGGGGTAACGATGACGCTAAAGCCTGCTAGTGCAAGCATAATAAGACCAGTGTGTTCCTCACTATACCCGCGTACTTGTTGTAAAAGCGTTGGCAGACCGAAAAAATAGTTATAGTAAACAGCGTTGATCAACATAAATAAAACATAAACAATAGTAACATTTTTATTGTTACGTAGTGCTTCAACATCGATAAAAGGCTCTTTTTTCTTCCTCTCAAATTGGAAGAAAAGGATTCCGAAAAAGACAAAGATAATCAATGCCCACCAACGAATATGCTCGGCTAAGGAGAGCAAGAATAAAATTAATCCGAATACAGAAATAATGAACAGAATGATCCCGATCATGTCAATTCGTTTAAGGTCAATATTCACTTTACTTGTCTGTGGTAAGAAGAAAATTGCCATAAAAAAGGCGACGATAATTATCGGAATATTTATGAGGAAGATAGCGGGCCAATTCCAATTAGCGACTACTAGCCCTCCGATTGTCGGTCCAAATGCTGCTGATGTGGAAGAAAATATGCTAATAAAGCTAATCGCGCGAGCTTGATTTGTCGTAATATGTGCACGTATCATACTCATCCCGCTTGGAAACAAGGTAGAACTACCAATTGCCTGCAAGGCACGACAACCTAGTAAAAATCCATAATTCGGTGCAAATGGTGCTAATCCACAAGCGAAAACGATTAGAATAAGGCCGGCAATAAATAAACGTTTCGCACCGAACATATCGCTTAGTTTTCCCATAACAGGTTGACCAACTGAACTTGCTAGATAAAAGACGGATATAAGCCAAGACGCATCAGCAAATGTTAAGGAAAAATCACGTTGCATCTGTGTTAACGCGACAGAGATCATTGACGAATTTAACGGATTTAATAAGGTGCCTAGACCGATTGTTAATAAGAATATCCATGGTTTCGGCGTTGTACTTGTCATTAAATCACCTCACAAAAAATCAATGTTCTTAGTTACTTTGTTCAGTTTACCAAATCTTATCAAATAAATTCATATGAACTTAAAAAGAACAAATCCATGGCAAGAATGGTATAATACACCAAGAAATAGAAGTTTCCTATATATATGCGCTATAATTAGCTTGAAAATATAGAAGAACAATAAAGTATACAATATGTACGATAAAAGGAGTTATACTATTGCCTAACAATAAAAAACATCTAGCGAGCAAATCAAAGCATTATGCGGTTGAAGAGTCAACTACTTTATTACTTTTCCTGTTAAAGGTAATGCCTAAACGTGGACGAAACTCCGTAAAGTCAATACTGGAGCGTGGACAGGTATCTGTCGATGATCATATTGAAACTTTTTATAAATATGAACTTAACCCCGGGCAGATTGTCTCCGTCTTACCAAATAAAGAAGCTAGGAGAGAAGGCGCATTAATCGGAATGTCGATTCTTTATGAAGACACAGAAATGATAGTCATTGATAAAGAAGCAGGCTTACTATCCATTGCAAATCAAAAAGAAAAGCGAAAAACAGCTCATCATCAGTTAATGGATTATGTTAGAAAAAAGAATCCGCGTAATCAGATTTACATTGTTCATAGATTGGATCAAGACACATCTGGTGTCATGATGTTTGCCAAAAATGAACAGGTAAAACGTCAGTTGCAAGATAGCTGGAACAAGAGAGTCAAGGAGCGAGGATATCTGGCGCTTGTAGAAGGGAAAGTGAAAGAAAAGTCTGGAACCATTACTTCATGGCTGAGGGAAACAAAGGCACATCGTATGTATTCAAGTTCGGAAAAAAATGATGGCCAGTTTGCCAAAACAAATTACACAGTGTTGCAATCAAATAATCGGTTTTCGTTGCTCGAAGTTCATTTGGTGACAGGGCGAAAAAATCAAATTCGAGTGCATATGCAAGATCTAGGTCATCCAGTAGTCGGCGATAAAAAATATGGTGCTCAGTCAAACCCAATTCGCAGGCTTGGTCTTCATGCCCATAAATTAACACTTACCCATCCAACAACAAATGAAGAGCTTACCTTTAACAGTCCTGCTCCTAAGACATTTTGGAAAATGTCTAATTAAGTAAGTAGAACCTTTTCTTACTTGGTGCTAAGTCAGTTTTCAGCCAGTTCAGCAGAGTCGTTTTCCCTAAATTAGTGTTTTGTGTACCACATTCAGAGGGCGAATCGACTCTGTATGATTTTTAATTCAATACTCATACCTTTTATTCTCTGCCCCATCAATAATTCCCTACCGTTTTATGCACTCCTCTTTTTGCGAATATATAATTTGGTTAATAGAAACTTCATCCCCATAATATCTGAAGTCATATCCTCATTGTTCAATAGTTAGAACGTAATTGACACCGTTTGATTTGAAGGTTATGACCTTAAATTTTTCTTTTTTAAAAAAACATTAAAAAAAAGTCATTTTCCCTTTGTATTTTTATACATATTTATGTATAATAAATACTAACAGATTCGAATGTTTAGGGAGAGAGTGCGTTGGATAAGAAAAATATTATTATTATAGGTGCTGCTGGAAGAGATTTTCATAATTTTAATACGTATTATAGAAACAAAGTGGAATTTAATGTCGTAGCTTTTACTGCTGCACAAATTCCTGATATAGATGGTCGTAAATATCCGAGTGAATTGGCTGGAGAATTGTATAAGGAAGGAATTCCAATTTATTCACAGGATGAATTACCATCGTTAATAAAAGAGTTTAATGTTGATGAATGTGTTTTCGCTTATAGCGACGTTCCTTATGAGGAAGTGATGAGCGTTAGTGCGATCGTTAATGCAGCAGGAGCGGATTTTACACTACTTGGACCGAAAAATACGATGTTAAAAAGTAATAAGCCTGTTATTTCTGTTTGTGCGGTTAGAACGGGAACTGGTAAAAGCCAAACATCACGTAAAATTATTGAAACATTATTGGAACAAGATATCAAAGTTATCGCAGTTAGACATCCGATGCCGTACGGTGATTTGAATGCACAGCGTGTACAGCGGTTTGCGACTGTGGAAGATCTTGAGAAACATAAATGTACGATTGAAGAGATGGAAGAGTATGAGCCGCATGTAGCACGGGGAAATACGGTTTATGCTGGAGTTGATTATGCAGATATATTAACAGCGGTTGAAAATGACCCAGATGGTTGTGATGTGATTTTATGGGATGGCGGTAATAATGATTTCTCATTTTACGAGCCAGACTTAGCCGTAACAGTTTTAGACCCACATCGTCCGGGACATGAGTTAAAGTATTACCCAGGTGAGGTTGCTTTAAGAACGACTGATGTTTCAATTATTAACAAGATTGATAGTGCAGATCAAGAGTCGATTGAAATTGTTGAAAATAATATTAAACGTGTAAGTCCTGATAGCACAATTATTAAAGCTGAATCAACTATAACAGTTGATAATCCAGAAATTATTAAAGGAAAACGTGTGTTAATCGTAGAGGATGGACCGACACTTACACATGGCGAAATGAATATTGGAGCAGGTATGGTTGCTGCACAGCGTTTGGAAGCAACTGAATCGGTTGATCCGCGTCCATTTGCGGTTGGTTCTATTAAAGATACATTTTCAAAATATAGCCATATTGGCAATGTTCTTCCGGCAATGGGATATGGGGAACAACAATTAAAAGATTTAGAAGAAACAATTAATCAAACAGACTGTGATGCAGTTATTATCGGGACACCGATTGATTTATCTAGAATCATCGATATTAATAAGCCGTGCACACGGGTTCATTATGACTTAGATGAGGTCGGTAATCCGAATTTAAAAGAAATATTAAATGATTTCGTTAAAAAACATAAGTTGAAAAAAGAATCGGTAGAACAGGCATAATCGGAATAGCAATGGTGAAGAAGCCACCTTCTTTTTGAAGGTGGTTTCACTATTTGATAAGATAAATAATAGTAGCATGTATATACATATACATTATCAATTATACATAAACAACTTGCTAAATTAATAATTGGGGGATACATGGATGAAGAAGTTTATTGGTATTTCTATGTTAATGGTTCTTCTTTTTTTATCCGGTTGTGGAACAATTTTGGATGTAATTGGTGGTAGAGAAGGAATGATTTTCGGTACGGGGACATTTGAGGATGGAATTCAAGATAAAAAGTCTACATTTCGGTCTAATGAAGATTTTTTATTAGAAGCTTATTCGAAAAAAGCTTTTGGAACGAGTGAAATAAAGATTACAACATTGAAAAATGATAATAATAAAGAAGAAATTTACGAAGAATGGTATGACAAAGTAGACCCTACATGGAATGAAATGTTATATGAGTTTCACGTTGTCGATTATGATGGTGAGTATGAGCCAGGTGATTATATTGTTCGTATATTTAAAGATGAGACCAATCTTCTTGTAGAAGGAACATTTTCCATTGAAGAGTGATTGAATGAGGAGGAAATTTCTTGTTTCATCTTTCCTCCTTTTATTTACTATTTTCTGTCGCCACCCAGTATGTTAAATAATCCGCCGACGATACTACCTTCGTCTTTTGAACCCCCGTGTTGTGGAGCAGCAGCAAATACTCGGCTTGCCAGTCTGCTGAAAGGAAGTGATTGAACCCAAACAGTCCCTGGCCCTTTTAATGTTGCAAAGAACAACCCTTCGCCCCCAAACAATGCTGTTTTAACGCCACGTACGAACTCAATATCATAATCAACTCCACCTGTCATCGCAACAAGACAGCCTGTATCTACCTTTAATGTTTCGCCAGCTTGAAGGTCTTTTTGATGAATAGTTCCACCTGCATGAATAAAGGCCATGCCGTCTCCCGCAAGTTTCTGCATGATAAACCCTTCTCCTCCGAAGAAACCAGCACCAATTTTTCGTTGAAACTCAATTCCAACAGAAACCCCTTTTGCGGCTGCTAAAAAAGCATCTTTTTGGCAAATTAATTTTCCATTAATCGTATTTAAATCAATTGGAATTATTTTACCTGGATATGGTGAAGCAAAAGATACATGCTTTTTTCCGGTACCTTTATTTGTGAATGTCGTCATGAATAGACTTTCACCAGTTAATACTCGTTTACCTGCACCAAGTAATTTATCCATTAAGCCATTTTGAGTGGACGATCCATCGCCAAAAATAGTTTCCATCTGAATTTCTTCATTCATCATCATCAGACTGCCGGCCTCAGCAATTACTGTTTCCTCGGGATCAAGCTCAATTTCGACAAATTGCATATCGTCCCCAAATAGTTTGTAATCAATTTCATGGTTTTTCATTGCTTCATCTCCTGATCTATAGCATCTTATGATGATTATTATATAGATTATTTATTAATTCGTATACTTTAACAGAATCATATAGATTATTTAGTTGGTGGAGATTTGAAAGTTGTTCGGTATATTTTAAAAGTTTCATTTACACATATACTATTTAACCTTCTACGTTTACTAATAAGATTGTAACCAAATGTCATTTCCCGGGAAATAAAGTCGAATATTTGCATAGCGTGATTTTCTTTTAACATATTAGGGAGCTTGGTATCCAATAGAAAGTTTAAACCACTCGACTTTACAGAGTTTATAAATATTCATAGCAATGACCTTACATACATGGTTGTTTTCCAAATAAGTTTCGAATATTATATTATTAGTTTTTAATGAAAAATCTTTCATTCCGTGAGAAAGCAATGTTACTATTATAGGCAAGGAGGAAGAAAAAGAATGTGAGAGTATGTTCTAATTTTTAAAAATGGAGGTACGTCATGACTCAAAATATATACTTTGAACCAGCTTGGGAACGTACAATAAGTGATCCGGATCGCAAAGTGATTCTTGAAAAATTTTATCGTCTCAAAGAAGCAAATGTAGCTAACGATTTTATCACATACTTATGGCATGCCTATAATCATCGTCAATCGTTGCTGACCACAATACTTATTCATAATTGGAGTGGTCAGGCAATAGATTTTGAAAATCGGCTTGTTCATTGTTTGGTTGGCGGCGAAAAAATTGCAACTGAAAAATTTAGTATTCCATGTCAAGTGCCTGCACACACAAGTATGCCGTGGACATTCATTTTTCCTAAAGAGCATGTAAGAAGCAGTGTGGATTTTAGTAAATGTCAGTTAATAGTTGAAAATAATATTTGCAGGACTTTAAATGATGATAAGAATGAGATGCATATAGAATAAGCAATTTGTCTCATCCATAGTCTTAGATGCTATTATTTAGTAATGAGATTTTAAACCATAAAGGTATTTGTCAGGTTCGTTTAAATCTTTTCTTAAAATAAAATATATTTTTTCCTGAGAATATCTTTTTTAATAAAGATTTTTCATCAAATCCAGCGTCTAATGAACAAACTGTATTTAGATGTTTTTGTCGTTGTTTTATTTCGTAATAATAAACTTGTAAATTGATATTCATTATATTTCCTCCTTTTAATTTGATATTCATATAATGTTATGTTTGATACTTATCAAATAAGGTGACGTAAAATAAGCCGAAAAAATCGATCGATTTATTTTCTTTATGTTAATAGGTCAATCATTTCGGCAATAGATTGTTTCAATTTATCTTTATTTACTTCATAATAAATTTTATTTTCAAATTTAGTAGTTGTAACAAGACCAAGACGAAACAAGATAGACATATGATGGGATATAGTTGGACTTGATAAGTTAAGACGTTGTGCGAGTTCGTAACCATAACGGGGTTGTTTGTTCAATTCTTGAATAATATTTATCCTTTTACTATCAGACAAAGCACGTGCAAATTCAATAATTTTTTCTTCGGTGTCCTTTTCGTTCATTAACTCTTCAATTAAATTAATCCCTGTGATACTTATAACAAGATCGCAATCAGTGTCATATGAAAAAACAGTTTTACTATGATGATAATAAGAAGGAATAATGATAATCGTGTTTGGAAGTTTTTCAAACGGTGTATTTTCATCAAATCGAATGATCTGATTTAATTGTTGTACACTTAATGATTTTATTTTTTCTATTGCTTCCACATGGGATGTTTCAAGCTGTTTACTATTGGATCTATATATTAGATCATAACCTTGTTGAAGAACTGAAATAAGTTTTTCTTGCGTATTTTCTGCATCAAAATAGAGATAAAATAATTTTGATTTCTCATTGTTTGGTAATGTTGTGTTTTGAATATATTTATGAACTTTTGCGGAGTTTGAGAAAATTGATTCATTGTTAAATAAATTATGTCCTGTGTTAAAGAAGGATGATACGATTTGTTTTGCATCGACTGTTTTTAAAAAAGCTAAACATTTTTCAATATCATGATGTTGATTATGAAGGTAAATCATTTCTATTAAGGATAATCCAAAAAAACTATCGGGGTGAAAAAACATATTAATTTCTTCAAGTAAGTCAGTTGAAAGATCTTGCTGTAACTCTTTAAACCAGTCGTAAAGTCTTTTAGTCTCCTGTTTTTGATAAGTTTCCTTTTCTACGGTTTTAAATTCAGAAATTTGAACGAGTAGAACGAGTAATTCAAAAACAGGTGAACGAGCAACGTAAAAATTGTTGGATAATTTTTCCGCCATTTTGTCACTTCCTAACATGAAGTTTGATGAATATCTAATGTTAAATCAATTTTACCAGCTAAATTCCTGTTTATCATATTTATTTTACCATAAATTTCTATTATGAAAAATAGAATCTAGTTCATTTTAATGTAGAACATAGCTTTCTTGACCTGTATATGTTTAATTGTTATTATTTTTCTATTGTATAAAACATCTTTTGTAAGATAAATTATTTAACTATAAATACGCATAATAGCAGGAGACAGCCTTGATGAAAAACTTTTTTAACTTTACAGAAAGAAATACAACATATAAGAAAGAAATTTTTGCAGGTATTACTACTTTTCTTTCCATCTCTTATATTTTAGTCGTTAATCCGTTAATCTTGAGTGAAGCAGGGATGGATAAGGGAGCTGTATTTACAGCAACTGCCCTGACTTCTATTCTTGGTTCACTCCTTATTGGTCTGCTTGCCAATTTTCCGATTGCCATTGCACCAAGTATGGGATTGAATTCTTTTTTTGCTTTTTCGGTATGTCTTGGGATGGGCATTGAGTGGCAAGTAGCATTAACAGGAGTGTTTATTGCAAGCGTCTTATTTATGATGTTAAGTTTAATGAAAATAAGGGAGAAAATTATTAATGCCATTCCTGAGGATTTAAAACATGCGATTGCAGGCGGGATTGGCTTTTTTATTGCTTTTATCGGACTGAAAAACGCCGGAATCATCATTTCCAATGAGGATACTTTTGTCACAATTGGAAATGTGACTTCTCCCATGACAGCATTAGCTTTATTCGGTCTTGTTATTACTATTTTTATGTTGGTGTATGGAATAAATGGCGGGATTTTTTACGGGATGGTTGTTACAGCTATTGTCGGGATGATGTTTGGGCTTATCAGTACACCTACATCAATTATTGGAAAAATTCCAAGTCTAGCACCAACTTTCGGAGTTGTCTTTACGAATTTACATGAGGTATTTACACCTGAGTTGTTGGCAGTAATATTTACCTTTTTATTTGTAGCCTTTTTTGATACAGCGGGTGCGTTAATTGCACTAACAAGTCAAGCTGGAATAATGAAAAATAATAAAATTCCAAATGCAGGTAGAGCATTACTTGCAGATTCCTCTGCAGGTGTTATTGGTTCCATATTAGGAACATCCACTCCAGCTACCAGTGTGGAGTCATCAGCAGGCATTGCACTTGGTGGAAAAACAGGGTTTACATCTGTCGTTATCGCATTTTGTTTTACGATCGCATTGTTTTTTTCCCCCATTTTAACTGTAATTACAACAGAAGTGACAGCTCCTGCTCTAATTGTAGTTGGCGCATTAATGGCAATGCAAATAAGTAGAATAAATTGGAGTAAGTTAGAAATTGTTATTCCTTCCTTTATTACAATCATTATGATGCCGATGTCTTCAAGTGTGGCAACTGGTATAGCATTTGGTTTTATTCTTTATCCGATAACCTTAGTAGCACAAAAGCGGTACAAAGAAGTTCATCCAATTATGTATGTATTAAGCTTATTATTTGTTTTGTATTTTGTATTTATCGTTTGATAAACGAATTAACACTCAGTGAAAGATCTAATTCATCTGTGATTTTTTTAAAAAGATTCTAAAAGAAGTATGAGAAATCAATAGGTATCATGCATGCTGCATGTAGGTCCGGAATGGAAATTAAAGTAATATCACCTATTAATTACAATTGAGAAATAAAGATTATAATTGATAAAACGAAAATATAAAATAATTTGACAAATATAATTTTTAATCATATACTCTTATCTATCATGTTGCTATAAAGACATGGTGCATACACAATAAAAATTACCTACTAAAATTTATTAGTTTACTCTTATCCAGAGAGGTGGAGGGACAGGCCCTAAGAATCCTCGGCAACCAAATGAGTTAATCTCATTCAGGTGCCAATTCCTGAGAAGCGATTGCTTTTTGTAGATAAGAGAGTTGGAAAAATTGATATTGACCATCCAATCTCTCTGTATTTTGCAGAGAGATTTTTATATTTAATGAGGCTGGGATAAAACAAAATAGTAGATATAAAACATGAATACTACTCCAAATTAACGAAAGAAATATTCGTAGACTCTTGCCAGAAGATGTCGCTCTTATGCCAGTGATAAAAGCGGAGTATATTTCTGTAGCGACTATAATAAGCATTCGTGTTTTAATAACTCTATATAACTTATATCTCAACCTCTTTATATATAACAGGTAATTACTATTAACTAAATTTTCTTATTAGGTAGGAAATAAACAAGTTTTGATAAATTGCGATTAGTTAGGAAAATTAATCTGTATGCAAGGTTAATTCCTAGTCAGGTCAGATGTATTATACATAAAAAAGTAGCATAGTAGATGTATATTCTATAAATCGAGTGAGTTATCAGAAAATTGCGCGCTTTAAATAGGCAGTATTTTTGTAGGAGGAAAGCTGATGAGTAAGGGGCAAAAAATAGAAACATTATTATTGCACGGAGGACAAGAAGTTGATCCGACAACAGGATCACGAGCGGTACCTATCTATCAAACAACATCATACGTTTTTGAAGATTCCGCCCATGCTGAGAAGTTATTCTCTTTAAATGAAACCGGAAATATATATAGTCGCATGATGAACCCGACCGTTGATGTTTTTGAAAAAAGAATGGCTTTATTGGAGGAAGGTGTTGCAGCAGTAGCGACGTCTTCAGGGATGGCTGCAATTGCGTTATCCGTCCTTAATATCGCCTCGGCTGGAGATGAAATTGTCGCTGCAACCAATATATATGGAGGTACATATAATTTATTCTCTATAACATTACCTAAATACGGAATTAATGTACGGTTTGTCGATCCGTCGAATCCACAAAACTTTAAAAAGGCGATCACGTATAAAACGAAAGCAATTTTTGCTGAAACAATTGGAAACCCGAGTCTACATGTGTTAGATATCCAAGGTGTTGCAAAAATAGCACGTGAGGCAGGTATTCCACTTATTATTGATAACACATTTGCAACGCCGTATGTTTGTAAGCCTATAGAACACGGAGCAGACATAGTTGTTCATTCGGCTACAAAATGGATAGGTGGTCATGGGACGTCAATTGGTGGCATTGTGGTAGACGGCGGTAATTTTGATTGGAACTCGAAAAAGTTTCCGGGCTTTATTGAACCTGATCGCAGCTATAACGGTATAAGTTATGCAAAAGATTTTGGCGACATTGCCTTTGCGACAAAACTACGTGTTCAATTACTCAGAGACTTTGGTTCATGTTTAAGTCCTTATAATGCGTTTCAATTGCTTCAAGGGGTAGAAACGTTAAATTTACGGGTTGATAGACATAATGAAAATGCGTTAGAGCTAGCAAGACGATTAGAGAAACATCCTGCAGTCGCATGGGTTTCTTATCCTGGATTACCATCTCATCCATCATATGAACATGCTAAAAAACTATTAACCAACGGATTTGGATCTATCGTAGTGTTCGGGATAAAAGGCGGCAGAGAAGCTGGTAGCAGATTAATAGATCATGTCTCGCTATGGTCACATTTAGCAAATGTGGGGGATGCAAAAAGTTTAATTATCCATCCTGCATCAACCACTCATTTACAATTGTCAGATGAAGAACTTGCGGCTACTGGTGTATCAAAAGATTTAGTTAGATTATCAGTAGGTTTAGAAAATATTGATGATATTTATGAAGATTTGGATCAAGCGTTAGAAAAAGCAACAGGTCAACGTGACAATGGAAATAAGGATATAGTAACGAATGACATCTTGCAAAACAATACGGAAGATATTGTGAACAAACTTACTGAAGCAGTTATTCAGCAATTGAAAGACAAAAGAATTTAGTAGAACACTATGCAAATAGTTTTCATAAAAAAATTAGAAAAATCAGGGGGAAAGAAGATGAAAAAGAGAAGTATTTTAACAGCATTTCTACTAACGTTTGCACTCGCGCTGTTTTTAGCCGGATGCGGATCATCTGATGATAAAGCATCAAGTGATGATTCATCAGATAAAGGGGTAAATGAAGATGTGTCATTAGAAGGAGTGCCAGAAAGATTTGCAGATGGAGAGAAAACTAAAATTATGGTTATCCGTAAAATTGGCGGAGACGACCATACAGCACAATTCTTTGCTGGTGCAAAACAAGAAGGAGAAGCGTTAGGCTTCCAAGTAGATACATTTACAGCAAACGGAGATTCAGCTAAATTCAATGATGCTATCGCTCAAGCGATTCAGCAAAACTATGATGGATTAATTATTTCTCATGGTGATGATGCAGCAGTAGTTGATCAAGTAAAAGAAGCGAGAGAAAAAGGCATTGATGTAGTAGCGTTTGACTCAAACACGGACTTACTTGATGTTGAAGGAGTAACACTAACAGCACAGGATGACCATGCATTAGCAACATTAGCATTAGATAAATTAGTTGAAGAACAAGACGGCGAAGCTAAAATTGCTTATTTATGGGTGGATGGATTCCCACCAATGGAAAGAAGAAATGAAATCTATACACAAACATTAGAAGAAAATCCAGGCATTGAAGAAATTGAGCGTTTTGGAGTTGCTTCCGAAAATACATCGGTCGATACACAAGATGCCGTGGCGGCAATGCTGAATAAACACCCTAAGGGTTCAATTGATGCGATTTTTGCAACATGGGATGCATTTGCAACAGGTGCAGTACGTGCCATTGAAGAAGCGGGTCGAGACGAAATTGCTATTTATGGAATTGATGTTTCAAATGCAGACCTTCAATTAATGAGCGAAGAAGGCAGCTCTTGGAAATATACAGCAGCTGTAGATCCGAAGTTAATTGGAGCAATAGATTTACGTATTCTTGCGAAAAAACTTGCAGGGGAAGAAACGCCTCAAACATTTGATTTGGAAGCATCTTTAATTTCTCAAGAAGATTTACTAGCGGCAGATGAAGAAGTGAATATGGAAAACCTTGCAAATGTTATTGAAGGCTGGGGGACGTCATCCGAATTTGAAGAAGATTGGATGATTACGTTAAAAGAATATCATGCAAAATAAAATGAAATGATCGGAATTCACTATCACCGAACACTAAAGCGGCACTCTTTTTGGGTGACGTTTTAGTGCTTTATATAAAAAGTGGGTGGAGAGATTGAAAGAAATAGTTCTTAAAATGAAAAATATATCGATTGAATTTCCTGGCGTGAAGGCATTAGACGATGTTCATTTTGTTGCCAAAACGGGAAGAACTCATGCATTAATTGGTGCGAATGGAGCAGGAAAATCCTCTTTAATGAAAGTGCTATCCGGAGCGTACAATCATTATACAGGTGAAATTGAATTAGACGGTAAAAAAATTGATATTCGTAAACCAAAAGATGCTCAAGATTTAGGTATTCAAATTGTTTATCAGGAAGTGGATACTGCTTTGATTTCCTATTTATCTGTCGGAGAAAATATTATGCTCAATGATTTAGTTAGCAATATGGGAAAAAAGCAATTTGTTAACTATCAGCAACTTCATAAACGAGCAACGGAGATTTTAAAAAACCTCCATATGAACGTTTCTTCCAGACAACTTGTAAGTGAATTGACATTAGCGGAGAAACAAATGGTATTAATTGCTCGCGCTATTTCTTCTAACTGCACGTTTTTAATTTTAGACGAACCGACAGCCCCTTTAAGTCATTCAGAGACCGAGAAGTTATTTGAAGTAGTGGATCAGCTAAAGAAAAATAATGTAGGAATAATCTTTATTTCACATCGTTTGCCCGAGTTGTTTGCCATCTGTGATGACATTACCATTATGAGAAATGGCCGCTTTATTATTGAAGAAAAAATTAAAGAAACAAATGTAAATCGAGTTGTAGAACATATGATTGGTAAAAGGATGGAGGACCAATTTCCTACAATTGAAAAGGAAATCGGAGAGACAGTTTTAGAAGTGAGAAATCTTACTGATTTTGAAAAAATTAAAGATATTAATTTACAGGTTCGTGCAGGGGAAGTTGTTGGGGTTGCAGGACTTGTTGGGGCAGGAAAAACAGAAATATGTAAAGCGCTATTCGGCGCATCGAAAAAGATCGAAGGGCAACTATTAATCAAAGGAAAAAATGCGAAAGCAAATAATCCACGTAAAGCTGTTATAAATGGAATGGCCTTAGTTCCTGAAGAACGTCGAAAAGAAGGTGTGTTAGTATTAGAATCCGTTTCTACTAATTTAACAGCCTCTTACTTAAAAAACTTTTTAAAACCATTTAGTTTTCTAGATTTTAAAAAAGAAAGAGACGTTTCAAAAGAAATGGTTTCAAGTCTAGGGATTAAAACACCTTCTGTTGATACAAAAGTCCAAAACTTATCAGGCGGAAATCAGCAAAAAGTAGCGATTGGAAAATGGTTAACAGCAGATGCCGAGGTGTATATTTTTGATGAGCCGACAAAAGGAATTGATGTAGGTTCCAAAAAAGATGTGTTTGAACTTATCACTGCGCTCGCAAAACGCGGTAAAGCAATAATTTACGCTTCCAGTGAACTTTCTGAAATCATGGGTATTACGGATCGGGTATACGTAGTTTATGATGGTGAAGTGACGAAAGAGCTGGAAACGACTGAAACAAATGAAGAAGAACTTCTATACTTTTCAACAGGAGGAAGGTAGAATGACGGCATCGAATACAGAGTCAACCAATCGGTCAAAACGAAGATTCGACTTTTTCGATTTTTTATATAAATATGGAACAATAATTACAATCGTTTTACTTATCATTATTTTTTCCATTGCAAATCCAAGTTTCATTCAAATGGGAAATATTATTAATATTTTACGCTCTATCTCCATTGTAACCATTATTGCTATTGGAATTACGATTTCATTATCTGTTAATGGATTCGATTTATCAGTAGGATCGACTGCGTCTCTTACAAATGCTGTCGTTATGTCGATGTTTATCTGGTATGGGCAATCAACACCTGTCGCTATTTTAGTTGCGCTATTAGCAGCATTAGCAGTTGGACTTCTTAATTCTTTTTTAATTGTTAAAATACGTATCCCTGATATGTTATTGACATTAGCGATGATGTTTATCATCCAAGGGGTAGCACTGACATACACACAAGGCGCAACCTTATCAGAAAACATGATCATGCCAGATGGAAGTTATGCGGAAGGAAAGATCTCGCCTATTTTTGATAAAATCGGTCAAGTACCATGGATTATTATAATTATGCTCATTGTCGTTTTTGCCGTACATATTTTATTGACGTATACGAAGCACGGTCGTTATATGTATGTCATAGGTGGAAATGCAGAGGCTGCTAGATTATCTGGAATTCCCGTAAATAAATATAAAGTCGCTGCATATTTATTATCCGCAACGTTTGCGGGAATTGGTGGAATTGTATTAGCTTCACGTGTAGGTACAGCAGAGATTAATGCCGGGGGTTCTTACTTAATGGATTCAGTTGCAGCCGCATTTATTGGACTTTCGGTACTTGGTGCAGGGAAACCAAATGCGTTTGGAACGTTCGTAGGAGCCGTATTAATTGGTATTTTAGCAAATGGGCTAGTCATGTTGTCTGTTCCGTATTATGCGATGGATATTGTCAAAGGAACTGTACTGGCGTTAGCACTTGCACTAACCTATTATAAAATGAAATAAATAGACTAGGAGGTTTTGTGAGGTGGATTTTACGACAAGTTATTTTACGATGTCAGAAAAGGAAGCATTGGAATATGCAAGAACAAAGTTAGATTATTTTGCAGAAGATGCAGAGCTTACGTGTAAAGAAATTGGAGACGGTAATTTGAATTATATTTTTCGTATAGTAGATGAGAAATATAATAAGTCAATTATTATTAAACAAGCAGGTCCGGTTGCTAGAATTTCGGATGAATTTAAGGTCTCACCAGACAGAAACCGAATCGAAAGTGATATATTAAAACTTCATTATAAACTTGCACCAGATTATGCTCCAATTACGTATGAATACGACCCGATTATGAACTGTTTTGCGATGGAGGATCTATCTGATTATGAAATTATGCGAGCTGCATTAATGAAATATAAAGAATTCCCACTTTTTGCTGATCAGATTACAACTTTTATTGTCAATACATTAATCCATACTTCAGATGTCGTGATGGAACATAAAGAGAAAAAAGAACTTGTTAAAAAATTTATTAATCCAGAGCTTTGTGAAATATCAGAAGATCTTGTTTATACTGAACCATTTTATGACTGTCCAAGAAATGAAGTGTTTGATCCATCAAGGTCTTTTATTGAAGAACATATTTGGAATGATAAGCAGTTACAGTTGGAAACAGCTAAACTGAAATTTGAATTTATGACAAACGCTCAAAGTTTAATTCATGGAGATTTGCATACAGGTTCCATTTTTATTAAAGAAGATACGTTAAAAGTAATTGATCCGGAGTTTGCTTTTTATGGACCGATTGGATATGATGTCGGAAATGTAATTGCAAACTTGATCCTTGCTTATGTACATGCGCGATTTACAATCGAAGATGAAACAGAAAGAAATTCGTATGTAAACTACTTAAAGAAGACGATTCGAGAAGTAGTTAATCTCTTTAAAGATAAATTTAATCAAGCATTTGACCGTTATGCAACTGAACAAGTTACTGCATATGAAGGATTTAAGTCATATTATTTAGAGTCGATTTTAAAAGATACAGCAGCTGTTGCCGGATTAGAACTTTGCAGAAGAATTATCGGTTTAGCCCAAGTTGTTGATATCACTTCTATTGAAGATTCAGAAAAGCGAGCGAATGCTGAAAAAATTTGTTTGTTATCGGGTAAAAAGTTTATTTTAGAAAGAGATACACTTACTACTGGGGAGGGTTATGTCAACGTGATTGAAGCATTCGAGAAAGAAACATTGGAGGTATAAACAATGACTAATCCTGTAAACGTAATAGAGTCTGTGAAGTTAGACGATGAAGAAAATACATTAGTTATCCTCGATCAAACGGCGTTACCTAATCATAAGAACTTCTTACGCCTTATGACAGTGGAACAAGTATGGGATGCAATCTACCATTTAAAAGTACGTGGTGCACCTGCAATTGGAATCGCAGCAGCTTATGGGGTATATTTGGCAACAAAGATATCCGTTGCCTCCACAACAGAAGAATTATATGAAACATTTAAGCGGCATAAAGAATACTTAGCATCTTCACGTCCAACAGCAGTAAATTTATTTTGGGCACTTGATCGAATGGAAAATCGTTTTCTCAAAGAAAAACTAAAAAACCCAGAACAAGTAAAAGCGGCATTGAAAGAAGAAGCTGAATTAATTAAACAAGAAGATGAAGCGATTTGTGAATCGATTGGAAAACATGCATTGACCTTATTGGAACCAGGATGGGGGTTACTTACACATTGTAATGCTGGTACCATTGCTACTGCAAAATATGGAACAGCCCTAGCGCCAATTTATTTAGGACAGGAACAGGGCTATAATTTTAAAGTATTTGCCGATGAGACGAGGCCACTTCTGCAAGGTGCACGACTCACCGCATGGGAATTAAATGAAGCTGGAATTGATGTTACATTAATTTGCGATAATATGGCATCAATCGTGATGCAACAAGGTAAAGTCCAAGCCGTATTAGTTGGCTGTGATCGAGTGGCAGCGAATGGAGATACAGCAAATAAAATCGGTACGTCTGGTGTTGCGATCTTAGCTAAACATTATGGGATACCTTTTTACGTTTGTGCTCCATTATCGACTATTGATTTAGAATCAAAAACTGGAAAAGATATAGAAATTGAGGAACGACCGTCGGAAGAGATCACTTCCACATGGTATACAGAACCAATGGCTCCAACGGACGTGAAAACTTATAATCCTGCTTTCGATGTGACGGATCATTCGTTAATAACTGCAATTGTAACGGAAAAAGGGATTGTGTACCCAAATTATGAAACAAAATTACAAGAATTGTTTACAGAAGAAAGTAGTTAAGCAACATCTTGTCATGTTAATAGTTTATGAAAATTAACAAGATGTGGGTCTTCAAAATAGGTGTATTGCGAGAAAAGAGGTGACAGTATTTGAAACAAAAATATTATTCAGATTTTGAAGCGAAAAAACTAATTTGTGATATAGGAAAACGAATATATAATAAAAACTTTGTTGCCGCAAATGACGGAAATATTTCAGTCCGTGTAGGTCCGAATACAATTTGGACGACCCCTACTGGAGTAAGTAAAGGATTCATGACCCCAGATATGATGGTGAAAATGGATCTGTCAGGTAAGGTTTTGGCAGGAAGAAGCAAACCTTCCTCAGAAGTGAAAATGCATTTAAAAGTTTATAATGAAAATGAAGAAACAAACGCAGTTGTCCATGCCCACCCACCAGTTGCCACTTCATTTGCAATTGCGGGGATTAGTTTAGAAAAGCCAATTTCACCAGAAGCGGTCGTTTTATTAGGGAAAGTTCCATTAGCTCCCTATGCAACACCAGGTACACAAGAGGTTCCGGATTCAATTGCACCATTTTGTAAAGACTATCATGCAGTCCTCCTTGCCAATCATGGAGCATTAACATGGGGACGCGATTTAATAGAAGCTTATTACCGAATGGAATCATTGGAACATTATGCGATGATGCATATGTATACGACCAATATAATGAACAAATCAAATGAATTAGATTGTAATCAAATTGCCGATTTAGTAGAAATCCGACATAAGATGGGGATAAAAACAGGTGGTGTTCCTGCATGTGAACTTCCGAAACAAGAAGAGGCGACAGGAATGCAAGAAACAAACCAGGATCTTGACAAACAACAAGCACTCGAAGCAATTATCAGTAGAGTTACTGAAAAAGTGTTAGAGAACTTAAGCAAAAAGGGAGGGTAGACGGAAATGAATTTAACGGAAAAAGATATTAAAACTATTGTCGAATCAGTCATGAATAACGTTGAATCTACTCTTATACAGGATAGCAGCAAAGTAAATAATCCTATTCAATTAAAGACAATTACATCTTCTCTGGCTAGTTCCAACGAATCTTCCCATTTATTAAGTGAAGGTGAGTACGGTGTTTTTGCAGATGTGGAAGCTGCTATCGATGCAGCATATGATGCTCAAGGTGAGTTGATCAAAAATTTCGGTATCAAAGATAGGGAACGAATGATTGAATCAATTCGCCGTTTAATTCGTGATAAAAAAGAAATATTAGCTAGACTAGTACTGGAAGAAACACAGATTGGTAAATATGAGCATAAATTAGCTAAGTTGGAATTGACAATAGACAAAACCCCTGGAACAGAGGATTTACAAACAGATTCTTTTACTGGTGATGATGGACTTACTTTCGTGGAAAAGTCTCCCTTCGGACTAATTGGAGCAGTAACTCCTGTGACGAACCCAACGGAAACAATCATTAACAATGCGATTGGTATGATAGCTGCCGGAAACTCCGTTGTTTTTAATGCTCATCCCGCTTCCAAACAGTCCAGTGCATTGGCAGTAACATTCATTAATCAAGCGATCGAACAGAGTGGTGGACCTCAAAATCTTGTAACGATGGTAAAAGATCCAACTTTAAATACGCTTGAGACGATTGCAAAGAGTCAAAAGGTTAAATTACTTGTAGGGACGGGCGGACCTGCAATGGTAAGAACGTTACTTAAATCAGGAAAAAAAGCGATAGGAGCAGGTGCAGGGAATCCACCAGTTATTGTGGATGAAACGGCAAATCTAAAAAAAGCGGCAAAAGCGATTATCGAAGGCGCTTCATTTGATAATAATCTTCTCTGTATAGCGGAAAAAGAGGTATTTGTTTTAGATCATGTAGCAGATGACCTCATCTTTGAACTGTTAAATGAAGGAGCTTATATGTTAGATCGAAATAAGCTTGCTGATGTAATGAATTTTGCGTTAGAAGAGAACATCAATAATAGCGTAGCAGGCTGTAGTTATAAAAAACGAAATTATCTTGTATCAAAAGATTGGATTGGTAAAGATGCATCAACATTTCTTAATAAGTTAAATATAGTTGAAAAAGATGTGAAACTATTAATTTGTGAGGTTGATTTCCATCATCCTTTCGTCCAATTAGAACAACTGATGCCTATTTTACCAATTGTAAGAGTAAATGATATAGACGAAGCGATTAAAAAAGCAGTAGCCGCGGAGCATGGTAATCGCCATACAGCAGTTATTCATTCACAAAATATTGATACAATTACGAAGTTTGCTAGAGCAATTGAAACAACTCTATTTATTTCGAACGCTTCTTCCCTAGCTGGTGTAGGTTATGGTGGAGAAGGACATACAACAATGACTATTGCAGGACCAACAGGTGAAGGAGTAACTTCTGCCAAAACGTTTACAAGACAACGACGAACAGCTATTGCGGGCGGATTGAACATAATTGGGTAGGTGAAAGAAATGAATAAAGCGATTGGTCTACTGGAAGTACAAGGGTTCAGTGTTGCATTAGCAGCGATGGATCAAGCTCTGAAAGCAGCGGACATCCGCATAGAAGGTATCGATTGTAACAATCCCTCAAAAGGAGATCTTGCATCTATCCCAGTAGTTATTCAAGTGAAATTCAGTGGAACTATTTCAGACGTAAAAGTCGCCTTAGAAGTTGCGAAAGAAGCAGCCGAAAAGTATATAGCAAAGGAAGATATTTTAACACATTACATTCCATCGGCATTGAAAGAATTAGAACCACTGTTAACGACAGGAAAGGTAAATAGAAAAACATGAACAGATGGCCGGGAAGGTGGAATTAAATGAGTCATTCATTAGGAATTATTGAAGTAAGAGGGATTGTAACAGCCACTTCTTGTATAGATGCAATGGTTAAGTCATCCTATGTGACTATCTCTCGTATTGATCGAGTCGGTTCGGGATTAATCGCAATCATTATTAAAGGTGATGTCGCATCTGTTCAAATAGCTCTAGAGATTGGACGAGAAGAAGCAACAAAACATGGAGAGGTGATTGCTGCAAAAGTAATACCGAAACCTGATGATAAATTAGATTCATTCATATCTCTAGAGGAAAAGGTGAATGAAAATGAAAAAGTATGAGGCTATCGGCGTCATTGAAACTCAATATTTTCCCGTTGCCACGGAAATATTAGATCATGTTTGTAAGGCTGCTAATATTGAATTTTTATCTAGCGAAAAGTATTTAGGCGGACGGTTAGTCTCATTGATCATAGGTGGATCGATCGCTGATGTTTCTGAGGCAGTTCGTGTCGCAGAACAGGTTGGAGAAAGTAAACAAGGAAGTCCATTAAAAAAAGCAATTGTCATTACTAACCCACATGAAGAGATATTACGGTATATTATCTCTCCTAAGGAAAAAGTAAAAGGAAAAAAGCGATCAAAGAATACAATAAAAACGAAAAAAACAACGGCTAAGAAAAAGTCTGAGGAGGATAATACGAATGAGTGATTCATTAGGGATTATTGAAACTAGAGGGTTAACAGCAGCAATTGAGGCAGCAGATGCAATGCTAAAAGCAGCAAATGTAGAGATTGTTGGCAGTGAAAAAATCGGTTCAGGCTTAGTGTCTGTAATTATTCAAGGAGATGTTGGTGCAGTTAAAGCAGCAACAGAAGTCGGCGAAGAATCAGCAAGCCGTGTTGGTGAAGTAGTTGCGGTTCATGTCATTCCAAGACCACACGGAGATGTACGTACTTTACTTAACTTAAAAAAATAAGCAAGCCTATAGGAGGAATTTAAACATGAGTAATTCATTAGGAATGATTGAAACTAGAGGATTAACAGCAGCAATCGAGGCAGCAGATGCAATGTTAAAAGCAGCAAACGTAGAGATTGTTGGCAGTGAGAAAATCGGTTCAGGCTTAGTGTCTGTAATTATTCAAGGAGATGTTGGTGCGGTTAAAGCAGCGACCGAGGTTGGTGAAGAGGCAGCAAGCCGTGTTGGAGAAGTAGTTGCAGTCCATGTAATCCCAAGACCACATGGAGATATATCAAAATTATTGCCTGAATTAAAATAAAGTGGTGAATAAGCCGTGAAGCAATTTAACAAATCGGATATATATGAAGAGATAAAAAAAGCATTAGTAGAAGAATTGGGTTCACAGGCTTACCGAACAACATCGTATAAGCAGTCAAATGTGCCTGTAAGTGTATCTGCTCGTCATGTTCATTTACAGCCAGAACATGTAGAAAAACTATTTGGCAGAGGGTATACATTAAAGAAATACAGAGATATTTCACAACCAGGGCAATATGCATGCGAGGAAAAAGTGACGATCGCAGGGCTTAAAGGTTCTATCGAAAATGTACGCATCCTTGGCCCAACACGAAAAGAAACTCAAGTGGAAGTTTCACGAACGGATAGTCGTACATTAGGGGTCACGCCGCCAGTACGACGTTCAGGGGATATTAGCAATTCCGCTCCAATCCGTCTTATTGGACCAAAAGGAACGGTTCGGCTTACTGAAGGTTGTATCATCGCAGACCGACATATTCATATGTCACCATCAGAGGCACACGCATTCGGAGTAGAAAATCTCCAAAAAGTCTCTGTAGTGGTGGAAGGTGAAAAAGGTGGAGTGATGAACAATGTGACAATCCGTGTAAACGAACGTTACGTGCTTGATATGCATATTGATACAGATGACGCAAATGCATTTGGACTTATTGGGGGAGAAGTGTTAAAAATTGTCTCCTCCTCTCATAATGGAGGCCTGTAGAAAATGGTAATAGGTAGAGTAGTAAGCAGATTAGTAGCCACAAGAAAATATGATGAATTACAAGGATATAAAATGTTAATCATTGAACCGTATTTTGATGAAAATAAAAAGCATTTCGTGGCTGCCGATACAATTGGAGCAGGCGAAGGTGAACTTGTACTTGTTTCGTTTGGAAGCTCTGTGCAGCATGCATTAGATAAAACAGCTCCAATTGATGCACTTGTAGTCGGTATTCTTGATCAAGAACCAACGCTATAACCATGAAACTAAGTTTTTTAGCAGATAGGAAATATAAATCCTTTCTTACTGTTCACTGGCTAAAGACGCAACGTCATGGATTGAGACAGCTTACATGTCCCAACTAAATGTTTTGTTTAGGAGAAATTAACAATGAAGTTAATCGTCATTGGTGGAGTTGCGGCAGGAATGTCGGCGGCTTCAAAATTAAAAAGAATGAAAAGTGATGCACAAATAGTTGTGTATGAAAAAGGTGCTCATGTATCATATGGCGCCTGCGGCCTGCCTTATTATGTGTCAGGTGAAAATGATGATCATACAAAAATGATTGCTCGTACGAAAGAGCAATTTGAAGAGGCAGGCATCGATGTGTTTTTACATCATGAAGTAGTAAAAGTTGCTCCAGAAAGAAAACAGATTATGGTTAAAAACATTGAAAATGGAGATGTTTTTATCGATCACTACGATAAATTAATGATTGGAACAGGAACAATACCGATCAAGCCACCATTTGAAGGATTAGAATTGGAAAATATCCATGTTTTAAAAACGTTAGAAGATGGAATTGATTTAAAAAATATCGCCCATCAAGATGATGTTGAAAATATTGTTATTGTTGGTGGAGGATATATCGGCATTGAAGTAGCAGAAGCAATGCGATATATAGGAAAAAATGTTTCAGTCATTGAACAGGCTGATCGTGTTTTAACAAACTTTGATTCAGAAATAACGGATCTTGCAGAAAAGGAACTGAGTAAGCAAGGTGTCCAACTTCTTCTGAATGAAAAGGTTGAAAAATTTCTAGGTGAAAAAAAAGTGAATGCAGTTCAGACGAGTAAAGGGATTCATGCTGCTGATCTCGTTATTCTGGCAATTGGGGTAAAACCGGCAACAAAATTTCTTGAAAGTTCAGGGATTCATTTAGCGAATAATGGAGCAATTCGGATTGACCGGGAAATGCGTACGAATTTTGAAGATATATATGCAGCAGGAGATTGTGCAGAAGTATACAACAAAGTTATGCAAGAAAATTCATATATTCCACTTGGAACGAATGCAAATAAATGTGGACGAATTGCTGGAGAAAACATTGCCGGTAACCATGTAAAGTATACTGGAACACTTGGAAGTGCTGCTGTAAAAGTGTTTGATTTAGAAATTGCACGTACAGGAATGTCAGAAAAAGATGCACAAGACTTAGCGGTTGATTTTACGACAGTCTTTGTAAAGAGCAATGATCGTCCAAAATATTACCCGGATCAAACTCCGATTTGGATAAAATTAATTTGCGAAAAAAGAACGCGGAAAATATTAGGTGCACAAGCAATTGGACCAAAAGGGGTAGTCCTCCGTATTGATATGTTTGCTATTGCAATTCATAACAAAATGACAGCCGATGAATTAGGGATGACAGATTTGTGTTATGCGCCACCATTTGCAGGCGTTTGGGATGCTGTTCATATCGCGAGCAATGCTGTTAAATAAGACATTGATAATAGATGCAGGAAGATTGGTGGTGGATGGTCAATGGATAAGCAAATAACTTTAAGTGAAGCCGTAAATCTTGTAAAAGATGGGGATATATTAGCTCTCGGAGGGAACGTTTTACATCGGGCTCCGATGGCTTTTGTCCGCGAATTAATAAGACAGAACAAACGAGAATTAAACGTAGTAAAAACAGCAGGAGCACATGAGATTGACTTATTATGTGCGGCAGATGCAATCGACTCTGTTTCAGCCGGTTTTGTCAGTTATGAAACTAAATATGGTCTGGCCACTCACTATCGAAAAGCTGTACAAACAGGAAAAGTAAAAGCACATGAGCATGCTTGTTATACGGTAATTAATGCACTTAGAGCCGCTACAATGAATGTTCCTTTTATGCCAGTACATGGTTTAAAAGCAGGTGATCTGATTGAGAAAAATGATTATTTTGTTGTAGTTGAAGATCCATTTGGCGGAAAGCCAGTTACTTTGATTAAAGCAATCGTACCAAATGTGGCCATCATTCATGTTCAGGAATGTGACATCAATGGAAACGCTAGAATTTTTGGTCCTAAGTATGAAGATGTGTTAATGAGCCGTGCTGCGGATAAAGTAATAATTACTACCGAACGCATTGTAACTGAACATACGACTAAACAGCACCGAGAGCAAATCGATATTCCAGGATTTTTAGTTGAAGCGGTAGTTCACATACCTAATGGTGCAAGCCCTGGGTCCTGCTATAAACGATATGATGCTAATGATCGCTCTTTATCTTCCTTCTTATCCATGACATCATGGGAAGAAATAACAGCATATATTAAGTCATTTGAATCAGCTGATTATGCAGGTATAAGGAGGAAACAGGTATGGTAAAGCAATATCGGACGAGTGATATGATGACGTGTACGATTGCCCGTATGCTTCAAGATGGCGAAACCGTTTTTCACGGCGTTTCTTCCCATTTGCCGATGGTGGCTATGTTATTAGCAAAGAGTTTGCATGCACCTAATTTGGTTCAATTAAATATTCCAGGCGGAGTAAATCCCGACTCCATAGATAAAGCTTCCTATTCTTCGGCAGGAGCTGATTTATTAGAATGTGGGGAAGCGTATTTTCCTCTCGATCAATTATTTGATTTATCAATGAGAGGAAAATTGGATGTTGCTTTTTTAGGTGGTGTGCAATTCGATATCCATGGTAATGTCAATGCCTCGGTAATTGGTGACTATCGAAAACCTAAAGTGCGACTCCCTGGAGGTGCCGGAAGTGCCGTCCTTATACCAACAGCTAAAAAGGCGATAATTTGGCGTACAAAGCACGATCGTCGTACGTTTGTTGAAAACGTCGACTTTATTACGACAAGAGGGAATCTGTGGAAAATAGTTACCCCATTATGTGTGTTTGAATTTAAACACGGGAAACTACATTTAGACAGTGTCCATCCAACTTCATCTTTAGAAGAAGTTGCTGAAAATACGGGATTTAACTTGCTTTACGATGAAATTAAATATACTGAACTACCAACACAACATGAACTAAAAACATTACGGAAAATTGATCCACACGACTATCGATCGAGTGAATTTTAGCTCAAAGGAACAATGAGGACTGTACCCTTGTTGTTCTTTTTTGGTTTAAAATATTAAATTTTTCTAAAAGAAAGTTCGACAAAACATCAAAGGAATTTCCCCATCTTGATTCTTACTGTTTCTTACTTCTGTCTAATTTCTCATTCGTCATTTTTGCAATATCTGCTGGATTTACTATTTTTTCATGTCCAACTTCAATCCCGTACTGTACTCCAGTAGGATCGCTCATAACACCTTCTCTCATACCATCTGGATTAGGAGTTATTTTCTGGTTCGTATCACTTTCTTTTCTAGGCACTTTATTCACCTCCATTTTTCGCAGTTTTGAGCTATAGATTTTGTCGACCACGGCAACTAAGTAGATCATATTTATAAAAGGAAAAAATTGCTTAATTGGTCATCTAAACCGAGTTTATGAATGAATGGTTTAAAGGTATAAGGCTTAGTATAGATACACTAAACGCCCAACCCACTTCACTTAATGTAAAATGTATTAATAAATATGTTTCAACTTATTTTGGAGCTTTAACATAAAAATATACCAAATATTCGATTTCCTGCTTTATTTGTTTCCTTCATATAACATACTAATAATAATCTTTAGTATTTAATGATCATCTGATTTTGTACTTTAAAAAACATACTGAATAGAATGGCCCTTTCATGAAATAAAAAGTTGGTCTTCCCGAAACTTTCTGCTATAATAGTCGTAGTACTTTAGTTGCAATTTTTATAAAGATAAATTGGAGGCAAGTAGAAATGAGTTCAACGCAAACGGATATCTTATTAGAAAGCGGTACGAATGAGTTGGAAGTGATCATGTTTGAGATTGGTTCCGGAATCTTCGGTATTAATGTATTGAAAGTAAGAGAAATTATAAATGCAGTAGAAGTAACAAAGATACCAAACTCTCATGAGCATGTTGAGGGAGTTATTCGTTTACGTGAAGAGGTCTTGCCTGTTATTAATTTATCTCATGTTTTAAATATACCGGAATCAGAAAATCCTGAACGTGATAAATTTATTATTGCTGAGCTAAATCAAGTAAAAGTAGCATTTAGAGTTCATCATGTATCAAGAATTCACCGAATTTCTTGGGAACAAATAGAAAAACCATCTGAGTTGTCTTCAGGAGAACATGCTTATGCTATAGGAATTATCAAACTTGAAGATCAAATGTCTATTTTATTAGATTTTGAAAAAGTAGTTGTGGAAATTGATCCAAAATCGGGCGTTAATGTTGAAAGCTTAAAAGTACTTGGTCCACGAGAGCGTTCCACAAAAAAATTAATTGTAGCCGAGGATTCTGCAATGCTTCGTCAATTATTAAAAGACACTTTATCTGAAGCTGGTTATGAAGATATACTTTTTTTTGAAAATGGTAAAGAAGCATGGGAGCACCTAGAAGGTTTAACTGAGAATGAATCTGTTAACCTAAGGGAAGAAGTTAATATAGTAATTACAGATATAGAAATGCCACAAATGGATGGACATCATTTAACAGGAAGGATTAAAGGAAATTCACAGTTAAAGGATATCCCTGTCATTATATTTTCTTCGTTAATTACGAAAGATCTTTTTCATAAAGGAGAAACGGTTGGAGCGAGTGCTCAAGTAAGCAAGCCTGAGATCGTTACACTTGTTGAAAAAATTGATCAATTAATTAAATAAATTTAACATCCCTTCTTATGATAGAAGGGATAAATATTGTTTTTATTTAAAGGACATAACAGCATTATTAAGACGTTTAAAAAGAAATTTAAAAGTTTTTATTAAATAAGCTTGCATTTTTTTTAGAAAGAGATATAATATAAATTGTCGCTAAAATTCAGTGGCTTCAAACAAAAGATAAAATGTTTGTAGGTACATAAAAATCAACTATTTTTATTTTAACGTATTTCACACTAACACAGTGGTAGAACAAATCGGCAGAAAACGAATATTTATTTTCGTTAAAGTGGATAGTACTGTACGATGAGCCATTGAAAAGTTTGAACAAAACTTAAATATCTTCTATATTAATCATATTCCACAGTAGCTCAGTGGTAGAGCAATCGGCTGTTAACCGATCGGTCGTAGGTTCGAACCCTACCTGTGGAGCCATTCGGAGAGCTGTCCGAGTTGGTCGAAGGAGCACGATTGGAAATCGTGTAGGCCACTAACGTGGTCTCAAGGGTTCAAATCCCTTGCTCTCCGCCAGCATATAAAAACTGGCCCGTTGGTCAAGTGGTTAAGACACCGCCCTTTCACGGCGGTAACACGGGTTCGAATCCCGTACGGGTCACCAATATTTTTAAAAAATGCTATAATATATCTTAATAGATTATATTTAACGGAGGATTAGCTCAGCTGGGAGAGCACTTGCCTTACAAGCAAGGGGTCGCAGGTTCGAGCCCTGCATCCTCCACCATATTTTTACCTGCAGCATCTTCTACATGTAAGAGCTACGACGGGAACCTTAGGTCCTACCAAAATAGCAGGTCGAAAATAATTTAATTTATATCGCGGGGTGGAGCAGTCTGGCAGCTCGTTGGGCTCATAACCCAAAGGTCGCAAGTTCAAATCTTGCCCCCGCAACCAAATATCATATAATTGATTCATTTGACTAATACCAATTATTAATGGTATTTTATTATTGGTAAGATTGTTGTTATGGTCCGGTAGTTCAGTTGGTTAGAATGCCAGCCTGTCACGCTGGAGGTCGCGGGTTCGAGTCCCGTCCGGATCGCCATAATACTTTGGCTCGATAGCTCAGTCGGTAGAGCAAAGGACTGAAAATCCTTGTGTCGGCGGTTCGATTCCGTCTCGAGCCACATTTAATTATAAGCACTTAACGTGGAGGGGTAGCGAAGTGGCTAAACGCGGCGGACTGTAAATCCGCTCCCATCGGGTTCGGCAGTTCGAATCTGCCCCCCTCCACCACTTAATATAGGGGTATAGTTTAATGGTAAAACGAAGGTCTCCAAAACCTTTGATGTGGGTTCGATTCCTACTACCCCTGCCATAGTGGAATAATATACACCTAATGATGATGGCGGTCGTGGCGAAGTGGTTAACGCACCGGATTGTGGCTCCGGCACGCGAGGGTTCAAATCCCTCCGGTCGCCCCATTTTATTTCATTGGGCTATAGCCAAGCGGTAAGGCAACGGGTTTTGGTCCCGTCATTCCTAGGTTCGAATCCTAGTAGCCCAGCTAGCTTGCGGAAGTAGTTCAGTGGTAGAATATCACCTTGCCAAGGTGAGGGTCGCGGGTTCGAATCCCGTCTTCCGCTTTAATAATTTATTATGGCGGCATAGCCAAGTGGTAAGGCAGAGGTCTGCAAAACCTCTATCACCGGTTCAAATCCGGTTGCCGCCTCCAAGATAGATATTATTGCCAGTGTGGCGGAATTGGCAGACGCGCGGGACTCAAAATCCCGTTCCAGCAATGGAGTGTCGGTTCGAGACCGACCACTGGTATTTTTAGTATATTATAATTTAATTAAATTGATTTAAGCTCGTAAACTTGATATAAAAGGGTTTGCGAGTTTTTTAATTTTTTTAAGAATGTTTTATAAAATGATTGGATATTATATTGTTTTACACATTTTATACACAAGATTTACACTACTAAGTCTTCAAAAGTTTTCATGCTTAATCGTTCATCTTCTACTCTTAATTCTGTTAAAACATGTGTGTGTCTTATAAATATTTATAAAGAAAAACGGTGCCCTTATCTTCTTTTCCATCCATCCCTTTCACCTTGATAAGTAACCATATAAGTATTCCCACGATAAGCGATAAAATGGCAATACTCAAAAACATGCCGCTTCTAGACCAATCCATCAACCTGGAAAAGATGGGTGGTCCGATTGCCACACTTAAAAACCGAATTGAACCATATAAGGAAGAGACAAACCCTCTTCTTTCTTTTCCTACAGCTCCGGTTATCAGGCTGTTCACGCAAGGCATCACCATACCAGCACCAACACTACTTAGGGCTAAAACCAATAAAAAAGGAACAAGTTTTTCAAAAAAAACTAAAAGACCATAGGATACGGTCATTAAAAGAAATCCAATTATCATAAGCAATTTCATTTTCTCAAAATTTTTCCCAATTTTGTTTCCTGTCAAGTAGGAGTTAGTCACCATGACAAACAATGGTATCGCTAGTATTACACCTTTTAAGACACCATCAATTTTATACTTTTCCTCTAAAATGTCGGATAAAAAGAATAGTATGCCAAAAAGGGTGAATAAACATGTACCACCTGCAAGGTATACAGTAAAAAGCCACCTGCCCTCAAATTTAAATACACTGAATAATCCCTTTGCATATTTCCTAAGAGGCGGCGGAGATTGAAATTTGGCTTTTTCCTTAACAAAAAACCAAACAAGTAAAATTGAAATGAGACAAATTCCAGGAAATGCAAAAAATACAGAATACCAAACGATCAATCCGAAAAGGGATCCGAGGATTGGTGATACAACCTTTCCAAGTCCATTTGAAGCTTCAAATATTCCCAAAACCCTACTTTGTTCTCCGCCTTTAAATAAATCCCCTGTTAATGCCATGGCGATTGGGGCTGTCCCCGCGGCACCCATACCTTGGAATGCCCGTCCGATTAATATCCATAAATACGCATTTGAAAAAAAAGCCGCTGCGACCCCCGCAAGTATTCCGCCAATACCATACAGAAATAATGAAGGGATAATGACCATTTTCCTTGTAAATCGGTCAGAAAGATAGCCGACAAATGGAATTAAGATTGCGGCGGATACTGAAAAAACAGTAATTGTTAAACTAACTTGCATCTGGGACAGCTTTAGGGCTGACTTCATTGCGGGAAGTACGGGAATGATCATAGAGTTTCCCAAGACCATAATAAGCGGAATAGAACCAATGGCAGTTATGGTCATGCCCTTATTATTCGATGCCATGTATTTTTCACTCCGTATTTTTAAATTTGTTTTATTAATGATGAAATAATCTACTTCTTCCATTGGTAGTTTTAAACTAAACTTTTTTTCGAGCATCGCAACATAGATCCGAACTTCCGGTGTAAACTTAAAACCTTTTTAGTCTAACAGGTCAGAATTATATATTATTTAGGGTATTTCCAATGAAATCACGATGTATTTAGTTATCCCCCAAAATGATTAAATTATTTTCTATGATTACTTCTGTGTTACTTGAAATTATGCTAGAGCTATTAAGCAGATCTTGATTAAATTAAGGGAGTATCAACATAATCATGTTGGACATGCATAAACTGTACAAGCGGGAAAAATAATGGGGGAGAATTGTCATGAAGAAAAAAAACCTTAAACACCGTCTGTATTCCAAATGAAAAAGGGTATATTCATCTATTTTTTCCTTTTTTCTGGGGCAATTTTACAAGGCCTATCCATGGTATTTTTTTTCTTTCCACATTCCATCCCCTCGGGTGGAGCTGCGGGGTTTACCATTTTACTGAACCACTTTTTTGGATTACCCTATGGTTTGGCCTTTTGGTTTGTTAACGTTCTTTTTTTGGGCTTTGCACTTAATCACTTCGGTAAACGTTGGACATTCCGAACAATTTTATCTGTATTTACGATATCTACGACACTAAATGTTGTTTCATTTTACATGTCAATTCCACATATCAATTTATTTTTTGATATTTTATTTGGAAGTATTCTTTTCGGAGCCGGAATTGGATTACAAATTCGCGCTGGAGCCTCAAGCGGGGGGATGGTCATTCTAGCTTTGATGATTTCTAGCTACAAAAAATGGAGTCCGGGGAAAACATTGATGGGGGTTAATATGCTAATTTTTATATTAACTTCAGTAGTTATCGATTATAAAATCATTATTTACGCCATTATTTGTCAAATCATTTCTGCATTTATTATTGATTATATGAATGGCTTATCATTAAGCACTGTAGTTGGATTTACCTTGAGAAAAAAATAGGTGAATCAACAAATGAAGGGATTTTTATTGGGGTATTTGAATAATTTATGAATGCAATTTCAGAATACCCCGGAGTATTTAACACTATTCCCTTAATATGTTATTTTTTTTGCGTTATTAATATTCATGATGACGGGATCATTAAAACGGACCTTTCTTTTGTTCATATCGGACAGATTACCGTTATGAACGTAGGAGAGAAATGCACGAATCCAGGCACCATGTCCAAATAATAATATATTTTTATAGGACAGATATTTTTTTAAAAAAGCAGCTATCCTTTCCTCCAATGTCAAAAGACTTTCTCCAAGCCTAATTGTTTCAGGGTTTTCCATCCACTGTTTTCCAAAATGATCTAGCAGTTTTTGCCTTGGGTTGCCCTCATAGATACCAAAATCCAATTCATCCAATAAGGTTTCCACAAGCGGCTCAAAGTCATATTGTTTTGCCGTTTGCTGTGTCCTTCTTAATGAACTTGCAAGCACAAGATCATATGGTGCATTTTCCTGTAAGAGCAACTTATTTTTCATTATCCTTGCTTGGTGCTCTGTTGTAATGTCAGAAATGCTAATATTCTTTCTACCTTGTAATACTGCCTTTTTATTCCATTCCGTTGGCAGATGCCTTATTAGCGTAATTTGCATTTTTGTTCATCCATAAAAAATGTTTCACACCTCAGTCCATGGCGCTGAGTTTCCAAGACAAGTATTTCATTTGGCTTCACATTACCGAGGTTTACATTTGGTCCAATTCTATTAATAAAGTACATTTGTTGTTTCGGTGTCGGTGCTTCGAAAATGACTTTTTTCACATCAATATTGTTTAACAATTGTTCAATTAAATCTGAATTAATCGTGCCATCCTGATTGTAAATTCCTGCTGTTCCGGAATCCCTGCCTTCCATAATGACATAGTCACATCCAGATTCCAATAAAAGATTAATTTCATTTTTCCATTCAGGTATAAATATTTTTTTTGTCGTATCCTTGGAACCAACTTCAGCCACTATTCTAAAATCATCCCTCAGCGTAGAAATTAGATAAAGTCGTTCCTCAAGTGGAATATCCACTGTACCAGTTGAAACCTCAATCCATTCAATTCCTAGTTCCTTCAGGTTATCAACAAACTCGGGAATCTTCCCTTGGTAATAACATTTTTCAAATAATGTTCCTCCAAAATAAGGTATCACATTATATTTTTTGTATAGTTTAATTTTATCTTTTAGATTAGATGTAATATAAGCAGTGCCGATGCCAAACTTGGCTATATCAATAAAGTCTCCATAATCCAATAAAATATTTTCAAGTTCCCTACTTGGAACTCCCGAATCCATTATAGAAGTCAAACCATATGTTCTCTGGCCACTTACACGTTTTGGTAAATCTAAAAAATTCATTGAGAAAAACCCCTCCTCTTGTTACGATAACCTATTCAAAAACTAGGTAAATGTGCAAATTTGCAGAAAATAAGAAGGGTTAATATAGATAGTTTTTGCAAGTAAAGGTCCAGCTTCTTCCCAATGCTTAATCTATCAAATGCGAGAACGCCCGATCACAGTGATGGCGGTAGGTCAACAAGCGGCGGAGGAAGTGTGGCGGGGCGCAAGGTAATGACCCCTTGTCAAAAGGATAAATGCATTCAAATAGGGGGGCTACGTACTTCATAATAGCCTTTGTAAGTAATTTTCAACAATATTCACAGGAACTGAACCCTTTATGCCAATTATCGTTTTTTGATTTTTCACTTTGCTATAATAAAAAAGAATTAAGGGTGCACGTTCATTTCATTTATGATGTGCATCCTTAATTATTCTTTATCAAAAATCATAAAAAACTAGGATTTCGCAATATCACGATAATTTTCAATAATATGGTCTGCAGTTCTTGCAGCGATTGCCATCACTGTATTTGTCGGATTACCCCCACCAGATGTTACGAACAAACTGGCACTGCAAATAAATAGATTGGCAATATCATGGGTGCGCCCATAGGAGTCCGTAACAGAGGTTTCCGGATCATCACCCATCCGGCATCCACCCATTAGATGGGCTGTATCTGTTGTCACAAATTCCGGTGTACCGCCCGCCGCTTCAATGATTTCTTTCATTTTGGACACTGCATGTTTTATTAAGCGCTGGTCATTATCCCCATATGAAAAGGTAACATGCGGAATTGGCAGGCCATATTCGTCTTTTTCCGCTGAAAGGGTGACACTGTTATACGGGTTAGGAAGGACCTCACCGACTAATGTGATTCTCCCATAGTAATTGTAGTCCAGCATGGTGTTACGAAGCGCTGAACCCCAGATGCCCCCTCCGGATTTGGCGATAGCTTTAGCCGTTTCAACAGGTCGGGACCCGTGTGCATGCAGCGTATATCCCCTTGCAAAACCACGGTCTTTGTCTGTTTCATAAAATTCCTGCGTTGTCGCCAAGATTGGAGTCCCTTTGTACAAACGAATTTCATCTTCAAATTTACCGTACACATCGTTACTACTATGTACCATAATGGCTTTTCCAACCCAGCCACTGGAGTTCGCAAGCCCATTAGGGAACATCGGGTTTGCGGAATTAAGTAATAATCGCGGGGTTTCCACAACAAAATTTGCCAAAATAGTGATCGGTGCCTTTTGTTCATAGTCATTTCCATCATAATTAAAGATTACCCCTGTGGCTAACCCCTGATTGTTTGTGAGGACTTGTGTCACCATACTATCCGAAATAATTTCTGCCCCATGTTCAATTGCTTTTGGAATATGATGGACTAATGTACTAAATTTTGCATTTGGCATACACCCATAATTACAAAACCCGCGGTTAGTACATGGAGGCCGTCCATCGAATGGGGCTGAATTAATCCCAAGCGGGGGCACAACGGTACGAATCCCTAATTTTTCACAACCAATTCGAAACATTTGTGAATTGGAACTAATTGGATCCCGGCTTGGATAAGGGTATGGACCATGATATGCCCCCCACGGAAAATCTTTCGGCCCAGATACGGCGATATCTTTTTCAATTTTATCATAATAAGGTCTAAGATCCTTATAACGAATCGGCCAATCCTCTCCTACCCCGTCGATTGTTTTCGTTTGGAAATCACTTTCAAAATATCTAAGTAATACCCCGGTAAAGTGTGTGGTGCCCCCACCTACTCCCCGCCCACAGTTGTTATGCCCCAATTGAATGGGATGCCCACCGCCAACAATTCTTGTTTCTTGCCATCCAAGATGACCCATTGATAATTCATCACTTGCAAAATCTGACTCCGGATCCCAAAAAGGGCCCGCCTCAATAACGACCACCTTGAGACCCGCTTTACTTAGTTCATAAGCAAGAATACCGCCAGCTGCACCGGCACCAACTATACAAACATCCGCGTCATCTTTATATTTTCGATTATTTAAATGGGTATATCGATAATCGTTAAAATGATTGATATGATGTCTAGGGCTTTCGTTTTTATTCGGCATCTCTTCTTGCCTCCCATGGATCTGTTAATCCTAATTCTGTCCGTACATAACCACGTGGATATGCGGGTCCGGCATAACCAATCTCTGACCACACAGTTGGATGTGAATAATAGGCTGCCGTCGCTTCATAAAAAATTTTATGAATAAAATCCAATGACGGAATACTTTTTTTCCCGTCCTGTAAAGGAAAAACCCCTTCCATTAATCCCTTTACAACTTTCTTTTTGACTTCTTTATTCAATGCTTTAAATGTAAAGTTATATTTCTTATGGCACACCTGATTAAGTAGTTCCATTCCCTCACGGATCAACAGTGGCTGTTTCGGTACATTTGCTTTCCTTTGAGATTCCCCGATATTTGCTTGTAAAATGTTATCAAAATGATGAACTATAAATGTAAGGATCGGGCGGCGCTGATCGTCAAGAAGGATGGAACATAGACTGTACAGTGTGTCCACTTCATCTATTGTAAAAAACTTCAAATCGGGTGTTAATTTTTTGTCCAATCTATTTCCGACAATTTCCTGTGTATGCGAATCCCAATATTCTTTTTCGTCCATCACATTAAATGTAGGGTAATGTCCATGTTTTTCCGTCAATGTATTCACCTCCAATGCAGCGCAAACAAACCCAGAACACTAGCTGCAGTAATTAAGGACGGAAGTGTAAGTGGTGGACCGATTAGAAAATTACGCAATTTATAGCCGTCCACCCTTTTTCCAATTCCTTTAATATGCATAAATGAGCCAAACAAACCTGCAAGCACCCCAACCACGAGCAATACTGTTAACAATAATAATAACCAGTTTGCATGATAAAAGGTATAAATGATGAGTAATAAGCCAAACAGCGGTGTAGCAGTTACAGGTATCCACATAGACCAATGGCGAAAATTTTGCCGATAGTGAAATAGTGTTACCTGTATAAAAATCACAAGAAATAACAATCCCATTGCCAGAACTATAATTCGATGTAATGACCAACCATCCCAAACCATCTTTCTTCACCATCCATTCTTAATTAAACATACATGTAGTGTGTTTAAAATAAATATTCCTATTCTTGACATTTTTCCGGAATAATGGGGGGAATACTGGGGAAACTACCGGGCAATTAGAATGTTTTACATGAGTAAAGGAGTTAAATAAATGCCATCTAATGAAAATCAAATAGACCCTATTCAACAACTACCTAACTCGAGCACGGTTGCTGAGACAATAATTGAACAACTTCATCTATGGGGTGTTAAACGAATTTATGGTGTAGTCGGTGATGCCATTTTTGGGTTATTGGATGCTATTGCAAAACAAAATAAAATCCGGTTTATAAGTGTTAAACATGAATCCGTTGCAGCAATGATGGCATCAGCGGAGGCTAAATTAACAGGGAATATCGGTGTTTGTATCGCCCAAATGGGTCCCGGGTTAGCAAATTTAATAAATGGATTGGGGGATGCATACTTGGATAAGGCCCCTGTTCTAGCGATAACCGGACAGTCGCCACTTAAAAAAATCGGAACGCCATATAAACAACTAATTAATCAACAACAATTGATGCAGGCAATTTCCGGGTACAGCGAACTTGTTGTTCATCCGGATGTGGCAGTTGTTGCTCTTGCAAAGGGAATACATACGGCTGTATCTATGAACACAGTTGCACATTTATCTATCCCCACAGATCTATTTGAACATATAACCTATGCACAGCCCCATCAACCAGTCAAAAAAAAGCCAGTTTTTCACCGCCCGGAACAATTTGATGAGACCGTTAGCATAATGGAAAGTGCGACATCCCCAATGATGATGGTTGGAAATCAGACAAGAACTCTAAACCCCGAAATTCAAAAGTTAGCTGCGCATTGGGGCAGTGGTATTGTGACCGCATATGGGGCAATTGGAATGTTTGCAAATGATTTTCCCTTCTATTTGGGGGGGATCGGTGAAGGTGGTAACCCAAATGTAACACCATTATTCAAACAAGCAGATGTTATTTTGGCAATTGGGACCTCCTGGTGGCCGGCTGGGTTTTCACCGGTGGCAACTAAGATCATTCAAATTCAAGATAATGAAATGAAAATTGGAGAAGGAATGCCGACAGATCACGGGATTACGGGTTCAATACGTAGCATTATAACAATCCTTAATGAAAAATTGCAGTTCCATACACCTAATGAGGAATGGATTAATCAGATCTGTGGGTGTCATCAAATGTGGTCACTAAAAAAAGAAAGCGGAAATTCCCCGTCCCCCATATCCCCATCATCTATTGTAAATGCAATTGAACGAAATATTACGAAGGAAACAATTATCGCATTGGATGAAGGGGATTCAACCCTTTGGTTTATGGAAAATTTTAAAACACAATGTCGCGCTATTCTTCTCTCGCAGAACTGGCGTACAATGGGCTTTGGCCTTCCAGCAGCTCTTTCTGCAAAATTAACGATGCCGGAAAATCAGGTTATTTGTATTACAGGTGATGGAGGGCTTGGAATGGTATTGGCCGATTTACTTACTGCAACAAGATATAAACTGCCAATTACCGTAGTTGTCTTTAATAATGGGAAACTACAAATGGAAAAAAACAAAATGACGTTCAAGGGACTTATTGCGGAGGGAACCGATATCACAAATCCCGATTTTGCCGCACTTGCTAAAGCCTGCGGTTGGGAGGCCCATATAGTTAAAGATGAAAATGAACTTGAAAAATTACTGCAATTAGCGCAAACTAAACAAGTCCCAATGCTGCTTGATATCCAAACCGCACAAGATGTTTATCCAAATTATCAAAGTGAATGAAAGGAAAATGAAATGATGAATAATAATAACGATATGAAACCAATCCCACCATACCCGACACAGGAGCAGTCCCAGCAGCCGGGGCTCGAAACGGAAATGGTTCCAAGACCCGTTTTTGATAATCCAAACTATATTGGTAGCGGAAAATTAAAGGGTAAAGTCGCCATTATCACCGGTGGGGACAGTGGGCAAGGTCGTGCGATTGCAGTTGCTTTTGCCAAGGAAGGGGCGGATGTTGCCGTTGTTTATTTAAATGAACATCGGGATGCAGAGGAAACAAAACAAGCTGTTGAAGAAAAAGATCAAAAGTGTCTACTTATCCCGGGAGATATTGGAGATGAAAACTTCTGTAAACAAATTGTTGAGCAAACAATAACTGAATTTGGTAAATTAGATATTTTAGTTAATAATGCGGCCGAACAACATGTAAAAACAGGTTTGGAATTTATTACGACAGAGCAAATTGAAAAGACTTTTCGAACCAATTTTTTCTCCATTTTTCATATAACAAAAGCTGCCTTGCCCTATTTAAAAAGTGGAAGCACAATTATTAATGCTGGCTCTTTGGCGGCCTATGAAGGAAATAAACAATTAATTGATTATTCCGCGACAAAAGGGGCGATCGTCTCCTTTACTCGCTCGCTTTCCAAATCATTGCACCATAAAGGAATTCGCGTGAATGGTGTTTGCCCTGGAAACATGTGGACACCACTAATTCCAGCATCCTTTCCGGCCTCCCAAGTGGCAAATTGGGGAATGAGCGCACCAATGAAACGAGCCGGACAACCGTGGGAAATCGCCCCAGCCTACGTATTTTTGGCATCGGAAGATTCCTTGTATATGGGGGGACAATTTATTCACGTGAACGGCGGAGTTGTTATAAACGGGTAGTTATATTAAATTTATAAAAAAATAATAAAATGATTAAGGGATCCAAAAAACACCTTCCGAATTATGAATTTTTGGAAGATGCGAATGTGATGGAACCTTACAAAAAAGAATTGGTTTATTATTTTGAGGGACGAATTAAGGAATTTTCATTGCCGATGATTTTCATGGCACAGAATTTCAACGGACAGTTTGGCGGGCACTGATGGAAATTCCTTACGGGCAAACAGTTACATACACAGAAATTGCGGAAAAGATCAATAGACCTGATGCAGTCCGGGCAGTAGGCAGCTACTATCTCCGAACAAATCGAATGACCCCTTATGGACGATTAGAAAGATGTCCAAAGGCAAACAGAATGAGAAAAGAGCATGTTACAGAGATGGTTTTAGCGAAACAATCTAACATCGATTATATTTACCATCTCATAATCCCCGATAACTTTAGGCAATCGGCCATTCAAGGAAGAATAAAAATTACCGATGAACTATAAAGTTCATCAGTAATATTTTATTAGTTATGCACTTTTCTTTCGACGGATATCTCCTAAGTAAAAGTCCATTGAATTGAAATATTCGTTTTTAAGTCTAACTACTTCTTTACTTAATAATAGTAAAGCAATAATATTCGGGATTGCCATTGCTGCTAGGCTAATGTCTAGAAGACTCCACATTACTTTTGCTCCACCAACCGCACCAATTAAAATGGAAAGTACATAGACTACTTTCATAACCCAAACGGCCTTATGTCCAAACAGGAACTCAGCTTGTTTTTCTCCATAGAAAGACAATACGATTACAGTAGACACTACAAAGAATAACAGTGAAATGGTTACAACATACCCACCAATGGTCCCTAACCCCTCGGAGAATGCGATGGAAGTTAATGCAGAAGGATCATCACCAGCGCCTTCAGCTTTCCATACCCCTGTAGACAATATAACAAAAGCAGTTGCTGTACATACGACCAACGTATCAATTACGACCTCTGCAAGGCCCCATAGACCCTGTCTAACCGGATGATCTGTTGTCGCTGTAGCATGAGCAATTGGTGCTGTACCTACACCAGCTTCGTTCGAATAAACTCCACGCGCAAATCCGTGTCTGATTGCCTGAGCAATTACTGCACCCCCAAACCCGCCAGCAGCTGCCATAGGTTTAAATGCATAACCGAATATTAAGCCAAAAACTTCTCCAACCATATTGATATTCATTATTATAATGAATAATGCTCCAGCCAAATAGATAAATACCATAAATGGAACAAATTTTTCAGTAAAGCTTCCTATTCGCTTAATACCGCCAATAATAACTGCGCCTACTAAAATCATCGTAATAATCCCAGTTACTATTGGGCTAATATTAAATGTTTCTTTAACAGATAAAGCAAGTGAGTTTGCTTGTACCATATTGCTTGCAGCTACTTCAAACATAAGGGCAACAGCAAACCAAACACCAAGCCATTTCATCTTCAATCCTTTAGTTATGTAATACATCGGACCACCGACGTATTCGCCTTTTGCATTTTTTTCACGGTACCGGACAGCTAGTACAACTTCTGAAAACTTTATTGCACCTGCTAATAATGCGATAACCCACATCCAGAAAATAGCTCCTGGTCCACCTAACATGATAGCAACAGGTACACCTACAATATTACCTGCACCGATTGTACAGGCCAGTGCAGAAGTAAGAGCTTGAAACGGTGAAATTGTACCTTCTGCCTGCTTTGTAGGATTTTGTTTCTTAAATAGACTTCCAACTGTTTGTCCGAAAATATATTTAGCATATCTAAGGTGAAAAAAACCTAATCTTACTGTTAAAAAAATACCGCTAATAAATAATAAAATAATCATCGGCGGTCCCCATATCCAATCCGATAATTGAACAATCCTGTCAATCATGTCTTCTCCCCCTTCTTTTTGTCAAAAAACGTGTTTTTGTAAGCGTTCTCTAAAAGTTGTTCTATATTTACTTACTAGCTTGTTTTGTCCCGGTCTCTTTCTGTCAATTGTCGACAAAGCATTTCTTAGGTAGTCACATTATAGTTAACAGATATATTTATGTCAAGGTTATTTCTGGCTTTTTATGTATATCTTGTTAGATAAATACTGCAATAATTTCTTACAAATGAGGTTATAGTATTGCTAAACAAGTAGTAGGGTATAAATTATTTTTTATTTGTATTAAAATAAAAACTCTTTTATTTTAGAAACATTTTTATTATTCTAGTAATATACTAAAAATTTCTTATGACAGAAAGTTGGAACATACATGAAAAAAGTATTAACATTTGCAGGATCTGATTCAAGTGGTGGAGCTGGTATTCAAGCTGATTTAAAAACATTCCAGGAATATGGTGTCTATGGCATGACAGCGTTAACTTCAATAGTCACAATGGATCCAGAAAATAATTGGAGCCATGGTGTATTCCCAATAGACCTAGAGATCGTTGAAAAACAGCTTAATACAATCTTATCTGTTGAAATTGATGGAATGAAGACTGGGATGCTTGGTTCTGTTGAGATAATCAAACTGGGAGCCAAAAAAATTGATCAATATAAAGTAAATCATGTAGTCATTGACCCTGTGATGGTCTGTAAAGGAGAAGATGAAGTACTACAACCTGAAAATACAGAAGCACTACGCGAATTGCTTATCCCTAGAGCAACAATTGTTACCCCTAATTTATTCGAAGCGGGCCAACTTGCAAAAACAGGTCCAATCAAGACTGTTGAAGGAATGAAAGATGCAGCAGTCAAAATACACAAACTAGGTGCGCAAAATGTCATTATTAAAGGTGGCAAAGCACTTGAACATGTAAAAGCAATCGATTTATTTTACGATGGTCAAACGTTTACTATATTAGAAGAAGATAAAATTGCTACTAATTATAATCATGGTGCGGGATGTACCTTTGCTGCAGCGATTACAGCAAATTTAGTTCAAGGTAAATCAGTAAAAGATGCAGTGTCAGCGGCTAAGCAATTTGTTACTGCCGCTATTAAACATGGTTGGAAATTAAATGAATATGTAGGTCCTGTCATGCATGGGGCATACAACATAAAATAAGCAGTTACTTAAAAGGTTTTGATTCCGTTAATGGATCGAGACCTTTTTTGTTAAAAATAAAGTAATATTTAGGATATTTACTAGGAGTAAAGTAATAAGTGTAATAGATTATTTTAAATAAAATAGTTGAATAAACAAGAGGCTAAAGAATGGAAGTTATGAAAGCGAGTAATCTTTTTGATTCATTTACTATTAAATCTATTAAAAACTCTTTACAATTGGAAGGAGTTTTATTAAAGTAGCGTTAAAATGGGATATTTTTCTATCAAAGCAATCTAGGCATAATTATCTAGTTTACTATAGAAAGTTAAAGTATCTTTGATTGAATCAAAAGAGGTGAATTTATGTTACCAATTGGAAGCGTTGTTATGTTAAAAAAAGGTGAAGAAAAACTAATGATTACCGGAAGAAAGCCAATCGTTGAAAATATACATAGTGAAAATGTTTATATGGATTATATGGCTTGTTTGTATCCAGTTGGAATGGTGAATGAAGAGATGTATTTTTTTAATGAAGAAGATATTGAAACAATTTTTTTTAAAGGGTACAAAGAAGATGCTGAATTACTGGATTTCATCGAAGAATGGGAAAAGCGTACGCCGATTAAAAAAGGAAATATTAATCAAGAATTTTTAATTGAATAATCTGGGAGGAATGACGGAATGGATTATGATACGCGGATAAATCGATTGGAAAATGCAATCCAATGGCTGGAAAGTGCTCAATCAGTTGCGCTTTATTGTCCAGCATCTATTCATTCAAATTTTTGGGATACTAGTCAATCAAAAAATGCTGCGGAAGAAACATTCAATCAATTAGATTCCTTTCTATTACATTATCAAACAGCTTATTCGGATAGTCTAGAAGCTCTTAGAGCAAGAAAAGAACAATTGTATCAGACAAAAATAGAGTTATTTAACTATTATACGAGAGAATTAATGGGATTATCAGCAGAAGACCGTGCAAATTATTTAAATAAAGCAAACATTGATCAGAGTGTGAAAAAAATGCTGGGAGGGTAAACGAATGCTTGAAATTGGTAGTGGAGGAAGCGCGAAGGTTACCATTGAGTATGATTCAGATAAAACACTCCAAGGAATATCAGATGTTAAAAGTCAACTATCTGCATTTATGGATTCAACGAATAAAATTACAGGCGAATTTGATCGAATATTTGCTGAATTGTCAGGGGAGTCCATAAATAACTATCGTGAACAGGTAAATGAATATATGGTAAGTGCAAAATTGGCTGAAGATTATATTACTATCCTCGTTGATTTAGTAAATCTAATGGATGATGAAATTTCTGAGGCGGAACGGAAAAGTGCGAATATGTTTTAAATAGGTGGATTTAAACCTTGCAAAAGGAGTGGGAAAGTATGAGTAAGATTCTTATCGATATGAATCGCATGGAAGAATTGTATAAAGTGCTTTATGAAGAAAAAGGCAGTGCTGATCTGATGATTAGTACACTTATTAAATTTAAAGAAAACTTGGAAGAGCAAGGGATTGATCGGAGCAGTTTGGGACAAGTTCATTATTATACAGATACATTAATTAATTTAATGGAAATTCTATCGAAAAACATCACTACACTTCAAGATAATGCAACCGAAATTGCTGAACAATTTGCACAAACAGATCAAACATTGGCTGCTTATCACGGTATGCCAAGTAGTGGAATAACGAGCTATGAAAGTTATGAAGTAAAACAATTGCAGAAAGAGTATGGTATGTATTAAGGCAGGACTCGAAAGAGGTGATGGTGTGGGAAAGTTGAAGATACAGACGGATGATATACGTGAGTATTTAAATCGAATGTATGCTTATTATGAAGAACAGGAAGATGTGATTAAAAGCCATGTCTCGATTATACAAGATATTCAAGACCATCTTGCAATTGAAGATCTGGCTGCAGTACAATTTGAATTAGGGGAAGTAGAAAAACGAGGTAAGAATTATATTGATCAAAAAATGCCACCATTACACGATATATTACCTCAAACAAAACCCGTCGATCCATACATAGAAGCAGTATCAGTAGTTCAGCAATATATACAAGAAAATGATGTGATGTCACTAAGTAGAGAAATTCGGGAATTACAAGCCTATAATCGGACAACAGAACCGAAAGAGCCGATGAATTGGGAAGGCGTTGCTGAGTTTGGCTTAGACATTGTAGGCGTAAATGATTTATACCATGCATTTAATGGCAAGGATCCTTTTACAGGAGAAAGTTTAAGCTTCGCTGCCTGGTTAGAATCCGTCGGTTGGAGTATTTTAACGGTGGTTCCACCGGCAAGGCTTGCAAAAGGTGCTGGAAAAGTAGGAACTGCTGCTAAAGGTACACGTGCACTCCAAACTACGAAGGCCATGAATGCCCAAGAAAAATTGACACAGCTTAGTCAATTGGCGAAAGCACACGGCCATGCAATCGCAAAAAAAGGAAAAGAACTAACCCAAGCAGAAGCAGATCGGCTAGTAAGACAAATAAACGAAATGTTAGATAATCTCGGGTTCTTTCCTAATTCTGCTTTCGCCAGTGCAGGAGGACCAAGCTTTAAAGTGGTAGAAAATCAATTTCAGATGTTTAGTAAGGGGAAAACTGGGGCTGGAAAAAGTTTAGGGAGCAGTGAAGTAGTTTACAATGCTAATAGAAATCCTGACTTGAGAAAGCTTCGAAGACCCACCTTTGATAAAATATTGGACGAAGGTTTCGAGAATGGTATGAAACTTAATCCTCATGCTTATAATTCGCTTTTTAAGTCTGGGAGAAAAGATATCATGCCAGCCGATGTTATTGAAGCGCTAAAAAATACTCCAAAGAAAGCACAAGGAAATAGTCAAGAATATATAAATCCAAAAACCGGTACTAGTGTATTTGTTAATGCAGACACGAATGAAGTAGTCGGAATATGGCCAGCAACTTTTAAACGGTAGAAAGCAGGGAGTATAATGTTCAAAATTAAAGATGTATTAAAAGAAAATATTGAAATAACGACAAGTTTTATAGAAGAAGTTAATACTTATTCTATTTCAACTGAGAAAATGAATGATGATTGTTTGCCAATCAGATATTCTCAAAGCTTAATGGTATGGATTGACGAAAATGGGTACATAGGCGAAATGGAGTCGATATTCCCAGTACAGACAGAAGAAGATATGGAATTTAGTTTTACATCAAATTTTGTTAGAGAAAAAGGGCTCCCTAAGATAGAAGTTTTTGAAGAAAATAAAGATATTAAAGTTAAAAACACTAAAGGTGGATTCATCCTTTTATTCTCCGATTATACGCAAATCGATAAAGTTATTGAATGTGAAAAAGTAAAATTCTATTGCTCAAATAACTTTGTAATTGCAATAGATGCTCTACTTTAATTGAAAAGTAGAACCAGAGGATTGTGAATTCATGGTTAGAGATAAATTAAGAAGTAAAAAGTATTTTAATCAATTAATTGAAGATGAGGAACAGCGAATTACTAAATTTACGAATGTAATTAGGAAAGTAATTGCAGAAAGAGGAGAAGTCGATGATGGAGTTGAAAGTGGGTACAACTATCTCTTTGGGGCTCACTTTAGAAAATTGAAAGCATTATATTCCTCAGGTGCTCCCCTAGAAAAGATCAAAGACTTTGTTCCTGAAGTCATTGATATAGCGGAGAAAACATGGGATTCAGAAGGCGATTATATAGAGATGGTCTATCTATTGTCAATAGGGTATATGTTAAATATTGAGTCATCACAAATGGAACGATTAAAACAGCTAATTATAAAAGATGGCGTAGAAGATTATTTAATTGATTTCTTGCTTCATTCCTACGATACAACTTGGGAAATTCGGACTACTTCTCTTCATTTTGGTCACCCTTATCCACTATTACATGATATCATCCAAGATGAAAATAAAGAAAAAGCATTATCTTTATTAAAAACTTACTTAGAAGTAGATTGGTACGATGCCCACGATGATATGGGATGGTACGATACTCATAAAAAGGAGGATGAGCTTATTTACAGCGGTTACTGGAGTTTTGAATGTGGTGCGATTGCCAAAACCCTTGGGTTAGACGATAGTAGTTTAAAAGATACACCTTATTATCCGTATGATATGGTTCATTTTATAGGTTGAAATATGTTAAAAGTTACTGAGATTTTAAAAGACCCTATCACGGTTAAAGGAAGAAAAGTTCAAGAAGTAAGGACATATTCAATTAGGACTGAACGGATGAATGATAATTGTCTGCCAATCAGATATGCTCAAAGTTTAATGATATGGATTGATAAAGACGGATACATAGGTGAAATGGAATCAATCTTCCCAATTCAAACTGATGAAAATATTGAATTTGCTTTCTCGTCAAATATTGTTAAAGAACAAGGATTTCCACAACTACAAATAAAAGAAAAGAATATGGACATAAAGGTAAAAAACACTGAAAAAGGGTTCATTCTGTTATTTTCCGATGATAGAAGAATTAATAGAATCATTGAATGTGGGGATGTAAAATTCTATTGCTTGGATCAGTTTGTTATTGCACTGGAAGCTATGATTTCGATGTAATATTAAACATACTTTATAAAAAAAGTTCAACGAACCAGCCAGATAATTGAATAAATTATATTTTAATTACTCGCTAGAAATAAATAATTAATACAAGGTGGCTGTTTATTTGGATATAAAGCAAGATATCGCACGTACAAAAATGAGGTCTATGTGGGGATGTTTAATATGGGCAGTAATTTTGATCTTTGGACCCATTCTATTTTTGACTATCAAATTCTACTACGACACAGAAATTAAAGAAAATACCCTTGTTGTCAGTGATTCTCCAAATGATGTAAATAAAATTAAGGTGATTGAAAAAGGAGAACCCTTTTTCTTTGGTCCTTCCTCCATTCGTTTGAAATATAGAAATGAATATCTTGATACAAGTATATCTAATGATGGTAAGAGACTAGATGAATCGAATATTGAAATCACCTGGAACAATGAAAATGAGGCAAAAATTATTTTATATGGAGAAGAACAAGTCCCAGAGGTAATTAGCTTTAAGGCAACAAGTAACGCCACTCCGTTTAATGTAGAGTACATAGAACTTGGTTATATTCCAACTGCATCCAAACAAGATCCATATGGGGATTATGCTATTCAGATTCGAAAATCCACATATTCCAAGGGATCGAAACAGCGTTATAATTTCAATGCACCTGTCAGAATATATTATGGTCAAAAGAACAGTGATCCGAGTCGATATAAGGAATGGGACATAAGGGATCTTTCAATGTGGGATACTTTCGAATTATATTGGAACGATGATTATGTTTGGATTGATGTATTGGGCGAAAACAGTAACGGGACAACGTATGTTAAAGATTCAATCGAGATACCATTTAATGAATAGGTTCGTTGACTGTAATCCAAAAATACAAATAGGGTTAAGTTTAATAGTATTCGTATTCAACAAACGGTCGCGACCGCATAAGACAGTTATTTATTTATCGAGCCAGATTGTTTAATGTTATTCAAAAACTTGGAGGTTTTTTGATGATAAAAGAAGCGACATTAAAGGAAGCAAAAGAAGCTGCAAATCTCGCTCTACTACTGTGGGCAGACCACACATTAGAGGAATTAATTCAAGAAATGAGTCTTCTTATTTCTCAGCCTGACGCAAAAGTTTTCTTGGCATATTGTGACAATAAAGCAATTGGGTTTGCACAATGTCAATTGCGATATGATTATGTTGAAGGAACAAATTCAAGTCCTGTAGGCTACTTAGAGGGACTATTCGTAAGAGATGCGTTTCGTGAACAAGGATTTGCAAAAAAACTGGTGAATGTTTGTGAGGAATGGGCGCGAAACAAAGGTTGTCGTGAATTTGCAAGTGATTGTGAGTTGGAAAATGAGGGGAGCTTGGCAGTTCATCTAAAATTGGGATTTAGAGAGGTCAACCGTATTATTTGTTTTAAAAAAGATTTATGAGGATAGGAGAGACTAAGGATTCCATATCAACTTCGGCAATCGGGCGCGCTTCTTGAATAAGTGTCCTGCAGCATTTGGCTAGATTACCTTTGAGAGGTGGCGAACCCTAAGGAAAAAATTAGAGTATGACGATAGCGTGACAGTATTTTGTTCCTCGCAGCTTCAATCAAATAGCCGAATAAACTCTCTACTCCTTAAAAAACAGCCGCTTCTTCATAAGAAGCAACTGCTTTTCGCTAATACGTCGTTAACCCTGTTAATTTTTGGACCCAGTATGTTAATTTTCTGGCAGGAGTTAATGTATCTTGATATTTTTCATATTCCGCTGTAAAAATTCCGTCCTCGTTGTTCCACATACGTTGAAAATAAGCATCCATATCTTTCATTACCTGTTCATCTAAGGATGACACGATTTTTATATCATTCTCTAAATTGAGGTCGTCTAAGTTTCTCTGTGTGTAATTTGCTGAGCCTCCGATGATTATTCCATCCTTTTCATCTTTAATATAAATCATTTTTGGATGGTATTGTTCCTCTGCAGAATCATACCAGCGAATTTGAATGTTATCATGTGTAATCATTTCTGAAGAGGTCGGTAAATTCGGCAGACCCGCTTTTGTATGACCGAAGGCAATTTTATTCGCATCGAGAATCATATTCACTTGAACCCCTCTATCTGCAGCAACCACTAAAGCATCGATCACCTTTTTGTCGGCTATATAAAACATACTTAGCCATATTTCATCTCCTTGCTTTGTCTGGTTAATATTTTGTAATATGTGTTCATATATCTTTCCTTCAGTTAGATATTTTATCGCAATATTTCCTTCTTTTTTTTCCTTAGAATCTTTTCTTTTTCTAATATTTATGGGGTGCTCTTTGGTTGTATAGTCGATGACCGCTTGCTCCGATTCGAAAATGTCATTGATTATGTTCCCCCTCACCTTAAATGCAGTATTGGAGAAAAAACCACTTTCATCATGAGCATTTGCTGATGTAATGATTGCTGCTTTTTCGGTAGCTACTACTTTTCTATGATTTGCTTTTACATTAAACAAGAGTAAGTATGAGCGTAGTGTAACTTTTGGCGCGTCTGACGAAATCGGATTTGGCAGCCAACCTTTCCCTTCCTGACCAAACATCTGGAAAAATATCCGCCAGATGCCTGAATAGAGAGGGTTTGAATCTCTTAGTTCATTTAAACTTGTAACTACCACATCGATCCCGTTCTCTTTCAGTTTTTCAAGCAGTTCATTTTCATATGAATGATACCCCGTATTTACTGGATCAGTAATAAAAATAATTTGGATATTAGGATGTTTTTCTTTTTGTGTAATTAATGCGTTTGTTAGATTCGAACTTAATTTAGGAAAATCTCTGTCTTGGTCTGTGTAATTATTAAATAGAAACATATCAACGACAATAACATCTTCCGCTTCTCCGATTATTTTTTCAATTTCTGAAAAAATTTCCTGTTCATATATCGTGATGCCATTCTCATCTTGATAAGTCAGATTATATAAGAATTCTACATCATCTACATAATGTGTTTCGCCTTCATATGAGATTCTTTCTGGTAAAGATTTATTTGTATTGTAAAAAATGACGAGAATTAATATAACAATAAACAAAAGCAATGCTATAAGGTATTTTCTCTTGTGATTTTTCATGATTTTCCCCTTTGGTTTATTTTTTATATACCTTAAAAGGAGGAAAGCAAAACGTTAGTTAAACAGCAAGATTCGATTTACAAATTTTCCATGGTATAATTTACTTAAGATAATATTTTGGAATGTTCCAAAAGGGATTCAGTTAGTTTTAACAGTTACCAATAAAAAGTTCACGCTAAGTTAGAGTTGCTCATCTTCCCCTAATTTATTTCTTCCTGTAGGGGATCCGACTCATCATAAAATTGTCGGATGAGATTACTAATCGATACATCTTGAATTTTGCTTGAAAGTAGTGAAGTGAATTGATTTATGTACGTTTTCTAGTATTTATGATTGGAACGATTCTTTTTAGTTTTGGGATTTCTGTTACAATCAACATGCAACATTTAGGTCTACATCCATGGGATGTACTGAATGTAGGATTATTTGATAAGTTCGGATTAACGATTGGTACATGGAATATTATTATTGGAATAATCCTTGTAACCGTTTCATTAATTTTAGACAGGACATATGTCCGTATTGGTACGATATTAAACGCTTTTCTAGTTGGATCTTTTGTTGATTTTTATTTATGGCTAGATTTTCTACCTAAGGCCTCTCATACATGGATGGACGTCGTTGTTATTGTTGCAGGAATTGTATTTATGGGGATTGGCGGAGGAATTTATAATGCTGCAGGAATTGGATCTGGACCAAGAGACGGGTTTATGTTATCTATTTCAGATAAGACTGGTGTCTCGATCGGAAAGGTACGGATTATTACGGAAACAAGTATCCTCTTGTTAGGGTTATTAATTGGAGGACCAGTGTTTATCTTTACGTTAATTTTTACGTTTGTGCAAAGTCCTATTTTCCAATTTATATACTTAAAAGTAGTCGAATTTCTAAACCGGATAGAACCGAATAAAAAGCAACAAAAATCAAAGGCGATATAAAACCGCCCTTGTTTTCTCATTTATTTCAACACTTGCTCAACACGATATGCGTTCAATTCAACATCTAGCTCAGAACCTTCTACCATTGCTGCAAGTTGCTTTCCGATAAAAGGTCCAGTCGTAAGTCCAGATGCCCCTAGTCCATTTGCAATCAGTAAACCATTTATTTCTGGGATTTTACCGAAAATAGGTAAGTGATTAAAGGTAAATGGTCTAAAACCAACTCGAGTTTCAACGATCGATAAATTACTTAATCCAGGGGCTACCTTTAATGCTTCATCAAGTATATAGTGAATACCGCTAGCTGTAATGTTTGTTGTGAGTGTGTCAGTATTTGCATGAGAGGCTCCGATAACTATTTTGCCACGATCAAAATGTAACATATATTGATTATTAGGTGGCATCACAACAGGCAATGAGGATGTATCGATTGTGTCTGTTTGCAAATGGATGATTTCACCTTTTTGCGCAGTAATATTCAGGTTTATGCCTAAAGGTTTTAGAAGCTGGGGCATCCATACCCCATTTGTTGCGATGACCATGTCTGCATGAACGTTTTTTTCTCCGACTTCTACACCGGTTATTTTATTTTGCTTTGAATTGATATTCGCCTTTCCTTTTATATATATAGCACCGTATTTCTTTGCAGCTGAAATAAGGGAATCACGTAACGCGCGACCATCAACACGTGCTGCTCCTTCGATAAATAAGGAAGAATAGGTACCATTTAACATAGGAAGTTTCTCCTGGGTTTCTTTTTCTGATAAGAGTGTGAGTTCACCTATTTGCGGAGCAATCTCTCTTCTTTTACATGCAATCTCTTTTAATTCGTGTAGTTTCTCTACATCAGTATGCAATCGCATTGCGCCAATTTTTTTGTACCCAGTATCCCTTTCTCCATCAGCATGTAATTCGGAAATCAACTGTTCAATATAGGCGGCTCCTTTTCGAGCTAATTCATACCAAGCTTTATTTCTTCTACGAGTTACCCATGGACAGATGATGCCCGCTGCAGCTGAAGTTGCACGACCGTCTGCATGTTCATCAATTAAGGTAACATGAAAACCTTTTTGAGCTAATTCATAGGCGGCTGAAGCGCCAACAATTCCAGCTCCAATAATGATAACTTTTCCCACTACAAATTACCTACCTTTTTTGAAAAAACTGTATTGCGCGTCGAACATTTATTAGGTAAAATATATCTTAACATAATTTAAACCTCTTTCGTCTTGAAATGTCGAATATTGAAGATAACAGGTAGAAAAACAAGTTAAATATGTAACTAATTGTGGAGAAATATGTTAATGTAGTACATATAACTATTGAATTAGGGGTATTGAAATGGGAAAAACATTCATATTTGGGCATAAGAATCCTGATACAGACTCAATTTGTTCAGCGATTGCATATGCAAATTTAAAGACTATGTTAGGAAAAAATGTTGAGGCGGTCAGACTTGGAGCGCTGAATAAAGAGACGGAATATGTTTTACAGTTTGCTGAAGTAGAGGCACCTCGCTTCATTGAAAAAGTAGAAGAAGGTGTGGAAGAAGTTATTCTTGTAGACCACAATGAATTTCAGCAATCAGTAGATAATATTAAGGATGTAAAAATTACTGAAGTAATTGATCATCATCGTATTGCAAACTTTGAGACGAATGATCCACTTCTTTTTAGAGCAGAACCAGTAGGTTGTACGGCAACAATTTTGAATAAAATATATAAAGAAAACGATTTAGAAGTAAACGAAAAGAATGCTATTTTACTTCTTTCTGCTATTATTTCCGACACTTTATTGTTTAAATCTCCAACTTGTACAGAAGAGGATATAAAAGCAGCAAAAGACTTGGCGAAGATCGCGAATATTGATTTAGATACATATGGTCTTGATATGTTAAAAGCGGGAACTGATTTAAGCGATAAGTCGATTGCCGAACTCTTAGCAATGGATTCTAAAGAGTTTATGATGGGGCCATCCAAAGTTGAAATAGCACAAGTGAATGCAGTAGATCTTGAAGAAATTTATGAAAAACAAGCAGATCTTGAAAAAGAAATAGAAAAGATTATAGAAGATAAAAAGTTAGATTTATTTTTATTAGTTGTTACGGATATTATTAACAGTAACTCGGAAGTATTAGCCTTAGGTAAAGCAAGCAGAAATGTAGAAGATGCTTTTAGCGTACAATTAGCAGGTAACCGCGCATTATTAGAGGGTGTTGTTTCTCGTAAAAAACAAATTGTTACTAATTTAGGTGCTACCTTTCAATAAAACTACAGAGAGAAAGTAGCTATTATTCCGAACTTAGGAAACACATTGTTTCTCGTTCGGAATTTTCCTGTTATTTTAGAATATTGTGTTAAGTTTTCGAAATTTTTAATTAAATAAATAGAATGGAGGAGTGAAGTGGATACCATCAAAAGATGGAAACAGGAGAGAAGGTTATTTGTTGTATCCATAACAGTATTAGCAATTATTTTTTATTTGGCTCTCCCGCTATCTCTTAGTGTGATACCTGACACGATGAACAAGCCGGCAATTGCCAATGTGTCTTGGGCATGGATTTATGCTTTTATGCAAGTCCTAATGACTTGGTTAATCGGTTGGGTTTATTGGATTAAGGCAAAACAACTGGACAAGCTAGTTGATCGAATAAAGCAGGAGGAAGCGGAATGAACTTTACCTATTTTTTATTTTTTGTCTGTATCGTTGTCTGTACGTTAATTATTACATACTGGGCTGCAAGACGTAGTAAGACAACGATACAATTCTACACAGCTGCAGGGCGATTAACAGGAATTCAAAATGGAATGGCAATCGCTGGTGACTATATAAGTGCAGCATCTTTTCTTGGGATTGTCGGTGCAATTGCGTTGAATGGGTATGATGGGTTTTTATACTCACTCGGTTTCTTAGTATCATACTTAGTCGTTTTATTGTTTGTTGCTGAACCTGTTCATCATTTAGGTAAATATTCATTAGGCGACGTGATTTGTGCACGATTTCCTAGCAACCAAATTCGTTGGATTATGGCAATCGGTTCTTTTATTATTTCTATTTTTTATATGATCCCGCAATTGGTTGCTTCAGGCTTACTACTTAGATTACTATTAAATATTGATTACTCTACCTCAGTTTTAGTGATTGGCAGTTTAATGACTGTTTACGTTGTTTTTGGTGGAATGATTGCTACGTCATGGGTGCAAATTGTTAAAACGATTCTACTTATGTCGAGTACGTTTTTATTATCCTTAATTGTTTTTTCTTATTATAACTGGGATGTATATACGTTGATAGATAAAGTGAAAATGGGTACTCCTTTTGGTGATCAATTTTTTATGCCGGGTCATTTACTGACGAATCCATATGAAGTGTTCTCATTATATATAGCGTTAATTTTAGGGACAGCAGGGTTACCGCATATATTAATTCGATTCTATACGGTACGCAATGCAGCTGAGGTACGTAAGTCTGTTCTAACAGCCAGTTGGATTATTGGATTATTTTATTTAATGACGTTAGTTTTAGGGTTAGGAACTGCTGCAGTTATTGGATATGATTATTTAATCGTAGCTGACTCCACTGGTAATTTAGCTGCTCCTCTATTAGCAAAGGCATTAGGGGGAGACTTTTTATTAGCATTCATTTCTGCTATTGCTTTTACTACGGTTGTTGCGGTAGTCGCAGGTTTAGTTATTTCTGCAACGACAGCATTTTCTCATGATATTTATCACCATATAATTAAAAAGGGTAACACAACTGAAAAAGAGCAGTTGAGAGCGGCACAATGGTCTGCATTTGCGATTGGTTTAATCTCTACTTTATTTGCTTTAGGATTAAAAAATATTAATGTTACTTTTCTAGTGTCGTTAACTTTTATCGTTGCTGCTTCTAGTAATCTACCAGTTATTTTGTTTACTATATATTGGAAACGCTTTAGTAAGACTGGAGCATTAATAGGTATGATCAGTGGCTTAGTTGCCTCCCTGTCTTTATTAATGCTTGGTCCACATATTATGAATGTAGAAAATGGCTGGATTCTGCGGGAACCTATCTTTAATTTGTATAACCCTGGAATTATTGCTATTCCGATTGGGTTCTTAGGAGCAATTTTAGGGTCATTATTTTTTCCTAGTAAAGAAGAAATCGATTTTGAACGCTTTTATCTCAAGGCACAAACAGGGATTACATTAAGGAGAGAAGGCAAGTGAAAGACTTAACTATCATTTTATTAGAGCGTATCGGTTTACTGTTAGTCATTGCCTTCGTACTTACTCGGGTCCCAAATTTCAGGTCGTTGCTATATAGGGAATATGATACGAAAATGACAATTATTCATGCATGTGTCTTTGGAGTTTTTGCCATTGCCAGCAGTCATTTTGGAATTGTTTTATCAAATGGAGAAGTGATTAATAAAGGATTAGTTTGGATTGTAGAACCTGATCATATGGTAGTGAGCTTAAGTTTAATTGCAATTGTAATCGCTGGTTTATTAGGAGGTCCAATAGTAGGCTTAGGTGCGGGGATTATTGCGGCAGTACATTTAGTGTTTTTAGGTGGAATTGGTTGGTTTGCCAATATGTTAGTTAATCCGCTAACCGGGTTATTGGCAGGTCTGACAGGTAGGTTTTTTTCAAAAGCAAGAGTTATTTCACCGATACAGGCTCTTTTTATTGGAGTGTTTCCGCCCATTTTACAGATGCAATTATTAATTGTCTTATATCCTCAAAATGAAAATGTTATTCAGTTTGTTAATTTAACAGGATTACCTTTAGTCTTATCTAATAGTATAGCAATTGCCGTATTTACAGCAATGATAGGAATTGTGTTAAATGAACAAGAAAATGAAGCTGCTTTAGCGACGAAGCAAGCATTGACGATTGCAGAAGAAGCATTACCTTTTTTAAAAAGCGGTTCATTAAGTGACCATGCTGACGGCATTGCTAATTTACTTTATGAACGCTCTGGAGTTGCTGCGATCTCGGTTACAAGTCAAGATGAAGTATTAGCATTTAAAGGGATTGGAGATGACCATCACCAAATCGGCCATAAAATTATAACTCCTTTATCGAAAGAAGCGCTCGAAACAAAAGAGATACAAATTGCGTATTCAAAAACAGACATTGCATGTCAAAACCCTGAGTGTCCTCTTGAAGCGGCAATTATTATTCCAATTACTGAAGCAAATGACACGATAAGTTTAATAAAATTTTACTTTCGTAAAACACAACATATTAGACCTGTTGAAAAAGTGTTGGCTCAAGGGATAGGCGATCTTATTTCGAACCAGTTAAAAGCCATTGCGAGTGAAAATTTAAAAGCAAACATTCGTGATGCAGAGCTGCGGAACTTACAAGCACAAATTAATCCTCACTTCTTATTTAATACATTACATTTAATAGCGACACTTTTCAGAGTTGATCCGAAAAGAGCAAGGCATATTACAATTCAACTAGCCAATTTCATGCGATTTAACTTGGGGATCGCTTCAGAATCATTGATATTATTAGAAAGAGAATGTGAGCATGTGAAAGCTTATATCGAAATTATTCAGGCGAGATTTTCAAATCGGTTACAGATCAATTTTGAACAAGAGCGTACAGTCTCTAATGTATTAATACCTCCATCGACTATTCAGCCGTTAGTAGAAAACTCTATACAGCACGGACTTAAAAGTGTCACAACAAACGGGAAGATCGATGTGCTTATTAAAAAGCAGGAAGATCGAATTATGGTCATTGTTCAAGATAACGGTGTAGGGTTCGATGAAAAAGAAATTGAAAATATTAATCATAAAAGAAAAACAAATAAAGATAATGGTGGGATTGGTCTTTATAATGTGAATCAACGATTAATCAGTTTGCTAGGTGAAGAATCACGTGTATATGTGGAGAACTTCCCATCAAGAGGAAGTAAGGTTTATTTTACAATCCCAAATGGTGCAGTAAGGAGGAATACAAATGCAAATTAAAGTAATGATTGCCGAGGATGAATATTTAGCTAGAGAAGAATTAATTTATCTACTTGAAAAAGAAAAAGAGATCATTCTATGTCCTAGTGCTGAAACAGGAGAAGAGTTAGTAGACCTTTATTTTGAACATAAACCCGATGTGTTGTTTTTAGATATAGAGATGCCAGGTATTACAGGGGTTGAGGCAGCCAAGCAAATTATGAAGTTTACGAGTAATACCCCTTTATTTGTTTTTACAACTGCCTATGATGCTTATGCAATTGATGCCTTTGAAATCGAAGCAGTTGATTACTTATTAAAACCGTTTGACCAGGGCAGACTCCATCAGGCGGTAGAACGAATTAAGAAACGGCTGTTGGATAAAAAAGAAATCGAACTTCCGAATACACATCCATCCAGTGGAAAATTATTAATTGATGATGGAGAAAAGATGATTGTCTTATCTCCTGATTCAATTTATTATGCCGTTCCATCTCAACGGATGCTGGAAATTCACACGGAAAACGACGTTATTGAGAGTAAAATGACTTTACAAGAATTAGAGAAAAAATTAGAAGGCTTGTCATTTTTTCGAACTCACCGTAGTTATTTGGTAAACCTAAACCATATTTTAGAAATTACACCTTGGTTTAATGGTGCGTATAATATTACTTTAAAGAATAAAGAGAAAACGACAATACCTGTAAGCAGGTCGGCACGAAAAGCATTATTTGAGAGATTTGGACATTAAGAGGCTTTCTAAATTAATTATTGAACCACTTAGTCTGAATTTTTAACCATTCAAACGGAAATAACACAATTTGTTCATGATTTTGATAAACTACCTGTTAAGCGTTTACATTATTGATATAAAAGGGAGGTAGTGTAATGTCAAAAGCTATTAACTTTGAACAAATTGAACAAACAGAAGAATTTAAGGAATTAAAACGGCAGAAATACAAATTTATTTTCCCAGTTCCTATTCTATTCTTCTTATACTATTTAACATTTCCAATCTTATCTGCGTATGCAAAACCGTTAATGACAAAACTTGTAATTGGTAACTTGACATTTGGATATCTGTTTGGTTTATCGTATTTTATTGTCATTTGGACACTTGCATTTGTATATGTAGTCAAAGCAAGAAAGTATGACAGAATGATCGATGAGATTGTTCAAAAATATGGACCGAAGACGAAAGAAAAGGGGGCATAAGATTTGGATACAGCAAAAATATTTGGAATTATTTTATTTGGACTTATTATTGCGTTAACGATGTACGTAACTTATTTAGCATCGAAACGTACAACGGGTACACAAGATTTTTATGCCGCCGGTAGATCTTTAACAGGTTTCCAAAATGGGATGGCGATTGCGGGAGACTATTTAAGTGCCGCATCTTTCCTTGGGATTGCGGGATTAGTAGCCCTTTACGGTTATGATGGTTTTATGTACTCGATTGGTTGGTTGATGGGATATATTATTGTATTATTTATTATTGCAGAGCCATTTAGAAACTCAGGAGAGTTTACTGTTGCAGACGTAATTTCTTATCGTTTAGAACAGCGTCCTGTACGGACAGCAGCGGCGTTTGTGACAATGGGAATCACTATCTTTTATATGATTTCTCAATTAGTTGGTGCTGGTGCAATTATTCATTTACTAGTAGGTATTCCATATGAAGTTTCCTTAATCATTGTTGGAGTTCTAATGATGATTTACGTTACACTCGGTGGAATGTTAGCAACGAGCTGGGTACAGATTATTAAAGCAGTTTTACTAATGAGTGCAATGCTTGTCATGTTAGTATTTATTGCGGTAATCTTTAAGTTTAATTTGTCATCTTTGTTTGGTTCTATTATAAATGGAAGTGAAATTGCTGGTCTTGGAAAAATTGGTGGTCAGGGAATTTCTTTCTTAGAACCAGGACAGTTATATAAGAACCCTATTGATTTATTATCTTTAGGAATGACCTTAATTTTAGGAACAGCGGGATTATCACATTTACTGGTACGTTTCTTCACAGTACCGACTGCTCAAGCTGCTAGATCGTCCGTTATCTGGGGTATGGTTATTATTGGTTCTTTCTATGTAATCATTGGAATTATCGGATTTGCATCTGCTTCACTTGTTGGTGAAGAAGCTATCACTGCAGCAGGCGGTGGAGGTAATATGGCAGCACCATTACTTGCCCAAGTTCTCGGTGGTGGAGCAGGAACCCTTGGTGGAGAAATATTTATGGCTGCTATTTCAGCAGTAGCGTTCGCTACGATTGTTGCTGTTGTTGCCGGTCTAGTAATCACTGGAGCAGGAGTGTTTGCTCACGATATTTACACAAACGTTATTAAACGTGGTGAAGTAGATCAGAAGAAACAATTCCAAGTTGCTCGTTTAGCAGCACTTTTGATCGGTATTATTTCGATCATTTTAGGTATCTTAGCAAAGAACTTCAACGTAGCTCAGTTAGTTACGTATTCATTTGCGATTGGTGCGAGCTCTAACTTACCAGTTATTATATTCTCTATTTACTGGAAGCGATTCAATACTCCAGGAGCTGTTGCATCTATGATTACGGGTACTTCGGTGACAATTATATTAATTTTACTAAGCCCACAAATTTTACATGAAAATGCTATTTATCCTTTAACAAACCCAGGTATCATTAGTATTCCAGCAGGATTCTTAGCTGCATGGCTCGTAACATTAATGACAAAACCAGAAGATAAAGATAAAGTGTATGCAGAAATGTCTGTACGTTCTCACACTGGTTTAGGAGCAGAGTAAGAATAGTAGCTTTAAAATATCTGATAGATACTCTTGAAACAATTTATTAAATCAAAACCAGCTGCCATTATTGCAATAATGGCAGCTGGTTTTTGTTTTGACAAGATTCTCATATTATGTGAGTAAATATATTTAGATACTACACTCAATTTTAGAGTGAAGATGAATCTACTTTTTTAAAGACACGACAGCTGTTATCTGTACGTTTATTACAGTAAGGGCACTTTTTTAAATCAATAATTTGTAACGCATAATTAATCGCATCTGTTGTATCATGAAAGAAATTATTAGGTCCAATCACATCATACAGTCCACTTCTTTTTAACATATCAAGCGGTTCTTCGTGTAACTCTGTTATTAGAACCGTACCTTTCTTTTTAATAAAATCTTTCACAAACGTTGCTAAGTTAGCTTCACCGGTAACGTCAATCACGGATACATGTCGCATTTTTAAAATTAATACTGTTGGACGTTTAAGAATAGAGCGTGAGAGAGTTGATTCAAAACGATCCGCAGCTCCAAAGAATAATGGACCATGTATGGTAAAACTGGCAATCTTTGAACAACTGTATTCAGTTCGGTTGTCTTTTCCTCTACCTTCTTTGTCAGCAAATTGAACAGGCATGATATTTTGTACGTTTAACACATTACTGATACGTCTTACAAACGATACCATGGCAAGTAATAATCCAATTGGAACTGCGATGGTTAAATTGACAAACACAGTGAGAAGAAATGTTGTAATTAGTACTAATGAGTCTGATGTACGTAATTTAAATATCGAACGGAACGATTTATATTCACTCATATTGAATGCAACGACCATTAATATTGGAGCCATACTAGCTAATGGGATATGAGAAGCATAAGGCGCAAATAATAACAATGTTAGTAAGACAAAAATACTTTGAAAAATTCCTGAGAAAGGACTTATTGCACCACTCTTTATATTGGTTGCTGTTCTAGCAATCGCCCCAGTTGCGGGAATTCCTCCAAAAAATGGAGTAACAATATTCGCTAAACCTTGGCCAAATAATTCCCGGTTTGATTTATGCTGCTTACCAGTCATACCATCCGCTACAACGGCTGATAGGAGAGATTCTATTCCACCAAGCATGGCTATAGCAAATGCAGGTTGCCACAAATAAAGTAATTTATCAAACGTAATTTCAGGTAATTTAAAACCCGGTAGAGATTGAGAAATACCGCCAAAAGCAGAACCAATAGTTGCAACCTTACCTTGAAAGAACAAAAAACTAATAATTGCCGGTATGACGAGTGCCACGAGAAGTACCGGTAATCGAGGAAAGAATTTAGGTACAAAAATAATTATCAGTAAGCCAAGAATGGCGATAAGTACACTGTATATGTTGACCGTATCAATATTTCTGATAATTTCCAACATATTTTCATGAAAGTATTGTTTCTTCTCTATGTTTTTCAGGCCTAAGAAGTTTTCAATTTGTCCGGAAAATATTATTACTGCAATACCTGAAGTAAATCCTATCGTTACCGATCTAGGTATATATGTTATTAAACTGCCAAATTTAAAGATACTCATTAAAATGAGCATTACTCCCGCCAACATTCCTGCAATAAGTAAATCTTCGTAGCCGTACTGTAAAACGATTGCGAGCAATATAGGAATAAAAGCCCCCGTCGGTCCAGCAATTTGAAAATGGGATCCACCGAATAATGCAACTATGAGTCCTGCAATAATTGTTGTATAAATACCATATTCCGGACTAACTCCAGACGCTATTGCAAATGCCATTCCTAAAGGGATAGCTACTACACCGACTGTAATCCCAGCGATTAAGTCATTCTTTAAGTCACTTGTGGTTAAACCTTTAAAGCGATCATCACTAAACAATCTACAACACTCCTAATTTAATAATGGAACGGTAAAACGACAGATCCCTAGTTGACCGCTAACAAATCTAGGTATCTGTCCAAAACATTAAAAACCAAATTATATATCTATTATATCACAAAGGGCGAAAATTTAAAAGGTTGTTATATAACAGAATTATAAATGAACCATAAGACAGATGGCATATCAACTGATAAATGGTAAAATAAAAAGAATCGATGCTACCGTAAAATGAATCTACTAAATAAGAGGAGTGTTACGGATCTTGAGAAAAGTGATTGATGCGCATATTCATATTGATGATTATAAAAAAGAATCACGACTAAAAGTGTTACAAGAATTAAAACAATATAATGTAACTGCACTAATTGCTGTCGCAAAAAATATTACCTCTTCAAAACTAATATATGAATTATCCAAGGATTGGTTGGAAATTAAACCGGCATTTGGATATCATCCGGAACAACGCTTACCAACTGAGCAAGAGATGGAAGAGTTGATAAAATTTATCGAAGACCACAATGACGAAATGATTGCAATCGGGGAGGTAGGACTTCCCTTTTATCAAAGAACAGAAGATTCATCCCTTCCTTTTGAAGCGTATATTGAGCTATTGGAATATTTTATCCGTTTAGCAAAGAAATACAATAAACCAATTGTGTTACACGCTGTTTATGAAGATGCTGAAATAGCTTTGGATTTATTAGAAAAACATTCGATCGACAAGGCTCATTTTCATTGGTTTAAGGCAGATAATTCAACGGTAGAACGGTTAATCGCTAATCGATATCATATTTCTGTTACGCCAGATATTTTATACAGTCAAAGATCGATTGATTTAATGGCTACATATCCTTTAACGTTAACGATGGTTGAAACAGATGGACCTTGGCCATTTACAGGTCCTTTTACAGGAGAATTAACACATCCGAAAATGGTTCATCAAGTCATTCGAAAAATTGCCAGCATAAAAAAATTAGCTGTAGAAGAAATATATAAAGTAGTTTATCGAAATACAAAGTCTTTTTATCGATTATAAGCTAAAATAGTCGATGTGAAGTCTATATAGATATATGTTAGAATAAGATAAAACGTAGTAGAAAGGGTTTGAGGTATATGTTAAAGATAGATAATACAGCGCTTGTATTAATTGATGTACAAGGAAAACTTGCCAAAATAATGCATCAGAGTAAAGAGCTTTTGGTAAATTTAGAACGCTTAATCCAAGGTGCACATCTTCTTGAAATTCCGATCATTTGGTTGGAGCAGTATCCAAAAGGCCTCGGACCAACCGCAGATGAAATTAAGCAGCATTTAGCTGAATTGAGGCCTATTGATAAAATGACGTTTAGCGCATGTAAAAATGATGATTTTCAAAAAGAGATTGCTAGTTTAGAGAAAATGAACTACCTCGTCGCAGGCATTGAGTCACATATTTGTGTATACCAAACAGTAAGTGAATTATTAAATGAAGGAAATCACGTTGAAGTTGTCATTGATGGCGTGTCATCAAGAACATTAGCAAATAAAGAAGTCGGTATCGAAAAAATGAAATCATTAGGTGCACAAGTTACCTCAGTTGAGATGGCATTATTTGAATTAATGGAAACAGCTGAACATCCTAAGTTTAAAGAAATCAGTAAATTAATTAAATAAATATAGAGTTTAAATACGTGTATATGTTTGTTTTGAATTTTATTTTTAGGAGGGATAAATGTGAAGGTGATCTTAGAGCAAAAACAGATGTTGAAGATGGTCATGACGACCGAACTTCGTCAGGCGATTGAATTATTACAACTTTCAACATATGAATTGATGCAATTTATCCGTAAACAAGCAGAAGAAAATCCTTTAATTGAGCTTGCAGATACTATTTATGACACTCCAGCAAACAGAACACGGTCACCGTACAGAGAAAAAAGTATAAATTCAGTTGAGTTCTCAGTAAGTGAAGAAAAAACATTGTATTCTTATTTGACAGAACAGTTAATGGATTACGAACTGAGTGAACATGAGCGGGATACAGTTGAATATATGATATTAAACTTGGATGAAAACGGTTATCTTAACATTTCTGAAGATGAAATTTGTAAGCGTTTAAACACCAATAAAGAAACGGTAGAAAAAGCAAATAGTCTACTCCAAAAATTGGAGCCTGCCGGCATAGGTGCAAAAAATTTAACCGAATGCCTTCTCATTCAAGCAAAAAGGAAGTTTCCAGAAAATGAAATTCTTTTGCAGCTCATAGAAGGCTTTTTACAGCCTCTTGCTGATAAAAAGTGGGATCAGATTGCAAAGCAACTTTCGATCTCTCTTCAGGATGTAAAAAAATTATTTGATATGATACGGCTTTTTAACCCGAAACCTGCTTCTAGTTTTTCATCTGAAAAGGTTGAATATGTGACTCCAGATATTTTTATAAGTAAAACAAATGATAAAAAAGGTTTTACAGTTACGTTAAATGATTACTATCTACCCAAAATCACATATAACCATTCCTATTATCTTGAGTTAACTAAAACGAGACAAGTAGCTAACTATGTAAAAGACTATTTTAAAAAATATGAATGGCTTCAAAGAAGTATTGAACAACGGAGAGAAACAATTATTAAGATTATGAAGGTAGTCATAGGGAGACAACATGCATATTTGACAAATGGTTCCCCGGCATCGATACAGGCTCTTACATTAAAAGAGGTTGCACGGGAAATAGGGATGCATGAATCTACTGTCAGTAGAGCGACAGCTAATAAAATTGTTCAAACTCCAATTGGGACATTTGAACTGCGTCGATTGTTTTCTACAAAACTATCTTCACCAACAGGCGAAGCTGCTTCACAATTAAAGGTAAAAGCATTATTGAAGAAAATGATAAACGAAGAAGATAAATGTAAGCCCTTATCCGATCAAAAACTATCCAATCTAATGAAAGAGGAAGGAATCCTTGTTTCACGAAGAACTATTGCAAAATATCGAGAGGAACTCAATATACTCTCTTCAACTAAAAGGAAAGAAATCAAGATAACAAATGAATAATTTGATATAATAAGAGATTAAAGCATACTTCATAGAATTCTATGAAGTTTTTATTTTTTGTTTAGAAAGAAAAAGGTGATCGATTGGCAAGGATATATACATTACTTTTTTTAGTTATGGCGATATGGGGATTTAATTTATCGGCCCTCGTCGTATTAGTTAATAATGTCGAACCAATTACATTAACTGCCGCTCGTATTTTTGTGGCGGGAATTTCAGTACTCATTATTTCCAAGTTGATTGGAATCTTTCGTTTACCGACGAAAGAGGAATGGAAGACGATCTTTATTATTACCATCTTTAACGTCGCATTTCATCATACCTTCTTAGCTTTGGGTCTGACTAGGACTACTGGAGTGAATGCGGGGATCATACTTGGAGCAGCTCCCCTTGTGACGATGGTTTTATCAATTATTATTTTACATAATCAGATTTCCCGTTTACGTGCATTTGGATTTTTGTTAGGTTTTATCGGAATTCTTATCACTTCTTTAGCTGGTACAGAAGGAATAGCTACAGTCTCTTCGGGAGATGTGATGATTTTTTTATCTATGTTTGTTCAGGCGTTTAGTTTTATTTTAATTAGTAAACTGAACCCGACATTTGATCCACGCTTATTAACTGGATATATGTTAATGCTCGGTTCCATATTTATTTTTGTAGTGAGTTTTATTTTAGAGGGAGATTTCGTTCAATTATCAAAATTGTTATCTTGGAAACTAGGTATGCTCTTTTTGTTTAGTGCTATCATTGCGACAGCATTCGGACATATGACGTATAATTTTGCGATTAAGAATGTCGGACCGACTGAAACAACGATTTTTGTTAACTTAAATACATTATTTGCTTTACTTGGTGCTACATTTTTTTTAGGTGAACCGATTATGAAGAGTGATTTTATTGGATTAATATTTATTTTAGTAGGTGTTTTTATCGGTTCAGGAACATTAGAATATTTAATTAAGAAAAGACGTATGAGAGCACGATAAAGCTTCTTGTTCATGCAAGTTATAATTCGTGAAGAATAAAAAATAGAAAACGGGTGGGACGTAAATCAAAATGAAGCAACATACATTGGATCAGTATATAACATGCAATGTGCGAATAGTGCTAGGGGAAATTTGGCCTTACTTTATGGGGTTCTAAAAAAACAGAAGGTTTTGAATCAGTGGAATATGTATTAATAGACCAAGATATTTTAGATTTTATAAAAATGTAAATTTTTATAATGGGTGGTGATGTTAATGGAGCCTAAATGGCTTGATTGGGCAAAACAACTGCAATCAATAGCACAAGCAGGATTAACTTATTCCAAAGATGTTTATGACTTGGAAAGATTTGAATTACTAAGAAATATAAGCATTGAAATATTGTCGCAATATACAGATATGGATAGAACAGTTATAAGAAATTTATTTGCCAATGAAACTGGTTATGCAACACCTAAAATAGATATTAGGGCTGTTGTATTTAGACATAATAAGATATTAATGGTTAGAGAAAACACGGATGGTAATTGGTCGTTACCAGGCGGTTGGGGTGACATAGGATTAACTCCAAGTGAAGTTGCAATTAAAGAAACAAAGGAAGAATCAGGATTTGATGTAAAAGCAATCAAATTGTTAGGTATACTTGATAAGAAGTGCCATCCCCACCCTCCTTCTCCCTATCATGTTTATAAAATGTTTATCCAATGTGAAATAATTGGTGGACAGGCAAAAGAAGGAATAGAAACTGATGCAGTCGAGTTCTTTTCTGAAAACAATTTACCATCTTTATCAATAGCCAGAAATACAGAATCGCAAATTAAATTGGCTTTTAAACATTTACATAATCCACAAGAACCTGTTTATTTTGATTGATAATCCAAGTTGAATATCGATTAGTGTTATATTGAATGGCATGATATGCGCTGTATATATTAACTTTGTAGTCTCTAAATTACATTGCGGTGTACTTGTAAGTAGACTAGATTTTAGTGAAAAATCCGAACTACTACAAGTTCTGATAAACTTGTAAGATAGTTCGGTTAACTCTAATACCAGAAACTCTTATTATATTAACTAGCCCTTTCTGTTTGTGTATAAATAATGTTGGCAGATTGTAGGCGTTGACGTACAAGAATACCAATCCATGCGGCAAGAAAAGCTTTGATTAGACCACCGACAATAAATGGAATGAATCCCGCCATAAATGCTGCAGGCCATGTAAGATTGGCGATAAATTTAAGCCAAACTGTGCCAATGATTAATGTAATGAACATCCCAATGATATTTGCAATGAAAGCATTAATAACTGTAAATTTAGTTTTTTCGAGATAAATACCAATGATATAGGCAGTCGGAATAAATCCGATGATGAATCCGCCGGTCGGTCCAAAAATAACTCCTAACCCTGCACTCATTTGTGAGAAAACAGGAATACCTATAGCTCCGATTATAAGATATAAAACAGATGATAGCGATCCGTAACGTGATCCTAATATAGTAGCTGCAAGTCCTATAGCAAGTGTCTGTCCGGTTATTGGCACAAGCGGTAAGGGAATGGTTACTTGGGCAAGTACACCAATAATTGCAGCAAATAATGCAGTTATATTCATCATTTGTAATTTGGAATTTCTCATTTTCTTCCCCCTTGTCAATATAATGTAAACCTATGTATTTTTAAGTTAACATAATTTGTAGAATACAAGAAAACAAATAAGTTGTCAAGAGAGAGTATGCGAAATTAGAAAGGAGAAAGAGGCTTGAAGTCGAAGGAATTAATTAGTATTCTGTGTTTTTTTATTCTAATAACAGGCTGTGGATTAAATGAAAAAATGGAAGGATATATCTTAGAGGTTGCAGAGGGGAGTATACTTTTCGCTGAAGACGCGAGTATGGAAGAATATGACGAATGGAAAGACTTAACCTATGATGAGCTGTTAGAGGCATCCCCAAAACCGTCTCTAATCAAACTTACCTATGAAGATGTGGAAAAACTTCAAAAAGGGGACTATGTCCAAGTTAAGCTGGAAGGCGATGTGGCAGCTTTATTTCCAGGCCAAGCTAAAGCTAAAAAAGTTCAACTAAAATGAAACACTTCTCGCCGAATAGCAAGAAGTGTTTTGACTTAATGGAAAACGATTGTTTTATTATCTTTAACAATTATTCGGTCTTGTAGATGCCATTTTACAGCTCGGGCTAGAACTCGTCGTTCTACTTGCTGACCAATCTTTTTAAGTGTTGCAATATTATCGCGATGATCGACACGTTCTATATCTTGCTCAATAATTGGCCCTTCATCTAAGTCATTTGTCACATAATGTGAAGTAGCCCCAATTAATTTAACTCCCCGTTCGTATGCTCTTTCGTAAGGACGTGCACCAATAAATGCAGGTAGGAAAGAGTGATGAATATTTATAATTTGATTTGGGAAATTCTGGACGAAATTAGGTGTTAAGATTTGCATATAACGTGCCAAAATGAGTACATCTATATCGTGTTCTTTCATAAGTTCAATTTGTTTTGCTTCTACTTCTTCCCTTATATCTTTGTTGGCAGGAATATAATAGAATGGTATACCAAGTGGTTCGACAATCTCTCTTGCTGTTTCATGATTACTAATAACAAGGGGGATATCTGTATCTAAATCTCCACTTTGCCATTCCCATAACAGCTCAAGTAAGCAATGGATCTCTTTTGAAACAAAGATTGCACTTCGTTTCCTGTTTTTATTGTACGTAAAATTAAAATCCATTTCGAACTCATTTGCTAATGTTTTAAAGGCAGCTTCCATTTGACTACGTATTTGTAAGAGATTTTCACAGTAATATTCAAAACGTATATAGAACATTCTGCTTTCATCATCACTTGAATATTGACTAGATTCCATTATGTCTGCGCCATGATCATATAAAAATTTTGATAAAGCCGCAACAATTCCCGGTTTATCTGGACATTTAACTAATAATCGTCCAATATTTTCTTTTTGTCGATTATATTGTGTGAAAATTGACATATCTTCTACGACTCCTACTAAAAATTTTTTCCATGTATGATTATACATGAAACTTCTTTTTTAATAACTTAAAATGATTCCTATTTTAAGGCCCTTATAAATAAATGGGATAATAGTTTAAATATGAGCAAAGGTTTTACTTGATGTTAAATTTTAGCAGTAGATTTAATCACTAGCCATTACAACACCAATAGGTTTTAGTGTATGGAGAATTTCTATCGTTCCTTCATGCGCATCTAATACTTCTTGCAATTTTCTATAGACAAATGGACTTTCATCAGTGCCAGCACCTCGTAGTTCAACTCCATAACGTTTTACTGCTTTTTTCATTTGTTCTTCTGTAATAGCTCCACCACGTCTTTTACGTGTCTTCCAATTCATCTTTCCAGCTGCTTGAGTTCGACTCATAATTCTACCCGCTCCGTGAACGGTACTATAAAAAGCCTCTTTACTTTTCTCTGACTCTACACCTTGTAAAATGACAGAAATATCGCCCATGCTTCCGCCTACAAAGCCAAGTTGTCCCGGTGCTGCAGGGGTTGCACCTTTTCGAACAACTATATATTCTTTGCCGAAATGGGTTTCTTTCCACGCATAATTATGGTGATTATGTACTTCAAATGTGGATTCTGCACCTAATATATCGAGAACTTGTTGAATGACATAATCTCTTCCCGCATATGCATAACGACCGGCTAGCGTCATAGCTCGGTAATACATTTCTCCTAATTCACTATCCATTTGAAATAAGGTAGGCGCTACTTCCATTGATTCCCCTGGAGCGCGGTCAGAAAAAGCAAGACCTTTAGCTAAATTGAGGAAACCTGTTGCAGTTCGATGACCTAAACCACGGCTACCAAAGTGATTGCCAATCCAAACTTCTTCTGTGTTTTGATCGATTAGAATATCGACATAATGGTTTCCAGATCCGGCTGTTCCAAGCTGTGCTCGTGCAGTTGCTTTTAATTGATCATGTTCATGTTGTCCAATTTCTTTAAACACATTCCAATTTTCGTCGTCAAAAATTTCATGATCAACCGGGACTGGATTTTTTCTTCCAAAGCCAAAAGGAACTTTTTTCTGCACTTCATCCATAATAGATGAAATCGTATCTTTTATATCGTTGTATTGTAAGTTCGTTTTCACTGCTTTATTTCCACAGGCAATATCATATCCGACACCAGATGGAGAAATCTGCCCATCGTATACAACCACACCGCCAACAGGTTGTGAGTACCCATAATGACCATCTGCACACATAACGCCACCAACGACATTACCAGTTTCTAAACAATGATTAAACTGTCTTATTGTGTCTTGTTCATGCTTCCCAAAAATAACAGTTTTCAATGTGATCCACTCCTCTTACATAGTATACATGATTAGAAGAAAGTCCTCATGTTTAGTCTTATTTTTAAAGGGAATATATATATGAACAAACAATTAATTGATAAAACTGAATAGTAAAATAGTGGTAAATATAGATTCTTTCCATTGAATTTTTAAAGATTTAGGGTTATTATATAACTAAAGCTGCGATGTCCGTAATTTACTTAAGTTTAACCTCTAAACAAGAATTAGGGAGTTTTAATATCGAGGGCCGAATGTCATGCCTTCCTTTGAGAGGAAGACAGGAAGTCCTTTGCGAACACCCACTTAGTTAAGTGGTGGTTAAAACTTTTTAATTGATTACGGCATCTGTGGCTGTTTTATTCGTTATAGAAGTTATCCGCTCTTTCAAACAAAGAGCGGATTTTATGTTTTTAACACTGTTATTGTGAAAGTTCTCGAGTTATGAGCAGATAAGATAAAACATCTGTCGAATAGAGCTATAATAGACGATAAGCTTTTCTAAGACTTGGGGGTACTTTATGTGACTAAATTTACAACTCAAAGCACTGAGAAATATAATCGTTTAACGATTGTTGCAATTTTATTGGGCGGTTCTTTTTTAGCAATTTTAAATCAGACATTATTAATAACCGCTACACCTCACATTATGGAGGAATTTAAATTAACGGAAAACTCTGGACAGTGGGTGACAACTATTTTTATGCTCGTCAATGGGATCATGATTCCTATTACGGCATTTTTAATGGAAACCTTTACAACAAGGAGATTGTTTATCGTTTCCATGTCCGTATTTATAGCTGGAACTGTCGTATGTGCGTTATCTGCAAACTTCCCTATGTTAATGGTAGGGAGAATTATACAAGCTGCTGGTGCAGGGATTGTTATGCCGCTTATGATGACAATATTTATGTTGATTTTTGCTGTCGAAAAACGTGGTTTTGCAATGGGCATATCTGGCTTGGTCATATCTTTTGCTCCTGCAATTGGTCCATCTTTATCCGGTTGGTTAATTGAAATCTTTCCTTGGAGATCGCTATTTTATATTATTCTTCCCTTAGCTATTATCGATTTAGTAATTGGAATATTTTTTATGAAAAATATTATTACTCGGACATTCCCTAAAGTTGATTTTCTATCTATCATCTTATCTACGCTCGGTTTTGGCGGATTATTATATGGATTTAGTAGTGTTGGTAATTATGGATGGTCAGATACAGGGGTGATGATCTCGTTAATCGTTGGCGCGATTACAATCACTATTTTTATCCTTAGACAACTAAAATTAAAGCAACCGGTATTAGAGTTCCGTGTTTTTACATATAAGATATATACATTAACGACAATAATCGGGATGATTGGTTTTACGATGTTAATTGCTGCTGAAACTATTTTACCAATTTATATGCAGTTGATGGCAGGGTTTACCGCTTTTGAATCGGGATTAATGATCTTACCTGGCGCCTTGATTATGGGAATATTATCCCCATTTATCGGAAAAGTTTTTGATGCTATCGGTGCGAGGTGGCTATTAATTATCGGGTTATCGATCATGTCTATTACGACGTTGTTTTTTACAAATTTAACAGAAAATACGTCATTATTCTTTTTAACAGTTGTGTTTGCGGTTCGCATGATTGGAATTTCAATGGTAATGATGCCTTCTACGACCGCAGGGTTAAATGTACTGCCGACAAGGCTTATTCCTCATGGGACTGCAATGACAAATACGATGCGACAAGTAGCTGCTTCAATTGGAACGGCAACTCTTGTAACCGTCATGTCCCTTACGGCTAAAGACCCATCCGAAGCAGGCGTGCAAGGGCTTATTCATGGAGTGAATATAGTATTTATCGTTGCGACAGTCATTACGATTATCGGTTTGATATTATCTTTTTATGTGAAAGATAATAAACGAGTAATGGAAGAAAATTCAGCTGCTGAAATGTAAAAAATAATTTTGAAATTAAAATGTTATTTCTCGAAAAAATCTAAATAAAATAAGCAGCGGTTGCGATAGCGGTAATCACTGCTTATTTTTAATTCCAAGCACAAAAAAGAGAAGCCTCTAAAAAGGACGAGCGAACTCCAAAATTGGAGAGCTTTCTTTAGCAAAGCATATTTTAAAAACATTAACTAAGAAACTTGTTTGTCCATCCCTGTTAGCCGTTTACGATCGATTAAAGTTGAGATGACGCTATGCAAAATAATACCGGAAATAACGAGGATAATTCCCATAATGGAGATAAAATTAGGGAAAACTGCTCCTAGAAATATAATTTCACCAACTAAAGCGAAGATGACTTCTCCCGCTGTTGTTGCTTCTACTCCTGCAAGTTTATGATTATCATGTTGAACAAGTTCTGTTGCGTAGAAAAATAATATCGTTGCAATAATGCCCGATGCAATGGCAACAATAAATGTTTGGACTACCTGACTTTGAGTAGGTGATCCATATGTAAACGAACCATAAATACCTAAAATAATCCAAAAAGGCATGGAAGCAATCGTCATCCCTAATGTACGTTGAATGGTGTTTAATTCTCCGTTCACAATCTGCATCATTTTTCGATTGCCTAGCGGGTAGGAGATTGCTGAAATAATAAGTGGAATGATCGTTAGTATGAGTGCTAGAGAAGATACTTTGCTAGCATGTTCAAGTTGCATGAGAACAACTCCAATAATGATAATTAACGATACGATAATACTTTGAATTGGAATAGAACGATTTGTTTTATTAATAAAAGGAACGAGCAACGAGCCAGCGACAATACTTAGTTGAAATGTAGCAGCAACGAGCCAGCCGGGAGCGTAAATTGTTCCGAAAGTAAGTGGTGCATAGAATAATCCAAATCCGACAGTACTCCAGATGATCCAAGAAAGCGGATATTTTTTTATATGAAGTAGGACTGGTTTTACATTACGTTTATATCCAACGAGCAGAAATAAAATTGGTAGCATAAAGAAAAAGCGAAGAGAAGAACTCCAAACCCAACTACCACCTTCTAATTCCATTGCCCGATTTAAAATAAAGGTCACAGAGAAAAAAAGTGCGGCTAATATTCCAATTAAAATCGGTCTCAAATCATCACACCTTTCTTAAAAATATTTATTAGTTGCTTTAGAGCAGGCCCCTTCTAGCTTAACATAGAATGTTTAATAGGAGATAAAAACTTTAAAAATAATGCTTGACATATTTTTATCCGGGCCATATAATCAATTTATATTAAAAATGCATATAAAAATAAAAACGTAGATGAGAAAAAGTAAGATTTTGTAATTTTTCAACAGAGAGCTTCGGTAGCTGAAAAGAAGCAAAAATGAGAAATCTGAAAAATGGCCTCAGAGTTTCGTGCTGAACATACTGTAAAGTATAAGTAGGTTCCGACGGGAATTAGCATCCGTTATCAAAGCAAGGGTATTAAAAGTGTTTTCTATAAACATTTGCGTACTTAATGAGGCTATTTGTGTGAGCAAATAGTAAAGTAAGGTGGTAACACGTATATTCAACCACGTCCTTATCGATAATTAACGATATGGACGTGGTTTTTTATTTTTACTAAAAAATTTTTGGAGGTAGAAGAAATGAGTAGACATTTAGTATTACAGACAGACTTTGGATTATGTGATGGGGCAGTAAGTGCGATGTATGGTGTTGCTTTATCAGTCGATCCAGATTTAAAAATATATGATTTAACCCACGAAATTCCACAGTACAATATTTGGGAAGGTTCTTACCGTCTTTATCAGACGATAACGTATTGGCCAGAAGAGACTGTATTTGTTTCGGTTGTAGATCCTGGAGTTGGAACAGAGCGGTTAAGTATTGTGGCAAAAACGACAGATAATCAATATATTGTTACTCCAGATAATGGAACATTAACACATGTTGCCGAAAATATCGGTATCGTTGCTGTTAGAGAAATAGATGAAACGAAGAACCGCTTACCGAATTCTGGAGAGTCCTACACATTCCATGGCCGAGATATTTACGCTTATACAGGTGCTAGATTAGCCGCTGGAGTAATTAAATTTGACGAAGTAGGCCGGGAATTATCCGTAGATTCCATCCTTAAATTAATCAACCCAGAACCAAAATCAGGGGAAGGAATTGTAACAGGTAATATTGATATTCTCGATGTCCGATTTGGAAACCTTTGGACGAATATAAGCCGAGAACTTTTTATTCAATCCGATGTGAAATACGGTGATTTACTGGAGGTAACGATTGAAAACAACAATCGTCAAGTATATAAAAATGCTATGACGTTTGGAAGATCATTTGCTGACAGTCGTCTAGGTGAACCACTAATCTATGTTAACTCTGTTGATAAGCTGGGAGTGGCAATTAACCAAGGATCATTTGCAAAAGCCTATCATATTGGAACAGGGATCAATTGGAAAATTACGATTCGAAAAACAAATAACCGAGCATATAATTAATAATAATTAGAAAGAAATATTTAAAAAGAATTTACTATTAAGCAAGCGAAGTAGTCAAAAGATCGAAACGAGTAATTTAGCAGATAGATAATAAAAAATAAAGGAGAATGTATAATGGAAAAAGGATTATCAATTAAAACGATTGTTGCAATTGGGATTGGGTCAGCCGTATTTGTTATATTAGGAAGGTTTGTCTCGATTCCGACCGGAATACCAAATACATCGATTGAAACAGCATATGCATTTCTTGCATTAATGGCTGTAGTGTTTGGACCGGTAGCAGGATTTTTAATCGGGCTCATTGGGCATGCATTAAAAGATGCTGTTTTCTATGGATCGATTTGGTGGAGCTGGGTACTCGTATCTGCTTTTGTAGGACTGTTTATTGGATTGTTCGCTAATCGGATCAATATTCAGTCAGGCATATTTGAAGGCAAACAAATTGTTACGTTTAATGTTATTCAAGCCCTAGCTCAAGCGGTTGGTTGGTTTGTTATCGCCCCTACTCTTGATGTATTAATTTATGCTGAACCAGCAAATAAAGTATATCTTCAAGGGATTGTAGCCGGCCTTTCAAATATTGTCACGGTAGGTGTAATTGGAACTATCCTTCTTGTATCTTATGCAAAAACACGTAATAAAAGTGACAGCTTATCTGTTGAGTAATTGATATAAGAATTAGAAATTATACATTTTATTAAATCTTATTTCTACTTTTCATTGTATAATAAAGTTAAGTGAACAGCCTTTCCGATGAGCTTTTGGAGGGGCTCGTTTTCTGTTTTACCTCGTAAAGGAGAAGAAAATGAAAAAAACGGTTATCCAATTTAATAACTTTACATTTAAATATGATAGTCAAAAAGAACCTACCATTCGAAATATTGATTTGTCCATTTATGAAGGAGAAAAGGTATTAATAGCAGGTCCATCTGGTTCAGGAAAAAGTACACTAGGTCATTGTTTAAATGGTTTGATCCCATTTTCCTTTAAAGGAGATATAACAGGGAGCTTAACCATCAATAATCAGGAGACTAGTAAGTTGAATATTTTTTCTTTGTCTAAAATGGTAGGGACTGTGTTACAAGACCCTGATGGTCAGTTTATCGGCTTATCTGTCGGTGAAGATGTTGCCTTTGCTCTTGAAAATGATGAAGTTCCAAGGGACGACATGCATCGTAAGGTGATCGATGTTTCAAAGCTAGTAATGATGGAAGATAAGCTAACATCCTCTGTCCATGAATTGTCAGGAGGACAACGGCAGCGAGTTGCACTTGGTGGGGTCATTGTCGAGAAGGTAGATATTTTACTTTTTGATGAACCACTTGCAAATTTAGATCCAGCAACAGGTCAGCACGCTATTAAATTGATTGATGACCTCCATAAAGCTTTAAATTGTACAATTGTTATAATTGAACATCGATTAGAAGATGTATTAGATCAACATATGGATCGTGTTATCGTAATGGATAGAGGTAGAATCGTAAGTGATTCCAATCCGAATGAATTACTTGCTTCTACTCTTTTAAATGAAAGTTATATTCGAGAACCTCTCTATGTAACAGCGTTGAAATATGCGAATTGTGAACTGAATCCATCTATGGAATTAGAACATATACAGAAATTAAATATAGATTCTTGTAAAGCATCGTTGCACCAATGGTATGAGGATTCAACTTTTAAAAAAGAACAACCTAATAAAACGCCTATTCTTGAGGTACAGAATATAACATTTGCTTACGAGGGTAAAGAACCTACATTAAAAGATATATTTTTTACCATTCAACAAGGAGAAATGATTAGTATTGTTGGAAAAAATGGTGCGGGAAAGTCAACACTCTCGAAGTTAATCTGCGGATTTGAAAAAGGGCATCAAGGTAAAATAATATTCGATAAAAGAGACATCACATACGATACAATCCGAGAGCGGGCGGAAAAAATAGGCATGGTGATGCAAAACCCGAACCATATGATTTCCAAACATATGATTTTTGATGAAGTTGCCCTTGGTCTTGTGATGCGTGGAGTACCGGAAAAAGAAATTAAGGAGCGCGTCGAAGCTGTGTTACAAATCTGCGGATTATACCCATACCGAAATTGGCCGATTTCCGCACTTAGTTTTGGGCAAAAAAAGCGGGTAACGATTGCTTCTATATTAGTATTAAATCCTGAAATTATTATTTTGGATGAGCCGACAGCAGGACAAGATTTTTACCATTACACACAAATTATGGAATTCTTAGTTGAGCTGAATAACCAAGGAAAAACAATCATCATGGTTACTCATGATATGCACTTAATGCTTGAATACACCCCGCGAAGTCTTGTACTTCTTGACGGTGAGTTGCTGGCAGATGATACGTCAGTCAATATTTTATCAGATAAAGAGATTGTCGAAGCAGCTAATTTAAAGCAAACTTCTTTATTTGAACTTGCTCGTCGTGCATGTATTCCTAATCCTACAGAATTTGTTGCACGCTTTATTTCGTATGATAAGGAGGTAAGAAATATTGGCTACAGAGATGCTGGCATACATTGATCGAAAATCATTTATTCATGAATTATCTGGAGCAACTAAATTAATTATCTTTATCATGTGGTCAACGATAGCTATGTTAACTTACGATACTCGGATATTACTGTTTTTGTTTCTGTTCAGTTTAGTAGTTTTTTGGATTTCCAAAATAAAAATCCGAGAAGTTGGATTTGTGTTATTATTTATATTAGCGTTCTTATTATTAAATAATGTAGCGATTTACATCTTTTCCCCACAAGAAGGGGTAAAAATTTATGGAACGAGTCATCTTCTTTTTGAATTTTTTGGTAGGTATAACCTGACGGCAGAGCAATTATTTTATCAATTAAACATTACTTTAAAATATTTTGCAGTAATTCCAGCAGCATTACTATTTATCGTTACGACACACCCGAGTGAATTTGCTGCATCGTTAAATAAAATAGGTGTAAATTATAAAATAGCTTATTCAGTTTCATTGGCACTCCGTTATATTCCTGATATTCAGCGGGATTTTAGGACAATCGCACAAGCACAGCAAGCGCGAGGAATTGATTTATCGAGCAAAGAAAAGTTAGGTAAACGGCTAAAGAATGCCTCTTCGATCGTTATGCCGCTTATTTTATCTAGTCTCGATCGAATTGATACGATAAGTAACGCAATGGAACTACGTGCGTTTGGTAAAAAGAAAAAACGGACTTGGTATAACGAACAATCATTTAAGCGAACAGACTATATTACGATTATTCTGGGTCTATTTATATTAGTTGGATCCCTTATCATCACTTTTTATGATGGGAGCAGATTTTATAACCCGTTTGTATGATTACTGCGATTCAACTAATCTCCCTTCTCTTTATAAAAAGAGCAGAAAATGTTAGAGAATTTTTTAAAAAAGACAGAAAAAATAGTAATTATAGGAGGAGTTAAGTTGACGATAAAAGAGTTTCCATTAAAACAGAAATTACTTTCGAATTATGATCAATCATTAAATAAAAACGGAGTTAGTGGAGAACGGCTTGCCGAAAGATTGCATCAAATTGCTCAAATTGGGCTAACAAGTAACAACGGCTCGAATCGTCCTGGTTTCTCACCCGAGGAGTTAGCAGCGAAACAACTAGTCTTAAAGTGGATGAAGGAAGCAGGGCTTACTGTCACGACTGATGGGGCTGGGAATGTCTTCGGACGCTTAGAAGGAAAAGACAATATGAAAAAAGCAATTTTAAGTGGTTCTCATGTGGATAGTGTTCCGAATGGTGGACATTTTGATGGTCCGTTAGGTGTATTAGCTGCCTTAGAAGTAGTAGAAGCATGGCGAGAAGCAGGGTACCTACCCGAGAGAGATTTTGAAGTAGCGATTTTTACCGATGAAGAAGGGTCCCGGTTTAATAGCGGATTCCATGGGAGTGAAGCAGTTACCGGAGCTGGAAGCATTGAAGAAAGACTAAAATTAACCGATCAGAAAGGGCTGTCTTTTCAGGAAGTTTTGCAATCAGTTGGTCTGACAGTTGAAGGCTATTTGGATTCAAAAAGAGATTTGTCTGCAATTGAACTGTTCATAGAAGTACATATTGAACAAGGAAAAAAACTTGAAAAAGCAAATGAACCGTGTGGAATTGTAACAGGTATTGCAGGACCTTGCTGGGTTGAATTTACCTTTACCGGCGAAGCAGGTCATGCTGGAAATACACCAATGAATGATCGAAAAGATGCACTTGTGGCAGCTAGCGAATTTATTCAAAGAGTGCCGCAGGTTCCTGTTAAAATCAGTGAAAGTGCGGTGGCGACAATTGGGAAACTAGCTGTAAAGCCGAATGGGGTAAATGTCATTCCAGGTGAAGTGAGTTTATATGTAGATATGAGGGATATTTACAAAGAGAATCAGGAAGAATTAGTAAATCAGGTAATTGCTGTTGCCAAAGATGTGGCTGAAACATATGATGTTGAGCTTTCTTATGAAGAGAAAATCCGAATTACTCCTGTTCCGATTCAAAAAGATATCCTGCAAAAACTAGCGGACATCTTTCATGAAAAGGGAATTGAACCTTTATATTTACCTAGTGGAGCAGGGCATGATGCGATGATTATCGGTGAACAAGTTCCAGCAGCAATGATATTTGTCAAAAGTAAAGATGGAATCAGTCACCGACCGGATGAATGGACAGATTTAAATGATTGTGTACAGTCTGTGCATTTGTTAAAAAGTTTTATTGAGAAGCAGCAATAAACAATTTGATTGGATCGAGAAATAATGACATCATTTTTACTTCGGTTTGGATTATATTGTACACTTTGGGTATTCATGATCTTTTTTGCTAGCGATTCTACATTGATAAGTTTATCGATGTTAATCGCTAGTTTAGCAGTCTATTTTTTCTTATCACATGAATATACCTCTGTCTATATTTATATTCTTCTATCTGCCTTGTTGTTTATTCATGGTTTGATTATACATGATGTATTATTTACTTCATTACTTTTAGCATTAATAACTATTACAGCACTTTTTCGCTTTACTAAACGATTGTTGTATCTTTTTATAGGAATCAATTATTTCTTCGCTGTTATTTTAGCGTATATACATAAAGAACATATGATAGCTACTGTTTTTATAGGTAGTATGCTTGTTTTTTTAATCGTAAAATTAAATGAAATGTCCACACAAAATAAGGAACAGCAAGCATTTTATCAGGAAATGAATGCTGACTATCGTCAATTAAAAAGATTACATGTTTCAGCTGAAGAAATGGCAAAAGCAGAAGAGAGGACTAGGATTGCGAGAGAAATTCACGATTCTGTCGGACATCGCTTAACCGCATTAATAATGAAACTTGAAATCTTATATCTTCAAAAAAAAGATGAACAGTTTTTAGAATTAAAGAAAATGGCAAATGAAAGTTTAACAGAAACTAGGGAAGCTGTACAAACCTTACAAGAAAGTGAAACAAGTGGAATTCCAGCCGTAGTTCAATTAATTCGTAAATTGGAAGCAGAGAGTCAACTACTTATCCAATTTACATTAAAAGAAGGAGCACTGACACTTCCCATTTCAAATGAACATGGAGTCGTGCTATATCGTGTTATTCAAGAATGTTTAACGAATGTAATGCGGCATTCACCTTCCAAGCAAGTTACCATTTTAATAGGAAAGTCGGCGGTAAACACTCTCTCGTTTACCATTTCCAATCCAATCTCAATTAATGAGAAATTCAGTTTAGGGTTTGGATTAACAAATATGCAAGCGAGAGTGAAGGAAATTGGCGGGCAGTTATATATACATCAAACGGAAGAACAATTTGTTGTTCAGGGGATGATACCTAATGAATAAAAAAGAAAAAGAAGTGTGGCGCATACTCATTGTAGATGATCAATCGATTGTACGACAAGGGTTAAAAGTAATGCTGGAACAAGATGAGAAAATTAAAGTTACGTGTGAAGCTGAAAATGGCCAAGAAGCAATTGAACTATTAGAAAAAAACCATCTGATTGACCTCATCTTAATGGATGTTCGAATGCCTATTATGAATGGGATGGAAGCGACTCGGCTAATCAAAGCGAAATGGCCGCAAGTTAAAATTTTAATACTAACGACATTTAATGATGAGCACTATGCAATGGAAACGTTAAAAGATGGAGCAAGTGGCTTTTTATTAAAAACTGCGGATTCAGAAAGGTTGATACGTGCAGTACATAGTATCATGGAAAATGCCTTGCCAATAAACGAGGAAGTGGCGGCAAAGGTCATTCCGAATTTATTAAAAAGGGGTAATCATACCAAAATACCAACAAAGTTGACAGAAAGAGAACTCGCTATTGTAAAACGTATAGGTGAAGGCAAAACGAATAAAGAAATTGCTTCAGAACTATATTTATCGATTGGGACAGTTAAAAATAATATAACGAATATTTTACAAAAACTACAATTAAGGGATCGAACACAATTAGCTATTTTTGCGATAAAAAATAATCTTGCATAATGGTTCAATAATTAAGTGGATAATAATGCTGACATTACAAAAATTACGCATATTTATTAGGTTATTAAAATTGTTTGTAGGATTACGGAATTGGATAAATAGAAAGAATTTATGTTAAAAAAGTATTGGATACTCAATCAGTAAAATGGAATTACTCATAATATACATATTGACATGGGGTATATATTCTTTTAAAATAAATTTGAACAGTGGTCAAAAAGGATGAATTTTATGAAAAACAATAAAATGGGTAAAACCGAACTAACAAGACAAGTGATTATGGAAGTTGCAAGAGAACTGTTAATTGAAAAAGGGTATACGAATGTATCTATGAGACTGATTGCTAATGAAATTAACTGTAGCCATGGAGCAATTTATTATTATTTTAAAAATAAGGCAGAACTTTTTTATGCGTTAGTCGAGGAACATTTTCTAATGTTAGATCAAAAAATGACAGAAGTGATCGTAGATTCATGTGACCGAAAGGAAAAATTAAGAAGGCTTTTATTGGGTTTTATTGAATTTGGTTTAACTAATCAAGGTCATTATGAAATAATGTTTTTAATCAAAGATGAAGAAGTGCTGCATTTTTTAAATAAGAGCCCGTCAAAAACGTACGAAAAGTTTGCAAACTATGTAGCCGAATTAAGTGATAGACAGCTAACGATTAAAGAGATCTGGTCAATCTTTTTATCACTCCATGGATTTGTAACTCATTATCTCAGACATATTGTCAGTTTTAGTGAGGTTGAAGATATGGCTAATTCACATGTAGCTATGTTACTGAAGTGGACGGAAAATTAATAATAAATGGAGAGCTTTTGACAAACGTATTCTTATCAAAGAAAAGACGAACGATGGTAGATGTATGATAAGTTACACTGAAATATACTGCTTTTACCGCATGTATAAGAGCTACATCCGGGACTACATGAACATTCGTCCTCTTAGATATAGTTTTATTTGTCTTAGCTTCAATTTTTTATCCTTATTTGAACAGTGGTCAAAAAAGAAAGGATGAGTAAAAATGAAGAACGCAATCGTATTAGGAGCAACCGGAGGAATGGGTTTTGCACTTGTCAATGAATTAGTAAGTAGAGAAGTCAAAGTAACAGCTTTTGCGCGTAACGAAAGGAAACTTAAGGACTTGTATGGTGGCAACAAACAAATAAATATTTTTCCTGGAAATGCTTTTAATGAGGAAAATTTAGTTCAGGCAGTTGAAGGTAATGACGTTATTTTTCATGCTATTAATTTACCGTACGGAGATTGGAGAACAAACTTGCCAGTCCTGACAAAAAACATAATCCATTCTGCAAAAGTGCATTCAGCTAAATTAGCTATTGTAGACAATATTTATAGCTATGGAAAAAATCCAGGTAATAAAGTAAGGGAACTTACAACAAAAAATCCACATACGAAGAAAGGAAAAGTCAGATTAGAAATGGAATCGCTATATAATTCTTCCAATGTTCCAACAATCATTGCTCACTTCCCTGATTTTTACGGTCCTCACGTAGAGAGTTCGTTACTAGGCTTTACATTAAATAAGATGATTGAGAATAAACAAGCACAGTTTGTAGGAAATAAATCAATCCCACGTGAACATCTTTTTACTCCAGATGGAGCGGAAGCATTAGTGAATCTTGCGATGAATGATAACTCATATAACCAAAATTGGAATATCCCTGCTACTGATGTAATAACCGGTGAGGAAATTATTTCGATCATTCGTCAACTGACTAACAATTATAAAAAGGTATCTACTGTGACGAGAAATATGTTACGTCTAGTTGGATTATTTAATAAACAAATGCGGGAATTCGTTGAAATGCAGTATTTGAACGAAGATCCAGTCGTATTAAGTGGAGAAAAGTATGAGAAATATATTGGCCCTTTACCAAAGACACCTTATAAAGAAGGGATAAAAGCTACGATTGAAGCAAGGAAATCTTAAATAAATTAAGTGTCTATGGCTGCTTTCAAAGTAAAATTTCTTAAGACGACCTCTCTTTGATTATGTCTATATTATTATGTAAAATAATAGACCGCTCTAACTTAAGCGGAAGAAACCAACGTAGACTCCCACGGGAAAAGCAACAACTGAAAAGTTATAGCGACACAGAAGTGGAGCTATAAAAGTTGAAGTGTTGCCCGTGGAAAGCATAGTAGGTTTCTGAAGCGATTTTATCTACAATAGTAATTTTACACATATGTAAGGTCATAACCCTCTCTTTTAACGTTTATTAACAAATGTGACTTAAGTCATTGTTTTCTATTAAAAATAATGACCTAAGACAGTAGGAAGGAGAAGTAAAAAGCAATACAATAAACATTAGCAGGGAGGGAATGGCATGCTTGAGTTAGTGAACCTATCCAAACGTTATAAACAATTTTACGCAGTGAAAAATATGAATATGTATATTGAAAAAGGGGAGATAGTCGGACTATTAGGTCCCAACGGGGCTGGCAAATCGACAGCAATTTCTATGTTATCAACCCTTATTGAACCGACAGAGGGAGATGTGTTATTTGAGAGAAGAAGTGTGTTAAAAAAGCCGGTTTCACTACGTAAGGTGACAGGAGTAGTCCCACAAGAAATAGCCCTTTATGAAGATTTGACAGCTGATGAAAACTTATTTTTTTTCGGTAAGATTTATAAAATGTCTGGTACTAACTTAAAACAAAAAATAGACGATATTTTAGATCTCATAGGACTCACTGATAGAAGAAATTCATTAGTGAAAAAATTTTCCGGGGGAATGAAGCGACGGTTAAATATCGGTGTTGCATTACTGCATGATCCGGAATTGCTAATTATGGATGAACCGACAGTAGGAATTGATCCTCAATCAAGAAATTATATTTTAGAAACGGTAAAGAAATTAAACAAAGAAAAAGGAATGACTGTTCTTTATACAAGTCACTATATGGAAGAAGTCGAATTTTTATGTGATCGAATTTATATTATGGACCGTGGGAACTTGATCGCTGTAGGCACAACAGAGGAAATTAAAGAAATTCTCTCTTCAGAAAATACAATTTACATCGAGGCGGAACTGTTAAATGATTCATTTATCACCGCATTACAAGATGAGCTGACAATTAAGAAAGTCTTTGTGAAAAATGAAACTGTAACAATTATTGTTCCTAAAGAGATAAATATTTTTAGATTGGTGACGGAATTTGCAGCAAATTCAAATGTACAGTTAAAATCATTGTCTGTTAAAACCCCAACTTTAGAGGATGTCTTTTTACATCTTACGGGTCGAGCGTTAAGGGACTAGAGGTGAATGAAATGATTTGGGATATTGTAAAAAAACAGAGTATTTTATTCATACGTAATCCACAACAATTAATTCTTTTACTTATGTTGCCGATCATATTAATCTGCATTTTAAGCGTCTCTCTAAGTGGGTTTATAAGTGGGGAAACGTTTGAAATTGACGCTAAAATAGCAATGATAGAACATACCGATGAAAAGGAGCAAATAGAAAGATTTATCCAAGAAGTAGAAAACAGTAAGCTTTCTGAAGTGGAGAAAAAGGAAATTGGTCAAGTAGCAAAAAATATATCAATTGTCCATCTATTAAAAGATGAAGCATTTGCTGATATGGATAAATTAATTGATATAACGATGGTTTCACCAGAAGATAAGGCAACTGTTTTAGCGGATGATAGTTTTGCAGCTGTCATCGAGATTCCAAAAGACTTCACATACAATGCATTAAACTTCTATTTATTAAAAGAAGGAAATGCTAGTGAAATGAAGGTTTATCAGAATGAAAGTAAAACACTTCAGTCAAACATCGTTAAAAGTATTATCGATTCTTTTCAGGAACAAATGTCTATGATGAAGTTCACTATGGACCACCATATAGATCCAGTAAATTTGGAAGCTGGTGATCTAGAACATATAGGAACGGTAGAACCGATCGGAAAAGGTAATCCTGTTTCTTCAAAACAATATTATACAATAGGTATGGCAGTGATGAATGTATTATATGTTGCAACTGCTGTAGGAGTATACGCTTTTATAGAAAAACAGACACAGGTTTTTAATCGAGTCATTCTTGCTAATGTATCTAGATGGACTTATTTTTCCGGGATCTTCGTTTCGGGCGTTTCATTTGCATTGATTCAATTACTGATTATATTTGGTTTCTCATGGATTGTTTACGGGGTGACATGGCCGATTTTACAGTTTCTTTTGGTTACGGTTTGTCTTGCATTTGCAGTTGGAGCGTTATCTGTTCTACTTACTTCAATTAGTTATCGGATAAATTCTGAATCAGTTATCAATTTCTTTTCTAATTTTTTAGTAGCATTGTTAGCCTTATTGGGAGGTAGTTTTTTTCCGATTGGAGATATTGCAGACGTATTCCAGTTACTTGGAGATTTCACACCCAATGGTGCGAGTATGAGTGCGTATTTAAGTTTGCTGCGAGGAGATGAGTTTAGTCAAACAATTCCATACTTGATTTATTTGCTCCTCTTTACCTTTTGTTTGCTTTTAGTATCTATTTTCAGCTTTCCAAAAAGGGGGCAAATATAATGAGTGGAATATTTATTACGAAAATAAAATGGTTAATTCGAAATCCGTGGACATTTATTTTAATGACGTTTATGTCTATTCTATTTGCCCTCATCACTGGTGGTGCAAATGGTACGAATAAAATAACGGTTCCTGCCTATACGGAACTCAATCAGATTAAAAACTCGTCTCTAGCTGAGATGATAGATGAGAAAAGTATTTTTAAAATCGATTGGGTTACGGATAAACGGGCACTGGAAAAAAAGATCCTTAGTGGGAAACATGAATTTGGGATTGTTTTTAATCAAGATGACTATGACATTCTTGTTGGAATCAATTCCCCTAATGTGGTTTTGTTTGAAAACACAGTGAAAAATGCTTACCACTTAGATAAACAGTTTAACCAATTGGAACAAGCTTCGGGCGAAGAAAATGTAAAAGAAATAATTGAAAACAATTCATTTTTTAATGTGAAAAGTCAATGGTTTCACGGGCAAGATACATTCCTTTTTGACGGAAATCTGCATACACTCTTCGGTTTTTCATTGTTTTTTGTCATTTATACAATTGCCTATAGTGTGTTTCAAATCTTGTTAGAGAAAAGAACTGGTGTATGGGATCGGGTTATTCTGTCACCTGTTAGAAAATGGGAAATGTATGTAGCAAATTTCCTCTATAGTTTTTTAATCGGTTATGTTCAAGTAGTAATTGTTTTTTTCATATTTCGATTTATAGTTAAGGTTGATTTTCATGGGATGTTTTGGCAAACATTACTTTTATTAATTCCTTATGTGTTAGCGATAGTGGCTCTATCTATTTTTATCATAGGAACAGTTAATACAATACAACAATTTAATGCTGTCATTCCAATTGTATCTGTAAGCATGGCAATGATTGGTGGTGCATTTTGGCCACTAGACATCGTGGATTCAACTTTTATGCTGCAATTATCAAAATTGATTCCGATAACGTACGGAATGGAAGTATTATATGGAGTAACCTTGTATGGATATAATTTAGAACAGATTTTATATCCGGTAAGCATTTTACTGTTAATGACCGTTGTTTTAACGGGGTTAGGTATTCATTTGATGGAAAGAAATTATATCTCATAAGAGGAATGGATAAAAAGAAAGATAAGAATTTCCAGTAGCATGTTTCATTTCAATCAGTTTGGGATAAAGTAGAATAAATAACTAATTAACTTTTGGAATGATGATATGCGAAACGTGATAAATATATTTAAACTGGATATAAAAAATATAACGACGAATTGGGTTGTAGCCATTTTAATTGGAGGGTTAATTATCTTACCCTCCCTTTATGCGTGGTTAAACATAAAAGCATCTTGGGATCCTTATGGTCAGACAAATCAGATTCCGATTGCAGTTGTAAATGAAGATACAGGAACGAATATTAGGGATCAAGATGTAAATGTCGGGGATTTATTAGTTGAAACGTTGCAAAAAAACAATGACTTTGATTGGAAATTTGTTAATCGGGAAAAAGCGATGGAAGAAGTAGAATATGGCAATTATTTTGCGGTCATTGTTGTACCTGATGATTTTTCAGCAACGTTAGGAACGGTGATTACAGAAAAACCACAAAAAGCTAAGATTGAATATTATGTAAATGAAAAAATTAATGCTATTTCTCCGAAAATAACTGAAAAAGGGGCTTCGGTTATTGTTGAACAAATAAGCAGTCAATTTATTTCGACAGTAAATGGCGTTATTTTTAATATGTTTAACCAAATCGGATTAGAACTTGAAGCAGACTTACCAGATATTAAAAAATTTGAATCTTACTTATTTACCTTAGAAGAGAATTTACCTGATATACATAAAAAATTATTAAGCACGAGAGAAGATGCTGAAGAAGCCAATCAAACAATTGCAAAAGCCAAGCAATGGATACCTGAAGCAAAAACAATGACAGAAGAAGGATTAGAAACGATTAACAAAGCGATTAAGATAATATCGAACGCTGAAGAAAAGTTTAAAGAGTTGGAACCTAAAATAGAGGAAGATGTGCAAAAAGCAAAAGCTGCGTTTGAAAAAGCCTCTGCTCTAATAACTGAATTAAAAGGGGTAGAACTGAATAAAGATGCTTTGACAGGAAAAGTTGAGGAAATAAATCAAAATGTAAATGAATCATTAGAGACACTTGAAGCTATCAATGCAGCACTAAGTGAGATTCAAGAAAATACTAACGAAGAAAACGAAACGATATCAAATGCGCAAGATAAAATAACAAACCTTCAGACAAGTCTTACGTCATTACAAACCTCTATAAAAGATATCGAACAATTTGTAGCAGAAAACGATCAACAGATTGGTACGATGACAGAAAAAATTTCAGAAATAGAACAAGTACCAGAGGAAAGTTTTCAGGAGTTTGTTACGACATATCAAAAGCAAATTAAAGCTGCTATTAGTGAAGAGATCAAAAATGTGACCGAAAAATTGCAAACAGCAAAAAGCATGCTAACAGACATTCAATCGACAATACCAAAAATAGATAAATTACTTACGAATACAAGTAATCGTTTGGATGAAGGGAAAAAAGTACTGGATGACGTATTGAACGAATTTCCTTATGTGAATGATAAAGTAACGGAGTTAGCAAATCGAATTCGTGAATTGCAATCTGAAGCAGACGTTAATGAAATAATTGAGTTATTAAAAAATAACCCTAAAGCAGAAAAAGGATTTTTTGCTGAGCCTGTCGTGCTAAATAAAAATGAAATATTTCCTATTGAAAATTATGGGACAGGGATGACACCATTTTATACCGTTTTATCGCTTTGGGTAGGAGCCTTACTGCTTATCTCATTACTTTCTACAGAATTACCAGCAGATGAAAAAGTGAAACCACGAGAAGTATATTTTGGAAGGTTATTGACATTCCTGACGATTGGTTTAATGCAGACGATCATTGTGACCTTAGGAGATGTTTATCTTGTAGGAGTTCAAGTAAGTAGTCCGTTCTGGTTTGTTATTTTTGGTATTTTGATCAGTCTTATTTTTATGATGATTGTTTATACGGTCGTATCGATATTTGGAGATGTCGGAAAGGCAATTGCGATTGTTCTACTTGTATTACAAATTGCTGGATCGGGAGGAACATATCCTGTCGTTCTACTTCCAGAGTTTTTTCAAACGATCAATCCATTTTTACCGTTTACCTATGCCGTTGACTTAATGAGAGAAGCAGTGGGAGGGATTATTTGGAAACGCGCATTACGTGATATTGGTTTTTTAATTGTCTTTGGTATCCTATTTATTCTTATGGGATTCTTGTTAAAAGAACCTGTCAATCGTCATTTACATAAGTTTCTTCGTTCAAAAGGTTCTCGTCTTTTCCATTAAAACGCTGAATGAATCAAAGAAATTGGTGGATTCCTTATGGTCTTGTTCGCTTTCCACTGATTTCTTTGTGAAATCCATCAATTTAATAGGAGAATTTTACAAGGTAAAATAGTACAACATTAAAACTATTAATCGCCGTTATAGTTGGTCCATCGCCAATAAATGAATATGCCCCGCCGTAAAACTTACATAACCGCCGATACCGACCTCCAATTCGCCGTTATAGTTGGTCCACCGCCGATAAATGAATATGCCCCGCCTTAAAACTTGCACAACCGCTGATATCGACCTCCAATCCGCCGTTATCCCAAGGCTACTTGCCGATAATTTCTGCACTATACATGCACTCACGATGAATGTATGTAAATTTTTCTGTGGGTATACGTATTGTGCCAAATTTATTTCCACGAAAAAATATCCATTATAATCCTTTTTTGTAAAAAAGAATTGAGTGGAAATTACAGATTAATATTTTCATTTCTATTATAATAGAATAAGAGAGACCTCAGGTAGGGGGGATAGAAATGAAGAGAAAACGTTGGATGATTATACTTAGTACTGTACTATGCAGTTTATTAATTATAGATGTAGTAGCAAGTTTTTATTTTTATAATTTAGCGATTAAACGAGGGCCGAAAGATTTTCTTCAAGGTAATTCAGATTTGGAAGTATCTGCAGAAGCACTTGATGAATTTTTAGAAGGCGATTGGATTGATTGGACCCAACAACAAAGCTTCGACCAGCTTGAAATGACATCATTTGACGGATTGAAGTTACAAGGTTATTATTTACCGTCGAAAGAGCCGTCTAATAAAATAGTCGTTTTTGCTCACGGATATTTAGGAAATGCCTATGATATGGGGTTATTCGGCGAATATTATTATGAAAATCTTGGCTACAATGTATTTACTCCAGATCTTCGTGGACATGGTAATAGTGAAGGAGATTATATTGGTTTTGGATGGCATGACCGCCTTGATTTGATTGATTGGATCAATTTACTGATAGAAAATAATGGACCAGATACAGAGGTTGTCATGCATGGACTATCTATGGGAGCAGCCACAGTTTTAATGGCATCTGGTGAAAATTTACCACAGAATGTGAAAGCAATTATTGCAGATAGCCCATATACATCGGTTTATGATTTGTTTGCATATCAGATGGAACGGATGTTTCATTTGCCAGATAAGCCAATTTTACCTTCAACGAGTCTAGTAACAAAGCAAAAAGCAGGCTACTCTTTAACGGAAGCATCGGCAATAAATCAGGTGAAAAAAGCGACTGTTCCGATTTTATACATTTCTGGAGATTCAGATACGTTTGTACCTACAGAAATGACGACAGAACTATATGAAAATACGAAAAGTGAACGGTCATTGGTTTCGTATGCCGGAGCAAATCATGGGGAGTCAATTATCTTATATCGAGATGATTATTTAAAAACAATTACCGAGTTTATTGAAAAATATGTACAGTAAAGACAGGGGCGATTTAATTCCCGTCTTTACTTATTAAACAATGAGGTAGGGAGTAGCTAATCAGCTGCCAACTTTTCATCGTTGTTTCTTTGATGCAGAAATAATATAGATAATAAAAAAATTCCTACCTATAATTAGGTAGGAATGTATTTTTGCTTATTTAACTTTTTCTCGCTTTAACTGTGCATCAATTTCATATGCTTCCTGAAGTTTCCGAGAAATATCACCAGGTTTTCCATCAGCAATTTTTTTCTGATCAACTTCAACAATTGGTAATACTTCTGACATACTGCTCGTTAAGAACAATTCATCCGCTTCATGAATATCATCTAAAGTAAATGCCTCTTCAATGAATGGAATGTTTAAGTCGTTTGCAAAACGTTCTACAGCAATACGTACACATCCTTTTAAAATTCTATGTGTAGCGGGATGTGTATAAATCTTACCGTCTTTTACAAGAAAAACATTTGAAGAACCACATTCGGTTACACGTCCATCAAGATGAAGAATTGCTTCATAACAACCTTGCTCTAAAGCAGTTTGTTTCGCCAAAACGTTTGGAAGTAAATTTAAACTTTTAATATAACAATTTTGCCAACGTTCGTCTGGAAGGGTAATTGCTCCTACCCCATCTGCAATCCCTTCAACATTTCGAGGTTGATTTTCTAAATATGCATAAAAGTTCGGTTCAACATTTTCCGGAAACGTATGAATACGTTTTGCTGAACCTCTCGAAACCTGTAAGTAGACTAAACCATCCTGGTTCATATTGTTTCTTGCAATTAGCTCTGAAAGTAAATTTATTATTTCCGCTTTCGAATGTTTCAACTCGATTCGAATGGCATCAAGTGAGCGAAATAAACGATCGACATGCTCATCTAATAAATAAAGTCTGCCATCGTAAATACGAATTACTTCGTATACTCCGTCTCCGAAATGAAGGCCTCGTTCTTCATATGGAAAAGTCAAACTGTCCTTATGTGTAAATTTACCTTGTGACAAAATAATTGGATACATTGACATACTATTACATCCCCCTCATCTACAATAATATTTTACATCTTATTCGAGCGATTGTAAATTAGTTCATTTGTTGGGTTTATTCATGTATGATTTACATGGTAGTTTAACTTTTATAAGGAGGTGATTCGTTTGAATGTTGCCGAATTAAAGCAAGATATTATTTCGTATAGCAAAGAAATAGGGATTGATAAAATCGGTTTTACTTCTGCGAATATGTTTACAGAATTAAAACAACGATTAATAGAGCAAGAAAAACTGAACTATGCTTCGGGGTTTGAAAAAGGCACGATTGAAGAACGAACTGAACCGAAGAAATTAATGAGTGAGGCAAAGTCAATTATTTCTATTGCCGTTGCCTATCCGTCAAAAATTCAAGATCCTCCAAAAAATAAGTCAGGAGAACGTCGAGGGATTTTTTGCCGAGCTTCATGGGGAAAAGATTATCACTATGTACTTCGAGAACGTTTAGAAAAATTAGCTCAGTACATTCAAGCGAAAAATCCTTACTTTTCATATAAAATTATGGTTGACACGGGTGAATTGAGTGACCGGGCAGTAGCTGAACGAGCGGGTATAGGGTTCAGTGGGAAAAATACATTATTAATTACGAAAGAATTTGGTTCTTTTGTATATCTTGGAGAAATGATTACAAATATTCCATTTACACCAGATAATCCAATTGAGGAAAGCTGTGGAGATTGTCGTATCTGTATGGATGCATGTCCGACTGGTGCACTTGTTCAAGAGGGGCAACTGAACGCCCAAAAGTGTTTAGCATTTCTAACCCAAACGAAAGATTTTTTGCCGGATGAATTTAGGACAAAAATTGGGACAAGAATATATGGCTGTGATACTTGTCAAGCAGTTTGTCCATATAATAAAGGAATTGATTTTCATCTTCATCAAGAGTTAGAACCAGAACCTGAGGTTGCAAAACCACTTCTTCGTCCAATGTTACGGATGTCAAATCGTGAATTCAGAGAAAAATTTGGGCATGTTTCTGGATTTTGGAGAGGTAAAAATCCGTTACAACGGAATGCTATGATTGGGCTGGCACATTTTAAAGATGAAACGTCGGTTGACGAGCTGATTGAAGTAATGCAAAACGATGTTCGGCCAGTTATTCGAGGTACCGCAGCTTGGAGCCTAGGGAAAATTGGCACGAAAAAAGCTATAGAAGCGATTGAACAAGCTTCAGTGTCTGAACAAGATGAACGCGTATTAACCGAAATGAAAAAAGGATTACAGCTTGCAGAAGTAAATAATAGATAGCAAGATTATGCCGGTTCTCTCATACAAATAGATGAGAGAACTTTTTTTAGTTCAAGCTTTTAAGCTTTGCCCTTTTCTATCACTTTAGATATTGAGGAGGAGAAATATATGAATGGTTTTGTATACGATCGTGATCGGGCGGTAGAATATGCAGAAAAGTGGTGGAACAGTTATAACCCGGAATTCCCTCAATTTGACGTTGACTGTACTAATTTTATATCGCAATGTTTATATGCGGGAGGAGCACCGATGAGAGGAGAACCTGTAAGAGACCGAGGATGGTGGTGTCGATATAATAATTGGAGTTTCAGCTGGTCTGTTGCTCACTCGTTGTATTGGTATTTAAAAACATCAAAGAGTGGCCTTCAGGCAGTGGAAGTTTCGCGAGCTCAAGAACTTTACCCAGGAGATGTAATTTGTTATGATTTTGAAGGTAATAATCGCTGGGATCATAATACAATTGTTGTGACATATGATAACAGTGGAAACCCCTTAGTAAATGCTCATACAGATAATAGTCGGCATCGATTTTGGACATATACCGATTCAGCAGCTTGGACAACTAATATTAGATATGCTTTTTTTCGAATAAAAGGATAAAATATATCATTATATCGTACGAGGAGAAAATTTTATGGGATTACATATCGTCTTATATCAACCAGAAATACCAGCCAACACTGGTAATATTGCTCGCACTTGCCTAGCAACCAATACGTCTTTACATTTAATTCATCCACTAGGGTTTTCAACAGATGACAAAATGCTAAGGAGAGCAGGTCTCGACTATTGGAATGATGTAACCATTCATGAATATGATTCAATAAATGAACTGTATAAAAAATATGAGAAGGGAATATTTTATTATATAGAAAATTTTGGAACAAAATACTATTCTGATTTTGACTATAGTAATAAAGAGGAAGAGTTGTTTTTTGTTTTTGGCAGGGAAACGAATGGGATTCCTAAAGAATTGATAGAAGGTAAAGAAGACTACTGTCTACGTATTCATATGACCGACCAAGTACGCTCATTAAATTTATCAAATTCAGCTGCTATCATAATTTATGAAGCTTTAAGGCAGCAAGGTTTTCCATATGTGAAGTAGTATTCTTTAGTAATAACTCAACTATCGCACAAACAAAGTGAGTTCTAAAAGAGACGTGGGTTAGCTGGACCGCTTCGGCAGAATACTTCGCTTTCCGTGGGGACGGCTTCAGCCCCCTTGTCCCGACAAGGAGTTTGTCGACGTTGTCAGCAAAGACATTTTTAGTCGGCCATCATTAAATTATGCTGCGGGGTCTTCAGACTCGTGCTATTCCCACAGGAGTCTACGTATTATGCCTACGCTAGTTAGAATTTCTATAACAGCGTTATACACGGAGACTCCTAGTTGCCTAATTTCGGTCACGTACTGTGGCCTACGCCAACACTTGGACGTCCTATCCGTCGTAGGAGGAAAGGCATCGGTGAGACTAGTGCGTAGTACGAAGTAGGTTCAACAGTCGGCCACAGTAAAGGAAACACTGTGAAAGCAAGCGATAGTGCGGCTTGAAAAGATGTACTTGGTGGGACGATCAATATGTAGTCCAAGATATCGCTCTTATGTCTGTGGTGAAAGTGCATTGTATTTTCGTAGTGAATCATACGCTTAACTTTTTAATAAGTTACTGCGCAGTTTATATTTTTTGTGGTATATTTATCTATTTTTCGCTGCGAAACCGTTAGTAATAAAAAATCGTCATGTAAAGAAAATCACATGACGATTTTATTATTGATTATTTTTTGGTACACCCGGTTTTGCTTCGTATGCAGAAGTAAAGCATGCAGTGATGAATGAAAGAGCAACAGCTAATATTAATACTAGTTTCATGAAATTTACCTCCCTAAAAACGAATAATAATTCTGGGTCTATTATACCTGCTTTGAATCTATTTGTGAACTCATACCCTATTCTTATCAATCAAAATGTCTTTTATTGATAACTTAATCGATAAAGTGGGATTAATTGTTCAAATGTTTGTTTTGCAAATTGAATAAATTCATTTCCATTCGCTAATACCGGATTTGTAGGGAAAAGTTGCTTTCCAACTAAAAACTCCGCTTTTTTAACATCACGTAATCTTTCTAAAGCGTTTTTTAAGTCCATTTGTTCAATTGCCTTGGCGTCTTTTTTAGTATGGTCTAAGGAAATAACATAATGGTCCGAACTTAAGTTACTAATTTCATTCATATGTTGTAAGAATGTATTCGCGATTTCCGTTTTGCGTGGTAACTCATAAATATAAGCGAGCCATATAAATACTCGGTCATCCCATAATCCTATTTGAAAATGAGGATGTTTTTTGTAGCCACGCTTATCCCCGGCAATTGCAAGCCATGTGTCATTAGGAGGATTTACAGTTCTCCTTGCATGTCTGGCGATATGCAAATACATTTCTGATCCAATCATTCCGGATAAATCTTCTGTCAGTTCATCGCCAATTATTCTGAATTTCGGCTGAATACGATCTTCGATTGCTCTTTTTCTGGGAAGTAAGCCTTCAATATGAAAAACATTAAAATCATCTGCTGTAAAACCGTCAAAAGTCATTTTTATTGTCCTTTCTACTAGTTAAGTCACGATTCATGCAGTAAAAAAATTAACTTAAGATTTCATTAATAAGGTTGGTATTTGCCTGGACAAAATTGATAGTCAAACCCATTGTTAAGAATAGCGTATCATGAAAATTAGAAAATATACATAAATTAGCGAGCTCGGCAACCAAAAATACCACTCAGGAACAAAAGGTAGCGCCTTCATTATAGTTTCATACCATTTAGGGGTTATTAGTTGCTCAACTTATCGTACAGTTCTATAATGAGAACAGAGTGGAAATTTCCGTTTAACATGGAAAAGTCAATATCTAATGGGGGTATAAGACGTGGCACAGAGTGCAGAACCTAGTGAAAAGTTTTGGCAAAAATTTTATGGTCCAAACATGGGATATGTAGAAGAACAATATGACCTATATAAAGAGGATCCCAATGTAGTAGATCCTACTTTGAAAGCAATGTTTGATGAACATGGTGCCCCTAAGTGGTTGGACCAGACTGGTGCAGACCAACACGTAAGTGGTGAATTTTCGACAAATGATGTCAGAAAAATCACTGCTGCAATGAAGTATTTAGACGCAATCCGTCGATTTGGTCATCTGGAAGCTGACATTTATGCAGTTGGCGGCTGGGATGAAACAACAAATCTATTAGAAGCGCAAACCTATGGTATTACGGACGAAGATTTAAAAGAGATTCCTGCGGCATGGTTATGGGACAAAGCACCCGCAAACTTGGAAACAGGATATGATGTAGTTAAATTTTTACGTAAAAAATATACTGGTAAAATATCATTTGAATATGACCATGTTAATAGTGATGAAGAAAGAAAATGGTTTTTAGATCGTATTGAATCAGGTAAATTTGAATTAGAATTATCTGATACTGAGAAAAAGCAATTATTAGATCGATTAATTCATGTTGAAGGTTTTGAGCAATTTTTACAAAAAACATTTGTTGGGCAAAAACGATTTTCGATTGAAGGATTAGAATCAATGGTGCCGGTACTTGATCAAATCGTTAAGTCAGCAAATAAAGATAAAATTGAAAATATCATGATGGGTATGGCACATCGTGGCCGTTTAAGTGTGCTCGCTCATGTGCTTGGCAAACCTGTTGATAAAATTTTTTCAGAATTCCATCATGCACCGGATAAGGAATTAATTCCTTCTGAAGGTTCCATGGGAATTAACTATGGTTGGACCGGAGATGTAAAATATCATTTCGGTGGAACGCGTGTTGTCAAGAATGATCAGGCGTCTACTCGCATTAAACTTGCAAATAACCCGTCTCACTTAGAATTCGTTAATCCGGTTGTTGCTGGTTTTACAAGAGCAGCACAGGATAGTCGAGATGAAAAAGGCTATCCAAAACAAGATCTTGATAAAGCAATTAGTGTGTTAATTCATGGAGATGCTGCTTTTATTGGAGAAGGAATTGTACCGGAAACGATGAATTTAAGCGGACTTGAAGGGTATCGTATAGGTGGAACGTTACACATTATTGCGAATAACTTAATCGGATTTACAACAGCTCGTAAAGAAGGCCGCTCTACTCGCTATGCAAGTGATCTTGCAAAAGGGTATGAAATTCCAATTATTCGTGTAAATGCAGACGATCCGATTGCATGTGTTCGGGCAATTCAATTAGCCTACGAGTATTCACATGAATTTAAGAAAGATTGTGTGCTTGATTTAGTTGGATATCGTCGTTATGGGCATAACGAAATGGATGAGCCAAGAGCAACTCAACCGAAATTGTATGCTGAAATCGATAATCATCCTACAGTAACTGAGATTTTTGCAAATGTGTTAAAAGGGCAGAATATTGTTAGTGATGATGAATTTAAAACAATGAAAGAAAAAGTCCAAACTGAATTACAAGATATTTATAACGGAATGAAAGAAGATAAATTATCAGGTATCTCTGAATTGAAAATGCCAGATGTTTTAGCAAACAGTATCGATCATTATGAGACAGCTGTTCCTTTAGAGGACTTGAAAAAATTAAATGAAGATTTGTTAAAACGTCCGGAAGGATTTAATGGATTTAAACGATTGGAAAGAGTGTTTAAACGCCGTAAAAACATCTTAGAAGAAGGACAGAAAGCTGATTGGGGCGAAGGAGAAGCACTCGCTTATGCTTCCATTTTAAAAGATGGAATTCCAATCCGTCTAACTGGTCAAGATTCTGAGCGTGGAACATTCGCACACCGTCATCTTGTATTATATGATACGGAAACTGGTGAGAAATACTGTCCAATGCATGGATTAGATGATGCAAATGCTTCATTTGCTATTCATAATAGCCCATTATCCGAAACAGCGGTGCTTGGATTTGAATATGGTTATAGTGTTCAATCACCTGATACATTAGTTATTTGGGAAGCGCAGTTTGGAGACTTCGCGAACGTAGCACAAGTAATTTTTGATCAATTTATTTCATCTGCACGTGCTAAATGGGGCGATAAGTCCAATATGGTTATGTTATTACCTCATGGATATGAGGGCCAAGGACCAGAGCATTCAAGTGCAAGGCTTGAACGTTTCTTACAAATGGCAGGGGAGAATAATTGGATTGTAGCAAATGTTACATCATCAGCACAATTCTTCCACTTACTACGCAGACAAGCAAAAATGCGTGACCATGAGGAAGCACGGCCTTTAGTAGTTATGTCACCTAAAAGCTTATTGCGTAATGAGCGAGTTGCATCGCCTTCGGAAGACTTTACAAATGGTAAATTTGAAGCATTACGAAATCAGCCAAACCTAAAGGTAAGCAAGAAAAATGCGAAACGACTTTTACTAGGTACTGGGAAAGTCATGGTAGATATTGAAGAAGCGATCGTGAATTCAGAGGAAAAATATGATTGGTTACGCACCTTACGCGTTGAACAGTTGTATCCATTCCCAATGGAACAATTGAAAAAAGAGATAGAGCAACTTCCAAACTTAGAAGAAATTGTTTGGGTACAGGAAGAACCGAAGAATATGGGAAGTTGGCGTTTTGTTTTAGAATATTTGCGCGAGCTGGTAGACGACGAAAAAATGATTCGTTATATTGGCAGACCAGAAAGAGCTTCTACCTCTGTAGGAGAGCCAAATGTTCACAAGATTATTCAAAACAAAGTCGTTACAGAAGCGATAAATCCAGCAAAGGGAGGAAATAGTAGTGAAGGAAATTAAAATTCCAGAACTAGCTGAATCGATTACAGAAGGAACAATTGCAGAATGGCTTGTAAAAGCAGGAGACAAAGTTGAAAAGGGAGATCCTGTTGTTGAGCTGGAAACAGACAAAGTAAACGTGGAAGTTAACTCAGATTATTCAGGAGTTATAGTTGAAGTTTTAGCTGAAGAAGGAGACGACGTAAGCGTTGGAGACGCAATTGCGAAAGTCGACGAGAATGCAGAAGCAGGAACAGTAAGCGAACCATCAACAGACGCTCCAAAAGAAGAAGCGAAAGCAGATGCACCAAAAGAAGAAACACCTGCACCAGCTGCTAGCTCTGAAGAAACGGTAGATAATTCAGGTGTTATTGCTTCACCGGCTGCAAGAAAATTAGCTCGTGAATTAAATATAGATTTGACTAAAGTAAAAGCACAGGATCCACTTGGCCGTATCCGTCCTGAAGATGTAGAAGCTGCAAATAAAGCAGCGCAATCTGCTTCTGCCCCAGCTGCCAAACAAGCATCAGCACCGGCATCGGCACAAGAATTTACTAAGCCTGTTAAAGTGGAAAAAATGTCACGCCGTCGTCAAACAATTGCAAAACGTTTAGTTGAAGCACAGCATAATTCTGCTATGTTAACTACATTTAATGAAGTAGATATGACAGCAGTAATGAATATGCGTAAAGAGCGTCAAGAAAGTTTTGTCGCTAAAAATGATATTAAATTAGGTTTCATGTCATTCTTTACGAAAGCAAGTGTTGCTGCATTAAAAGAATTTCCATTACTTAATGCGGAGATTGATGGAACGAACCTAATTATTAAAGAATACTACGACGTTGGTATTGCAGTATCAGCACCTGGAGGATTAGTAGTACCAGTTGTTCGCGATGCAGATAAATTAGATTTTGCTGGAATTGAACGTGAAATCGTTCGTCTTGGTACAAAAGCTCGTGATAACCAGTTAGGTATTGATGACTTACAGGGCGGTTCATTTACGATTACAAACGGTGGAATTTTCGGATCTATGTTATCAACACCGATCTTAAACGCACCGCAAGTCGGAATTCTTGGAATGCATAATATCGTTAAACGTGCAGTGGTTATGCCTGATGATACAATCGAAGTACGTCCAATGATGTATTTAGCATTATCCTATGACCATCGTATCGTAGATGGTGCAGAGGCTGTACAGTTCTTAGTTCGAATTAAACAAATGCTTGAAGATCCATACGATTTATTACTTCAAGGGTAATTAATATAAATAGAAATCCCTCTTAGAACTGATATGCTCCCCTATAGGTAGACAGATTAAATAAATAAAATCTGATTACTTATAGGGGAGCTTTTTTATGTCAAATAAAAGAAGTCGTTCTTTAAAAGAAAAAGTTGAAATATTGAAAGCTTATGAATCGGGGAATCATTCTTTAAGTGAATTATACGATCTTTATAATGTATATCCTAGTTCAATTAAGGACTGGAAATATAAGTATGAAAGGTATGGGATATTTATGCAACTCTTTAATTTCTTCAAGAATTTTTTCGTTCAATCGTTCTTCTGGAGAAGGTATTCGTTTATCCCATTTATAGTACGATGAACGTGCAATAACGGCTATTTCACATAATAAAGATATATTAAACCCTTCATCTTCATTTAGTTCTTTGATTGCTAAATACTTATGTTCTTGACGAAATTTACTTAAGACCGCCTCCTTTCTAGTTCCTCCAACTTTTTTAAAAACGTATTCTCCGTGACACTGTATATAAATCGTTTATTTAAAAATAGCTATAACAAAAAGAGAATCCGAAGGATTATGAAAATCGCAGGCATAGAATCTGTTATTAGAAGGAAAAAGAATCGATATGTAAAATCTACTCCGCAACATGTTGCGGAAAACACGCTAAATAGAGACTTTACAGCAGAAAAGCCAAATCAGAAATGGGTAACAGATGTTACTAAATTTAAATATGGTCATTCAAAGAAAGCCTATTTAAGTGCTATTTTGGACTTATATGATAACACTATTGTCAGCTATGTAGTTGGTCATTCAAATAATAATCAACTTGTATTTGAAACATTGGATAATGCCATCCAAACATTATCGGCAACAAAGCCATTAATCCATAGTGATCGTGGATATCAGTATACTTCTTATCAATTTAAACGGAAAATTGATGAAGCAAAGATGACACAAAGTATGTCAAGGGTCGGAAAGTGTATTGATAATGGACCAATAGAGGCATTTTGGGGAACAATAAAATGCGAAAAATATTATTTAAATAAATATGATACTTTTGAAGAACTCGTAAAGGCAATAGATGAATACATATATTTTTTCTATTACGAACGATTACAAGAAAGCTTAAACGGCCTTAGCCCCATGGAATTTAGGGATAAGGCCGCTTAAGCTCATTTTATTATTCCACTGTCTACTTGACAGGGAGCAGTTCAAACTTCTCGTCTAAGTGGGATTTTTTATAGGCTGTCAGAATTGGTGCGAATTTTCAATAGCTTCGCTATCATCTTTTTCCAAGAGCAACATCGACGAAATATACAACATCGTTTGTTTTTTAAGCCTTGTCTTTGAGGTGGCCGTTTTTCGTGTTTTTCTATTAGATTAACGGTGAGAGCGACCATGAAAAGCGAGTAAATTAAATTTATCTCTTTTATTATCACTCTCATTTCAAGTAATATATAATGGAGTGTAGAATAAAATTGTAAAGTGTGATTGTCTATGAGGAAAGGAACTGCTTACATGAAACAAAAGCGTATATTATTTACTGGTGGAGGTACTGCAGGGCATGTAATTGTAAATTTGGCTCTTATTCCACATTTTCAGAGAGAAGGATGGGCAATTGATTATATCGGTTCTAAATCAGGAATTGAGCGTGATTTAATTAACCAGCTGCCAAATATTACATATCATCCAATCTCCACAGGGAAATTAAGGCGATATATGTCGGTTGAAAACTTTAAAGATCCTTTTAAAGTATTAAAAGGCACATTAGATGCTTGGAACATAATTCGTAAAACAAAGCCAAATATTATATTTTCAAAAGGTGGGTTTGTTTCTGTCCCGGTCGTAGTAGCGGCACGTTTGCGCAGGGTACCTACGATTATTCATGAGTCAGATATAACACCAGGGCTTGCGAATAAATTAGCTACCCCTTTTGCAAAAAAAGTTTTGACAACTTTTAAAGAAACTGCCAAATACTTGCCTGATAAAAAAGCAGAGCATGTTGGAGCAGTTGTTCGAGAAGAGTTGTTTCAAGGGAATAAAACACGTGGATACGAGGTAACAAATCTTACGCCAGGTAAACCAATCATCCTAATTATGGGTGGAAGTATAGGGTCTAAAAAAATTAATGAAGCAATCCGCTCTAACTTGGACTCATTATTAAAAAGATATCAATTTATACATATTTGTGGACGTGGTAATGTGGACCCGTTACATCAAAGAAAAGGCTATGTTCAATTTGAGTATGTAAACGAAGAATTAAAAGATATTTTCGCAATAACAGATTTTGTTATTTCAAGAGCGGGAGCTAATGCTATTTTTGAATTTTTAGCATTGGATTTACCAATGTTATTAATTCCTCTATCTCTTGCCGCTAGTCGAGGAGATCAAATTGACAATGCAAAGTCATTTAAAGAGAATGGATTTGCTCATGTTTTGCCAGAAGAAGAACTGACACAAGAAAGATTATTAGATGAAATATATGCTTTAGAACAAGCAGCTGTTACGATCAAGGAAACCATGAAGCAATATTCAAGTGAAGAATCACGGGATAAAGTAATCCGAATGATAGAGAAAATGGCAAAATAAGTAGAAAAAACTGCACCTTCTTTATGAAACGTGCAGTTTTTATATATTACAGCTAGAAATAAAACTATATTCCAAGATATATCTTGTCGTATTTGATGAAAACTGTGCAGTAACTAAAATTTATGAGCTGATCAACCGCTGCAGAATATGTTTCGCTTTCCATGGGCGGCTGTTGAGCCCCCTTGTGCTACGCACTGCGTAGTCTCATCTAGGCCTATACTCCCATAGGAGTCTCCACATATTTCCTTCGCTGGGACGATCAGTGTTGAACAACAATACTATATATTAAATAAAATTTAACGTGCTAGCGCAGGAAAAATACGAAGACTCCTGCAGGAACAGCGCGAGTCCGAAGATCCCTGTAGCTTCTCGTTAACGAGAAGTTACAGAAGCTGAGGCCGTGCCTGCGGAAAGCGAAGTATTTTTCCGAAGCGGCTTCCGGAAATTAATAAAGTTGACATCATTACGTCGCAGTCTACGTTTTTGGTGTAAAACTGCTTTATCATGATAAGGTTGTCAATATATCAAATGGAGGCATTTTTGAGTTAATCTACATATCTAACTCACTTTGTTGGTGCGAAAGTTGAGTATGTAATTATAAAAAGCATAGAGTTTTGGCTCTATGCTTTACGCTCATCAATAGAGATTGCGTCTACTTTTCCAGTGTTTGGATCGATAACAAGTCCATGTACAAGCACTCTAGATGGTAAAAGTGGATGCTCGCGAATAATTTCAACACTTTGAGCGATTGATTCTTCTACCGTTTCAAATCCATGAAACTCCTTATGAAAATCGACTCCAGAGTATTCCAACGCTTTAAAGGTTTCTTCTGTTATTCCTTCTTCTTCTTTCATCATATCCATTAATTCATTTGTATTCACACAGGACATACCACAATCATGATGTCCTATAACTACAATTTCTTCTGCTTGAAGTTTGTATACTGCTACAAGAATACTTTTAATGATACTGTCGAACGATTTACGAATGATTGCCCCTGCGTTTTTAACCATTTTTACATCGCCATTTTGGATGTTTAAGGCTTTTGGCAATAACTCTACAAGCCTTGATTCCATACAAGTAAACACAACCATTTTTTTATTAGGAATCGAATTCGATAAAAATTGTTCATAATTTTTGTTTGCAACAAATTGTTTATTATACTCCAACATTTTTTGAATTCGCATCATTAGAACCCCTTTCGATGCCATATTTTATATAATAAAAGTTATTATATCATACCGTACAGAAAGTCCAAGCAGTAAGCAACTATAAATCAAAATGCATATTGACAACATTTAATGAACGATTATAATTAGATTGGAATAATAGGAAAATATTAGGTATTATACTAGAATCAGAGAGTGCACGAAATAAACGTGCTTTTTTGGTTAGATGAGTAGGTGAAAAAATGTTTGATGTATTGGTAAAACTAGATTGGTTTTTCAAAACCTATTGGAAACGATATGTATTTGCAATTACTGCATTAATTATCGCGAGTGCAATTGGATTATTACCTCCCAAGCTATTAGGGTATACAATTGACCATATTCGATTCGATTCATTAACGGAGCAGCTTTTACTGATGGTTGTGATTGTTTATCTTACCATCATTATTGTGCATTATATCATTTCATTTCTTTGGGATTATACATTATTTAGTGGAGCGGTTATCTTGGAAAGAAAGATGCGGAGTCGGTTGATGGGACATTTTCTTAAAATGACGCAAACTTTTTTTGGCAAGAATAAAACGGGAGATTTGATGGCGAGAAGTACGAACGATCTAAAAGCAGTTGCCCTGACCGCAGGATTTGGTATTTTAACATTAGTTGATTCAACGACATTTATGTTTATGATCATTGCGATGATGGGTTTTACAATTAGTTGGAAGCTTACACTTGCTGCGTTAATTCCTCTCCCTGTAATGGCAGTGATTATGAATAAGTATGGTTCGGTGATTCATTCCCGATTTATGAAAGCGCAAAATGCATTTGGAGATATGAATAATGAGGTTCTTGAATCCATTCGGGGAGTCAGAGTGCTTCGAGCGTTTGTACAGGAACGACAAGATGCAAAGCGTTTTAATGATATGACAGAGGATGTCTATGAAAAAAACATGGCGGTTGCACGCATTGATGCATTGTTCGAACCTACGATGAAAATATTGGTAGGGAGTTCATATACGATTGGATTAGGGTATGGTGCAATGCTTGTGTTTCAGAATACGATCACATTAGGTGATTTAGTTACATTTAATGTGTATCTTGGTATGCTGATTTGGCCAATGTTCGCGGTAGGTGAACTAATCAATGTTCTACAACGAGGAAACGCATCTATTGATCGGGTAAATGAAGTATTACGATATAAACCAGATGTTAGTAGTCCTAAAAATCCTATCGATGTTCCACAGTTAGAATCAATTCTTTTTAACAATGTTAAATTTTCTTATCCTTTCACCAAAACAAATCAATTGGAAATTAATCATCTTACCATTCATAAAGGAAATACGATAGGAATTGTTGGAAAAACGGGTGCTGGTAAGACGACAATTTTTAAGATCATGTTACGTGAATATCCGAATATTAAAGGAGAAGTTACATTTTCAGGAGTACCGATCGAGCAATTAGATGTTAAACAACTGCGAAACTGGATTGGATATGTGCCCCAAGATCAAATTATGTTTTCAAAATCGATACGAGAGAACATTCAGTTTGGAGATGAAAATGCAACTGATGAGGACATATATCGAGTGATGGAACTTGCTCACTTTTTAGATGATATAAAACAATTGCCGAAAGGATTAGATACGGAAGTCGGTGAAAGTGGTGTAACACTGTCAGGAGGACAGAAACAACGAGTTGCTTTAGCAAGAGCGTTTATAAAAAATCCAGAAATACTTATATTAGACGATTCCTTATCTGCAGTGGACGGAAAGACAGAAGCAAACATCATTGAACATTTAAAAAATGAAAGACAAGGAAAAACGACGTTAATTGCAGCTCATCGTCTATCTGCCGTTGTTCATGCAGACCATATTATCGTATTAGATAATGGAAAAATAATTGAAGAAGGGACACATGAAGAGTTATTACAGACGGATGGCTGGTATAAAGAGCAATATGATAAGCAGCAATTGGAACAATAGGAGGTGACAGCGATGAAAAGAATGTCTACAGAAAAAAGGTTATTACATTATGCTTCACATTTTAAGAAAGGGATTATATTAGGAATCATTTGTTTAATGATTGCGACGGCATTAGAATTGGCCGGTCCTCTTATTGCTAAAGTAATTATCGATGATCATATTTTGGGAATAGAGGGAACATGGCACGAAGTAAATGAAGAAAGTGACTATTCAGTTACCTATAATCAACAAAAATTTATAAGAGAAGAACGTCTGTCTTCTAAGCAAGAGTCACTAGGGAAAATTTCAATTGTTCCAGTAGATAAAGATTATTATTTAGTAAATGAGGAAGTACCATTAGAGGGGAAAAGAATTGTTCAGGATGGACTATTAACGATTGGTCGAGATGCACAAGTAACGATTCAAGCTGAAAAATTAACGCTAAATGAATTGTATCAATTTTTTAAACCGGAACAAAAACCAATTATCCTCTTATTATGTCTCTATGTTGGTTTACTACTCATTGCGGGTATTTTCCAATATTATCAGACATACTTGTTACAGCAATCTTCCAATCAAATTGTGAAAAAGATGAGAAATGATGTGTTTTTGCACACACAGAAAATTCCAATTGATTATTTTGTTGATCAACCAGCTGGAAAAATTGTAGCAAGAATAACCAATGACACAGAAGCCATTCGTGAATTGTATGAACGTGTTTTATCGATTGTTGTCACCCGAGTGATTTATATGGCTGGGATTTTGGTTGCGATTTATATTTTGAATCCAAAGCTCGCTCTTCTTTGTTTAATCATTATTCCAATTATTATTTTAATTGCTAGAGTGTATAAATATTTCGGCTCTAAGTATAATTTAGTTATACGAAAAACGAATAGTGAAATTAACGGAAATATTAATGAAGCGATTCAAGGAATGTCGATTATCCAAGCGTTTCAAATGGAACGTAAAACAAAACAAGAGTTTGAGAAATTAAACGAAGAAATCTTTACTCATCAAAGAAAGTTAGTAAAACTTAATGCATTTACATCGTTTAATTTAGTATCGTCAATAAGAAACCTTGCTTTTGTTTTATTCATTTGGCATTTTGGTAACTTTTCCCTTGAAGCGACAAGTGTCTTATCCATTGGTATGCTTTATGCATTAGTTGATTATTTAACACGTTTTTTTGAACCTGTTACTGCGATTGTTAATCAATTTCCGCTTATTGAGCAGGCGAGAGCGTCTGGAGATCGGATGTTTAAATTGATGGATGAAAAAGGTGAAGAAGTTATTAACGATGAGATTGGTCGGTATAAGGGAGAAATTACATTTCAAAATGTATCTTTTGCTTATCAGGAAAATGAATATGTATTAAAAAATATTTCATTTCACGTGAACGCTGGAGAAACAGCAGCATTTGTTGGGCATACTGGGTCAGGGAAAAGTTCTATAATGAATGTACTGTTTCGATTTTATGATCCACAAGAAGGTTTAATCACGATTGATGGTGTATCAACGAAGGAATGGTCAAGGCAACAAGTTAGATCTCATATGGGCATTGTATTACAGGATCCTTTTTTATTTTCGGGTTCGATTATTTCGAATGTTACAATGAACGACCCTACCATTTCTCGTGCAACAGCCATTCAAGCTTTAATAGCGGTAGGGGCAAATGAATTTATTGAAAAGCTTCCTAACAGCTATGATGAAAACGTAACGGAAGGTGGAAGTACATTTTCTCTTGGTGAAAGACAGTTAATTTCATTCGCTAGAGCTCTTGCATTTAATCCGGCAATCCTAATATTAGATGAAGCAACTGCAAATATTGACACAGAAACAGAACAAATTATCCAAGAAGCACTAGAAGTACTTAAAAAAGGGAGAACGACATTAATTATCGCTCACAGATTATCGACCATTCAAAATGCTGATAAGATTTTTGCGTTGGAACATGGTAAGATAAAGGAAACAGGAAACCATGAAACATTAATAAAAGAACGTGGAATTTATTATCAAATGTACGAAATGCAAAAAGGGAAGTCTCAGCAGGTTGGATAATGAGCGATTCAAGCGGGACATTGAGGGGTGTCTATGGATAATCAAAAAGAATACACAAATGACATCATTGATGAAGATTTATATGAAGAATTTGAAGATGAAGAACTATATGAACTTGTAGAAGAAGCTCGGAAAGAGGCCCTTCAACGAATAGAAGAAAGAAAGCAAAATAAAAAACAAAGAACCCCATTTCCTAAATGGATATTCTGGATAATTGCTTTTGCACTTATGTTTAATATTGTCGCTTTATTGCCTCAGACATTTTCTATTCCCGCCGTTGATTTTTTAATTACATCTGCAAAATTATCAACACAGGATAATATTAAAACATATAAAGAAGCTGTTGTTGTAATTGAAACAGATAATTCAAAAGGAACTGGATTTTCTATTAATGAACAAGGAGATATTATAACAAATTATCATGTAATCGAGGGCAATCAAACCGTCACCGTTGCTTTTCCAGAAGATGGCTTGTTTTCAGGGGAAATTGTTGAGACGTATCCTGAAATCGATTTGGCTGTTGTAAGAGTTGACAGCCATGAACAGTTGCCTTATCTTCCATTAGCAGATACCTTCCTTTACGAACCAAAAGAACAAATATATTTTATTGGAAATCCGCTTAAGTTCCAAGGAATTGCTAATAAAGGAAATATAATGGATTATGTCTATGTGAACAGTAAAGACCTACCGATGGTCATGTTAGATGCTCCCGTGTATAAAGGAAATAGCGGAAGTCCAATTATTGATGAAGCTGGAGAAGTTATTGGAGTTATTTTTGCCACGATGGATCATAAAGAAGAAGGACGTGTTGGTTTATTTATTCCGATTGATTATTTTTATGATTACAGGAGCATTAATAAAGAACAGGTGAATTAAAATGCGTATTTCAAAAAGAAAGTATCCATGGATTGGTGAACAAACATGGACAGATACGTTGTTTTTACATTGGCCCGTACCTGTCGATATTATTCGCCAGTATGTTCCTTCATCCTTTGAAATTGATACATTTAAGGGAACGGCTTGGATTAGTATAGTTGTTTTTAATGCAAAAAAAAGTTTGATCCGAGGAATGCCGGCCTTTACATCTTTTCCTACAGTAACCCAAATAAATATGCGTACGTATGTGTATCATCCTGATTGTTCAGAACGGGGTGTGTATTTCATTTCCTTACGTGTCAATAATTTACTGGCCGCTATTGGTGCCCAAAAATTGTTTGGGCTTCCGTTTTACAGAGTTACAAATATATTTAAACAGATAAATTCGACCTTCTTTGTAACTAGTTGGACAGAGGAAATAAATAAATTCTCTTTACAATATACACCCGAAGATATAACAATTAATGACAAGTTAGCACAGTTTTTAACGGAAAGATATTGTATATGGAATATTCACCGCAACCAGATGATTAAAATACCAATTCGTCATTCTCATTGGAATCTGAGGAAAGTGCAAGTAAAAGTCTTAGAAAATAAATTACTACCTTTTACAAATGAATCCAATTTTATTGCGCACTATTGTGGGTACAAACATGCTTTATTGTATCCATATGAAACGTATAATTGGAAATGAAAATTTTACTATCCGATCAAATACATGTAGAGTGATTCGGGGTCGTGCTAAGAGGAATTTCCTTCTGACAAGTGATGCGCGCTAATAAGTCTAAATTGTCTCCCGCGAAATAGTTTAAAAATCCGAACGATAATAGTTCGGATTTTTCTGTAGCTGAAAAATTTTTAAGGCTCTTCAAAATTAAACATGCATTGTATGTGAGTGAATTGTACTACTTACAATTGCATGATCAATATAAAATAATAACTCATCGTGTGTGTCAATGATTTCTTTTTGTTTAGACGAATAATAATAAGCATTCAAAAACAATTGAATTTTCTTTCCTAACATATCATCATTAGTGCGTATCATTAAAGTAAATAGGTCATCCCACCGACCCCATAAAACATAATTTAAAGCATATTCATAATCAGGTAACATATGTTTGCCTCCTTTAAATTGGAGTTATATTGATGGTGTTATTTAGTATTACCCGAAAATAGTGTAACTTCCCTAACCATATGTGGTGCTCTTTCCAATATAAGGTTTAAAGAATAAATCCTCCTTCATGATACATAATAAAATCAAAACAAAAAGGAGGATAAATAAATCAATGAAAGGTAAACTTACTTCTGTAATAATTGCTACTTTTTTAGTTTTAGTAGGCTGTCAAGCAACGAATAACGACCAAGAAGGTCAAGGGATGAATAATACGTTTGAAAGAACTCGAACTACCCATGATAATGGAACTAATAGAGACGGTAACTTGACAGGTAATAATAATTGGACCCAAAATGTTGCTGACCGTAATCGAAACAGTAATAATCGTCCGAGTAATAATACTCAAGATCAATATGACGTTTCTGAAGAAGCAGCAAATCGAATAGTGGAAGAAATGGCAGATATCGATCGTGCATATGTATTAACGACCCGTAATAATGCCTATGTTGCGGCTACACTGAACAAAGATAATACGACACCAAAAGATAATTTAACATACAATGACAGACAGAACAGTTCAGCTGGAATGAATGTTCGTAATGTTAATGATCGAAATGTAAAAGATCGAACTGTAAATGAAGGTGATGCAAACCAACGTAGATCTGACAATCATTCCTCTAATAGACGAGACCAAGTTTCTGATGAAGTTGAAAAGAAACGAGATGTTGAATCAGATGAAGTTACTGATGAAGTAAAAAATCAGATCGCTGATATCGTTCAAGATGTCGATAATAACATCGATAATGTTTATGTATCAACAAGTCCTGACTTTTTTGATTTAACTCATAATTATGTTACAGATATGAATAACGGAAAACCAGTTAGAGGATTTTTTGATCAAATAGGTAACACGATTGAACGTATCTTCCCTCAAAATAAACGATAATTTATTTATGCGAGCGGCATTAAAGTCGCTCGTTTTTTTGTTCGCCTTTTTTTATTATTTAAGATAAAGTATAGATAGGTCAAGAAAGGATGGATACATAATGGTAAAAGGAGTAGTTGAATATTTAACGGACAATCGTGAAGCACTTTTAAAACGTTTACATGAATACTTAACAATACCTAGTATTAGCACGGACAGCGCGTATAAAGAAGATGTAAAAGACGCTGCCCGATTTACATCTGAATATTTAACAGAAATTGGATTTAATAAAGTCGAAATACTTGAAACGAAAGGTCATCCACTTGTGTTTGCAGAATATAACAAAGCAGGAGAAAATGCACCTACTGTGTTATTTTATGGTCATTATGATGTACAACCAGTCGATCCGATAGAAGAATGGGAAAGTGATCCGTTTAACCCAAATATTCGGAATGGTCGGATATACGCACGTGGTGCTAGCGATGACAAAGGACAGGTTTTCATGAATTTAGCAGTATTCGAAGCTTATATGAAAACTAAAGGAAAGCTTCCTATAAATGTAAAGGTTTGTATTGAAGGGGAAGAAGAAATTGGTAGTGAAAACTTATATGATATTCTGATAGACAATAAAGAGAAGTTTTCTGCTGATTTTGTTGTCATTTCAGATTCAGGAATGGTTGCAAAAAATCAACCAACTATTCTATATGGATTAAAAGGTTTTACTGGAATTGAAATTACGGTAAAAGGACCAGATCAAGATTTGCATTCAGGAATATACGGTGGAGCAGTTAGAAATCCAATTATGGCCTTATCACATATTTTAGCTTCAATGAAAAATGATGAAGAAGTAATTACAGTAGAGGGTTTTTATGACAATGTTGAACCTTTAAGTGAAGAAGAAAGGGAGTTAATTAAAAAAGTAAAAGGCGAGAATTACGAAGAGACAACAGGGGTAAAAGAAACGGTGTCTGAAAAAGGATACGATGCAAAAGAACATACAATGGCTAGACCCACGTTTGAAATAAACGGCATATATGGTGGTTATCAAGGAGAAGGAACAAAAACGATTATACCTTCCACAGCAACTGCTAAGATTACATGCCGCTTAGTACCAGGACAAGATCCAAACGAAATTCAACAGATGTTGAAAAATCATATAGAAAAGGTAAAACCTTCCGGGGTTGACGTAGACATTAAGCTTGAAAAATTATCTTCAAAGGCATATATGGTAAAACCTGATCACCCGCTCGTCCAAAAAGCCGCAGCATGCTATAAAAAAGCATTTCAAAAAGAAACTGTTTTTGTAAGGATGGGAGGTTCCATACCTATCGTTGAATGGCTTGATGAGTTATATCATATACCCGTCATTTTATTAGGCTTCGGTACACCAGATGATCGTTTACATTCTCCGAATGAAAGTTTTCCTTTAGATAGTTTTGATAAAGGGATGGAAACACTTGTTTATTATTGGAATGAAGTGGGAATATAATTTGTTAGTAAAGAATCGTAAAGTGTACGAAAAATAAAGTGAAACAGTAGCCTTTATTATAAAATGAAAAGAGGGGTTTGTTTTGGATTATTTAATGTACATTAATGGAAAGAAAATGGGGGAGGATCTGGAGAAAATAGAGATCATGAATCCCGCAACAAATGAGGTTATCGGTAAGGTGCCAAACGGAGGCGAGAAGGAAGCAGAACAGGCGATAAAAGCAGCTTATGAAGCGTTTCTTACTTGGTCTGAGACAACTGCTTATGAACGGGCTGCTTATTTAAAAAGATTAAACAAGTTAATTATTGAACATCAAGAAGAATTGGCTCAGACGATGACGATGGAAATGGGAAAGCCGATAGAGGAATCTAAAGGCGAAGTTGTTTATGGAGCATCCTTTTTAGAGTGGTATGCAGAAGAAGCAAAGCGAGTTTATGGCGAAACGATACCGACACATATTTCAAATAAACGGTTACAAGTATGGAAAAAACCAGTTGGGGTTGTTGCAGCAATAACACCATGGAATTTCCCTCTAGCTATGATTACACGTAAAATCGCTCCCGCCCTTGCTGCTGGATGTACAGTAATTATTAAACCATCCAAAGAAAGCCCACTTACCGCAATTAAGCTAATGGAATTAGTTGAAAAAGCTGGTATCCCTGAAGGTGTGGTTAATCTTGTCACTGGTTCGTCTGCAAAAATTGTTGGACAAATGATGGAGAATGATAAGGTACGCAAGATTACCTTTACCGGATCAACAGAAATAGGAAAATTACTCATCGAACAAAGTGCCAAACAAGTAAAACGTCTATCATTGGAGTTAGGGGGGCATGCTCCTTTTATTATCCTTGATGACGCAAATGTAGAGAAAGCTGTAGATGGTGTGTTGGCATCGAAGTTTAGAAATGGCGGTCAGACATGTGTATGCGCCAATCGAATTTATGTTCAGGCGGGTATTTATGAACAGTTTGTAAACAAATTCAGTGAAAAAGTAAAAGGATTACGAGTCGGGAATAGCCTTCACGAAGAAAAAGTCGATATTGGACCATTGATTAACGAAGATGGGGTAAATAAAGTAGCCCGTCATGTAAAAGATGCTGTTGAAAAAGGGGCATTAATCGTTACAGGAGGGAATAGAATAGAAGGAGAAGGAACATTCTATGAACCGACGGTACTTCGTGATATCGACCCGTCAATGATCATTATGCAAGAAGAGACATTTGGCCCTGTTGCTCCAATTCAAAAAATTGAAACGGACGAAGAAGCTGTAGAATTGGCGAATAGTACCGAATATGGATTAGCTGCTTATGTTTTTACGGAAAGTGTATCTCGGGGCACTAAACTTGTTGAAAAATTAGATTTTGGAATCGTTGGTTGGAATGATGGAGTCCCATCAGCAGCTCAAGCACCCTTCGGTGGAATGAAAGAAAGTGGGATTGGCCGGGAAGGTGGCCATGAAGGAATGGATGCCTTTTTAGAAACACAATATGTTTCAATTGGTCTTTCGTAAGTAGGCTGCACCTTAAAGGGTGCAGTTTAAATTTTTCTGTACATTTCTAAAAAAGGGGGATTTATGTGAAAGTGGCCATTGTAACTGGAGTTTCACGAGGTCTGGGAGAATCTGTTGCCGCTTTTTTACTTGAGTCTGGTATTCATGTATACGGTATATCACGAACTATTAATAAGAAATTACAAGAGATAGCTGCTGATAACAATATACAATATAAACATTTTTACAGTGATCTAGGGAACTTAGATAATATAAATCAAACAATTGAGCGTATTAAAATGGACGTGAACAATAATAAAATAACACAGATGTATGTTGTCAACAATGCGGCCGTGTTAAATCCAATTGAAAAAGCAACATCTACGAATGGGAAAGAGGTAGTCTACCATTACCAAGTGAACGTTATCTCTCCAATGATTATTTTGAATACATTACTTGCTCAATGTAATGAACAAAACATTCCGATTGTTGGGGCTAATGTAACGAGCGGTGCAGCCAACAATCCGATTTACGGTTGGTCCGCATATTGCAGTTCGAAAGCAAGTTTGAATATGTATACAAAGACAGTTGCCTTAGAACAGGAGCAATTAAAAACTGGTAATAAAATTTTCGCATTCAATCCTGGTGTAATGGATACAGAAATGCAGGCTGAGATACGTAAAAGTGATTATGAGCAATTTATTGATGTAGATACGTTTAAAGATTACAAAAAACAAAACTTGTTATCAGAAACAGAAGCAGTCGCCGGAGTGCTTGTCGATATTTTAACGGATGAAGTCAATATACAGAATGGAAAAATATATAACGTATCTGAATACTTTTGAATTAAAAATGTAGGTCAAATTTTCTTTGACTAGTTAATCGCCCTTCCATGCAGGCTAATTATTCATAAACTGTACCATAAGCGATTGGGAATCCCATCGCCAACAAATGTATTTAATATGGGGAGGGGCTTTAATATGAGTGAAAGAGGATACGGAGAAGGCTTCGGCTTTGCATTAATAGTCGTGTTATTTATACTATTAATCATTGTCGGTGCGTTTTATATGGACCGAGGATACGATTATTGCTAAAAAAGCAGAACAAAAGAGGGCATAATAGCTCTCTTTTTTTGTTTTAATGATCTTCTGAAGAGTATTACAATCAACTATGTCATACATTTATGGTACACTTAAAAATGGAATATTACGTTGGGAAGGGAGTACTTTAGGTGATAACTCGAAAAAGTAAGCGTGAAATTACTCAAATGCAAGAAGCGGGAAAGCTGCTTGTTAAAACGCATAAAGAAATTGCGAAAATGATAAAACCTGGTATTACGACAATGGAGATCGATGAATTTGTAGAAGGTTTCTTAAAAAAACATGGTGCAACACCTGAACAAAAAGGATTCCAAGGTTACCCATATGCAACATGTGCATCGATTAATGACGAGATCTGTCATGGTTTTCCGAGAAAAGATCCATTAAAAGATGGAGATATCGTTACAATAGATATGGTTGTTAATTTGAACGGTGGTTTAGCGGATTCGGCATGGTCTTATGCTGTTGGAAATGTAGATGAAAAAGGTAAACGATTAATGGAAGTAACGAAAAAGTCCCTTTACATTGGAATTGAGCAAGCACAAGTAGGAAACCGGATAGGCGATATCGGTCATGCGATTCAAACATATGCAGAAGGAGAAGGTTTTTCAGTTGTTCGAGAGTTTACGGGTCATGGCATTGGACCGACGATTCATGAACCACCACATATTCCTCATTACGGTTTGCCAAATAAAGGAGTCCGTTTAAAAGAAGGTATGGTTATTACGATAGAACCAATGATTAACGAAGGTACTTGGAAAAGTAAAATGGATAAAAATAATTGGACGGCGAGAACTGTAGATAAAGGGCGTTCTGCTCAATATGAGCATACATTAGCAATTACAAAAGATGGACCAATAATTATAACAGAACAAGATGAAGCGTAATTAGCCAGAGGGGGTACTAAAATGACGCAGGCGACGAAGCAAGAAAGCAAAGATCATGCTTTCCATATGTTTCAAAAAGGAATTCAAGTAGGTTTTCCGATTATGCTTGGATATATTCCAATTGCGATTACATATGGAGTATTAGCTGCACAGTCTGGCATGTCAATTATTGATTTAACGTTGATGAGTGCCCTCGTATTTGCCGGAGCAAGTCAATTTATGGGTGTAAATATGATCGCTGCAAGTGCAGGTGCAGTAGAAATCATCATTGCGACATTTGTTTTGAATTTCCGCCACTTTGTAATGAGTTTATCATTTATGAATGAGGTACGGGACAGTGTGTCATTGAAAGGTCGTACAGGATTAGCTTTAACATTGACTGATGAAACATTTGCTGTCTCAGCCCTTAATAAAGACAAAGCAAAACAGAAAAATGCAGTATTCTTTTTTCTAGCGATAAACTTATCCGCCTATTTATCATGGATTTTCGGTTCCTTCCTAGGTGGGCTGCTAGGGGAAATAATCCCTGAGCAGCTAAGCCAAAGTATGGGTGTCGCTTTGTATGCGATGTTTATTGGTCTCTTAGTTCCTTCGGTTAAAAAAGAATTGAGAATTGGATTAATTGCAATTATTGCAATGCTTATAAATGTACTTGCAAGTCAATTCGTAAGTAGTGGTTGGGCAATTGTTTTAGGAACTGTACTTGGCGGACTTACCGGGGTGTTTATCTTAAAGGAGAAGAAACAATGATCTTTTTAATAATTATTGGTATGGCACTTGTAACGATGATTCCAAGAGTTATTCCAGCTTTATTAGTTAATAAATTTCTATTTAAAGATTGGGTCAATCGGTGGCTGCAGGCCATTCCATATGCGGCGCTTGGTGCATTAATTTTTCCTGGAATTTTATCTGTCATTGAGGATGCTCCTCATATTGGATTACTTGGTGGAATCGTAGCGATTGTACTCGCTTATTTTGGTCTCAATATAGTCCTAGTTGTTATCGGTTCGATCGCAACAGTTTTCTTATTAACGATGTAAAAACGAACAACCAGACATTCTGGTTGTTTTTTTATCGCATAAAGTTCATTCCTCAAGTAAATAATAATCGTACTGATTATGTAAAAGGGTGAACCTTTGTGTCCAATGAGCAATCAATTGAAAAAAGATGGGCGATCATTTCGCTTGCATCTGTTCCCCTTATAATGACGTTAGGAAATTCAATGTTAATTCCAATATTGCCTGTAATGGAAAAAAAATTGGATATTTCTTCATTACAGTCGAGCTATATTATTACGGTTTATTCAATCGTTGCAATACTATTTATTCCTATAGCCGGCTATTTATCAGATCGATATGGCAGAAAAATAGTGATAGTTCCAGCACTTATTTTGACTGGAATAGGCGGATTAATTGCAGGTTTTGCAGCATGGAAAATGGAACAGGCGTTTACAGTAATTCTAATAGGGAGAATTTTGCAAGGAATTGGTGCTTCAGGAGCGATGCCGATTGTTCTTCCTTTAGTGGGAGATATGTTCAGAAGAGATAATGAGGCGAGTGCGACACTAGGTATTATTGAAACGTCTAACACAATTGGAAAAGTACTTAGCCCGATTTTAGGTTCAGCATTGGCTGCGATAGTCTGGTTTTTACCGTTTTTCTCGATTCCTGTATTTTGTACGATATCCGTATTGATGATTCTTTTTTTAATTAAGAATAAAAAAGAAAATGACGACAAGCCAATGCCCTTTAAAGAGTATTGGGGACAAATAAAAGATGTTTTCAGGGAACATAAACGTTGGTTAATTGCTATTTTTTTAATTGGCGCCATATTAATGTTTATTTTGTTTGGCTTTCTTTTTTATTTATCTAATACATTAGAAGATAAATTTGATTTTAAAGGAATCAAAAAAGGATTACTATTAGCAATTCCTTTATTGGCATTATCAATCGCATCTTATATTACTGGAAGGAAGATTGCATCCAGACTCCGTCTAATGAAATGGATCACTTTTACCGGAATTGTTTTAGCTGGTTGTTCTGTAGCAGTCATTTCTTTTATGGATCATTTTATTTACCTAATTATCATTTTTTTAGTTTGTGGAATAGGGATTGGCATGGCATTGCCTTGTATGGATTCTTTGATTACAGAGAGTTTAGACAAGAACGTTCGCGGAGCAGTTACTTCCATTTATAGTTCAATGCGTTTTATCGGTGTTGCCGCAGGTCCGCCAGTAATCGCTGTCTTAATGAAGCAAAATATCTTTTGGATGGTAAGTTTATTAACTATATTTGCTTTAGGGGCCGGGTTTTTAGCTTTTCGGAACATTGACCCAGAAAAAGAGTAGATTAAAATTACTTTTTTCTAAATCCTAATTGTTGCAATTATTGAAAAAAATTAGGATAATAGAGTAAAGCTTAGGGGGCATGTTCCATGAAAAAGCAAAAGACGAATTATCGATTTATTCGGTACGATGGTAAAGTGCTTCTAGCTAAAAAGGAAATTCCATTTGAAATGAAGTTGGCAGCAAGATTAATACTTGATGAACTTTGTTATACATGGAATAAGAAGCAGTTGCAAAAACAACTTGATCAGGCATTACTAGATGGAGATGAAAAAGAATTTGCTACAATAAGCAAATTATATCAGCAATTTATTTTGGAATAATAAAATAAAACGTTTATAATAATTCGAATGATGATTCCTAAGAATCTCTTCGGATTTTTCTTTTGCCTTTAAAATTTTACGAATATCATAAGAGCAAAAAAAGGTGGCATGATCATAATACTTTTCATAAGACTTTTTTTACAAAGTAACATCACTCAAGCGTAAAACATTACAGTATAACGTTATTTGTAAGTATGTCATACTGATTTGTATATAAAAAGAAAAATTTTTGTTACAATAGATACGAAACAATTATCACTGGTCCATAGGGAGGAAATAGTAGAATGGATTATCGTATAGAAAAAGATACATTAGGTGAAGTGAAAGTACCTGCAGATAAATTTTGGGGAGCACAAACACAACGTAGTAAACAAAATTTCCCAATCGGGCATGAAACAATGCCTACTGAAATAATAAAAGCATTTGCTATTACGAAAAAAGGCGCAGCAATAGCAAACAGTGACTTAGGTTTAATGGAAGAGAAAAAAGCAGAAGCAATCTCTTATGCTGCTGAACAAATTTTAGAAGGAAAATTGAATAATCATTTTCCTTTAGTAGTATGGCAAACTGGAAGCGGTACTCAATCAAATATGAACGTAAATGAAGTCATTGCACATGTAGGGAATAAATGGTTAAAAGAACAAGAAAGTGATTTAGTATTACACCCGAATGATGATGTAAACAAGTCACAAAGTTCAAATGATACATACCCAACAGCATTACATGTTGCAGCTGTGCTAAAACTAGAAGACACAGTACTTCCTGCTGTTAAAGTACTGAAAGATTCGATCGGTAAGAAAGTTGAAGCGTTTAAAGATATTGTAAAAATTGGCCGTACGCATTTACAGGATGCTACTCCAATTACATTAGGCCAGGAAATGAGTGGCTGGCATCGTATGCTTGAAAAGGCTGAAATAATGATCACTGAAAGTGCAGAACACTTAAAAGATCTTGCAATTGGTGGTACAGCTGTTGGTACAGGTTTAAACGCACACCCAGAGTTTTCTGAACGTGTTTGTAAAGAAATTAGCAAGATTACTGGAAAAGGTTTCCGTTCCGAGCCAGTTAAGTTCCATTCTTTAACGAGTTATGATGAAGCAGTATATGCACACGGAGCATTAAAAGCATTAGCAGCTGATTTAATGAAGATTGCCAATGACGTTCGTTGGCTCGCAAGCGGTCCACGTTCTGGACTTGGTGAAATTATTATCCCTGCAAATGAGCCGGGAAGTTCTATTATGCCAGGTAAAGTGAACCCTACTCAAAGCGAAGCAATGACGATGGTTGTAACTCAAGTAATAGGAAATGATGCAACAATTGCTTTTGCAGCAAGCCAAGGAAACTTTGAACTAAATGTGTTCAAGCCAGTTATCGCGTATAACTTTATCCAGTCAGCACAATTACTTGCAGATAGTATGTTATCTTTTGAAGAACGTTGTGTACGTGGAATTGAGCCAAATCATGAAAAAATTGATAAATTTTTAAATGATTCATTGATGCTTGTAACGGCATTAAACCCTCATATTGGCTATGAAAATGCTGCTAAAATTGCTAAAAAAGCATATGAAGAAAATACAACTCTAAAAGAAGCAGCAGTAGCACTTGATTTATTAACAGAAGAAGAATTCGATAAATACGTTGTACCAGAAGATATGACACATACATTGTAACACAAAAAAACTGTCCCAAAACTATGGGGCAGTTTTTTTGTATACTGCAATCTAATTAAAAAAAACACATATATGGAAACAATTTACCTCTATTACCAAGAAGTTAACCTGATAAGAACAGAAAAATTGCTAACAATACGTAGTAAGGAGGTGACAGAAATGGAAACTAGCCGAAATAATTCAAATCAATTATTAGTTCCTGGAGCTGAACAAGCCCTTAACCAAATGAAAACTGAAATTGCTTCAGAATTTGGTGTACAATTAGGAGCTGACACTACTTCCCGTGCGAATGGTTCAGTAGGTGGAGAAATCACAAAACGTCTTGTCCGTCAAGCGCAGCAACAATTTGGTGGCGGTCAATAATAAAACTAGAGGTAGAGGATGAAGCATACTTATGATGTAGCTTGCTATACCATAAGATTCATCCTCTTTTACCAAAAAAACTTTACTTCCATACCTTACGGATAAAATGAACTAAACATTAGCTTTAGTTCATTTTGTTTTTAAAGAAAAATGTTGTTAGCGATGAAATAATAGCAAACGAGCATCTTCCGTTACACAACGGTGAGTATAGTCACTAAATCCTTTTTCCTCTAATTTTTGCCTTCCAATATTTTTGGCTTCCTCATCATTTGGTGCGCTAAATGATTCATCTAGTAGTTTTTCTCCCGTTTTTGAAAACACAGTAATCACAAAATTTTTCATTTTTCTCTCCTCCAAATGAATGCTTATTCATTATTATTACATAAAAAATGAAAAAAAGATACGAAGATTAAATGTAAAGTTAACTTGACACCAAATAAAAAACCATTTATGATAAATATGTAAAGTTAACTTGACATATACTGTGAGGAGAAAGAATGAAAAATCGCATAAAAGAATACCGAGTTCAGGAAAGTTTAACTCAAGAACAGTTATCCAGGAAGGTTGGTGTCTCGCGTCAGTCTATTGTAGCAATTGAATCGGGAAAATATAACCCTTCATTGGAACTCGCATTTAAAATTGCAAGAGAATTTAATTGCTCTATTGAAGATGTATTTCTTTTTGAGGAAGGAGAGAATAAATAATGGGTATCCAGATTGGTGGCATAATTGGTCTATATGGTGGAATGATCTGTGGTTTATTAGGCTGGTATATCGGAAGAGTAAAAGCTAAAAAACAGAGAGCTCTTGATGAAACCCATAATCATATTTGGCAAAAAGCTAGATCTTATTCTTGGTATGTAACGATTGTAGGCAATTATATTTTATTTTCACTATATTTATTTGGACTTACTTTTAGTGTTGCTGCAGCACTTGGGATTTTAATTTTAATTCAATTAGGAAGCTGGGGAATTATCGGCATGCCCCTAACGGGGTTTATGTATAATGAAAAGGAAATTAAGGTATCTGATCTTTTGATCGGCATTTGCATTATTGTTATTTCTACTCTTTTATTTGTAAGTTTAGCTATAATCATGGACCAGTGGATGTATTTTATTATGACTTTACCTTTCAGTATCGTTGGTTATTTATTTATTCGTAAAAGTTATACAGAAAAAGAAAGTTAAGGGGGTTCTATTATTGTCACTTTCATTATCAAATGTTACAAAAAAATTTGGGGAACATACAGCGGTAAATCAATTAAATTTGGAAATACCGAATCAAGAACTTTTTGGATTCCTAGGTGGTAACGGAGCCGGGAAGACAACTACTTTCCGAATGATTTTAGGCTTAATAGATCAGACAGAAGGTAATATTACATGGAATGGTGAACGAATAAATTATGATCAGAGTCATCTAATTGGGTATTTACCAGAAGAGCGAGGATTGTATCCAAAGTTAAGAGTAAAAGAGCAATTGCTTTATTTAGGTAAATTAAGAGGAATGACAAAACAAGAAGCATTAGTTCAATTAAACAAATGGCTGGAACGATTTCGAGTAGAGTCCTATTTAAATAAACGAGTGGAAGAATTATCAAAAGGAAACCAACAAAAAATCCAGTTTATATCTTCCGTTATTCATCAACCCAAATTATTGATTTTAGACGAACCATTTTCTGGACTTGATCCAATTAATGTAGAAATGATGAAAGATGCTGTATTGGATTTAACGGAAGAAGGAACAACAATCGTGTTTTCATCTCACCAAATGGATGATGTGGAACAAATGTGTGAAAATGTTTGTATTCTGAGAGAAGGAAATGCTGTTGTTAAAGGAAACTTGAAGGATATTAAAAAGACGTTCGGCAGAAAAAACTTACATATAAACGCGGATTTTAATTTAGATTTTATAGAAGAAATGGATGGAGTGTTAAATTATAAAAAATATAATAATGGGTGTAAATTACAAATCGCTAATGAGCAAATATCCCAAACAATTTTAGCCCAAATTCAACAAAAAGGATTTATACGGAAATTTGAGTTAGAAGAACCTTCTTTACACGATATTTTTATTGAAAAAGTAGGTGAACAGTATGAATAAATTTTGGACCGTATTAAGCCATACATATATGACGCGTTTGAAGTCAAAAGCTTTTATAATTACAACATTAATTGTTTTATTATTTATAGTTGCGTTAGCCAACCTTCCGTCCATCATTGATACGTTTACTGGAAAGGACGGGGCAGATCAAATCGCTGTAATTGATGAATCGAATGAACTATTAGAAGTTCTTTCAGAAAGTGTTGCCGAATTAGATGAGTCGATTGATTTAATTCCATTTAAAGGGACAGAAGAGGAAGGGAAAGAAGCAGTACGAGAAGAAGAATTTTCGGGTTTTTTAGTTTTGTATTTAGATGAACAAAAATTGCCGGCCGCGACATATTATGAAAATTCAGCTGTAAGTTCATGGTTAGAAATGATGATTCAACAACAATTACAACAAATAAAAGTAGAAACCGCAATGAAACAAGCAGGAGTGGATGAAGTAACATTTGCAGCAATTCAAGAAGATGTAACCTTTGAAAAAATTGCTCTAGATGAAGCGGCCAAAACAGATGAAGAATTGGATCAGACCCGTGGTATTGTTTACATTATGTTATTTGTATTATACATGGCAGTCGTGGTTTATGGACAAATGATTGCAACAGATGTGGCGACAGAAAAGTCTTCTCGGGTGATGGAGATACTGATTTCTAGTGCTTCACCAGTTACGCATATGTTTGCAAAAATTATCGGTATAGCCTTACTTGGTTTAACCCAAATCGTCTTAATTTTTATTGTAGGATATAATTTAATTCTAACAAAATCACAAGAATTTACAGGGGATTTCTTTGAAGTATTTGGCTTTGATACAATTTCGTTAAACATTTATTTCTATGCAATTTTATTTTTTATTTTAGGATATTTATTATATGCTACAATCGCAGCAATGCTTGGCTCATTAGTTAGTCGGGTGGAAGATGTCCAATATTTATTAATGCCTATGATATTTTTAGTCATGATCGCATTTTTTATAGCAATTTTCGGATTAGGGATGCCAGAGGCTAAGTTTATTACAATCACTTCCTTTATTCCATTTTTCTCACCAATGATCATGTTTTTACGAGTCGGTATGTTAGACGTTCCTGTGTGGCAAGTAATTACATCGATCGGATTATTAGTAATGACAATCGTTCTATTAGCGATTCTTGGGGCACGAATTTATAAAGGGGGAGTACTCATGTATGGTGCATCTCGTTCTTTAAAAGACTTTAAAAAAGCATTTATGTTATCTAAAAAGAATTAAACATTGATTCTCTTGCTTGATAAAAAATTTTAGTATAGTAAAACTTTAAAAATATCGTAATTATACATACGATTTCGTAGGTTGACCTGCAGAAATCCGTTTCATAATTAGAAGTAGAAGACTTCGTAATGAAACGGATTTTTTTTGTTTTAATGGGAGTTATTAAACAAATGGAAACACTTGCTCTCATATTAGGTTCATGATATGATACGTTTTAACTAGTACTTAATAAAAGAGAGATAAATTGGTGATCAAGAATGACAAATTCAATATCCTTTATCCATGCAGCGGATCTACATTTAGACAGTCCGTATAAAGGCCTTACTCATATCCCTAAAACAATTTTTCAAGATATTAGAGAAAGTACATTTAAAGCATTAGATAATCTTGTATCAACTGCGATTAAAAAACAAGTAGATTTTGTTTTATTAGCCGGAGATCTTTTTGATAATGAAAATCAAAGTTTAAAGGCACAAGTTTACCTGCGAGAAGCATTTGAAAGGTTAGAGTCTCACCATATTCATGTATATCTATCTTACGGAAATCATGATTTTATTAATGGAAACATTCATCCAATAGACTATCCCGAAAACGTACATATCTTCCTAAATGAAAATGTTACCTCCTTTACCTATGAAAAAGATAAAAAGAAATTGGCCTCTATTTATGGTTTTAGTTACGAAAATCGCTCCCTTACCAAAAATATGTCTATTGAATTTAATGTAAAAGATACATCTATTCCTTTCCATATAGCAATGATGCATGGAACGGTGAATGGAAATAAAGAGCATGATCCTTATGCTCCTTTTAATCTTAGTGATTTACAAGCGAAAGATTTTGACTATTGGGCGCTTGGCCATATTCATAAACGGGAACAGTTATCCGAGTTTCCATCGATTATTTATCCTGGTAATATACAAGGAAGGCATCGTAATGAAGCTGGAGAAAAAGGATGTTATTATGTTCGATTATCCTCTGCGAAAACTGATTTAGAATTTATCCCTTTACACTCTGTCTTATTTCAAGAAACGAGGATAGATATATCAAATTGCGATACGATTTATCAAATGGAAGAAAAGTTGAGAGAAACGTTTCAGAATAACTCTTGTAAACAACTTATTCATTTAACGCTTTATAGTAAAACGAATGAAATTTTAAATTTTGAAACTGACGGAATGATAAAAGAACTGATCGATGTGATAAATGAGACAATGATCATTGAGAAGCCTTGGAGTTATATATATGCGTATCGGATCGATACGGATAATTTATCCCATTTTAATTATGATGATTTTTTTATAGGGGAGATTATACAATCATTGGACAATCTATCTGTTTCCGAAACGATAACCGATTTATATAAGCATCCCGTAGCGAGAAAATTCCTTGAAAATTTATCTACTGAAGATATACAAGAGGCAGCAAAACAGTTTCTTATCCATGAGCTGTTAAAGGTTAAAGAAGGTGATTGATTTGAAATTTGTTCGAGCTGAAATATATGGGTTTGGTAAATGGGTAGATGCTACGTTTGATTTTACCAATGGGTTGTTAGCCAGTTTTTATGGTGAGAATGAAGCGGGTAAATCAACGTTACAGCAATTTATTTTATATATGCTATTTGGATTACCACCAAGAAAACGTAATTTTTATCAACCAAAAAATAGTAATCGAGTAGGTGGTACATTAACAGTTATAGATGAACAAATTGGTCAGTACACTATTGAGCGTGTTGGAGATCATGTTACCTGTCTGCTTGCGAATGGAAAGACATATGATGAATTGTGGTTAGACGAGCAATTAAAAGGGATGAGCCGAGAAGTATATACGTCTATCTATGCTTTTTCAGCAAATGATCTTACTGATATACGAAAAATGAAACGGAATCAGTTAAGTGATGTGTTATTTAGTGTCGGCTTAACCGGTGCAACAGCTATATACGACGTAGAGAAAAAACTTGATAATAAATTAGCAGGCCTATTTAAAAAAGCTGGTCGTAATCCAGTAATTAATAAGCAAATTAAATTAGTTCAAGAAAAACATCAACAACTACAAATATATAAAGAAAATGAAGCAAAATATCGAGATCAAAAAGCTTTACAGGAGCAGTTGGAAAAATCAATTGTAAAAGAGAAAACAACTTTAACCGAATTACAGGCGGAACTTTATCAGAATGAAAAAGTTCAACATATGATTCCAATGATTCTTGATTACCAGACAAGTAAACGATCATTACAAACATATCCGACAGATATTCCATTTCCAGAGGATGGGATAGATCGATTTCAAGCTTTAAAAAATAATATGATCCCTTTAAAAAGTGAATGGGAAATTTTTCAGAAAAATATTGAGCAATATATAGAAAAACGTACGATGTTGAAAAAAGAAATTTATGCTCCTAGCATTTATAAAGTTGCACAATCAATTGTTGCGCAAAAACAAGAGGATGAAAATAATAAACTGCAACTTATCGAGAAAGAAAAAATGCTGGATAAAATGAATAACACGATTAAGGATCAACTTGTCCCTTTAAATTTGGAAGAAAAAGAGGTTCAAGAAACAGTTCTTCCTTTTCATATCGAAGCAAATTGGCAAGAAATTAGGGATTTAAATATTCAATTGCAGCAAGAAAGTGAACATTTAGCAGAGGAGATTCAATATTTATCTGTAGAATTAAATAAAATTAAGGAAGAAAAAAATGAAATCAGCAGCTTTCTATTACCAGAACAGGAAGTGACTGAGTATCAAATAAAGATAAATCAGTATGACTACTATCAAACAACAAACCATACTGAAATGAATCAAAAACAACGAGTTGAGGATTGGAAGCAAAGACAGAGTCGACTAGCATCCGGCACGTTATTGGGAACAAGCATCATTGGTATTGCATCCGTTTTAGCCGGATTCTTTATGGACAACTATATGTGGTTTGGGCTAGCTATCGTGATTGTTTTAGTAGGTTTTTTACAAGTTTCATTTATTAAACAGACAATTAGAGAAGCGAAAAATGACACGGGGAGACAGGCTTCTCCTCAGCCAATTTCGCAGGCAGAACGGGTACACTTAGAAAGTAAACTTAATCTGCATCATCAATATTTAGCTGATGTTCGAACATTAGAAAATGAAGAAAAACGGTTAGAATTACAAAAGATTCAATGGGAAGAAAAGAAACGGATGTTTGATCAAAAGGAAAGTCAGTGGGAAGACCGTCTAAAAACAGAACAGTATCAATATCCTTTTTTAAAACAGGTGGAACCAGATCATTGGTTAGATTTACTTAATAAAGTGAAAGAAATTAAACATCTATTACGCGACAAACAAGAATTAATTGAAGAAATAAACATATTAAAAGAAGCACGTTCCTTATTGGAAGAGAAAATGAGACATTTCGCAACAGATATAGAGTGGGAAGAAGCTTCTATTACGATGAAAGATATCGAAAAATTGTTAGATAAAGAAAAACAAATACATCAATCGCTTGAACAGTATGAGCGTTTATTAGAAGAAACAGAAGAAAAGCAACAGGAAGTAGAAATGAAAATGGCCTCATACGAGAAAGAGATTTTAGGATTATTATCAATTGCTCGTGTAAAAGATGAAGAAGAATATTTTAAAAACGCTAGAGAAATAGAAGATAAAGCTAAACTAATGAATCGTGTAAACGACCTTGAACAGCAATTAACTCCCCTTCGTAAAAGCGGCCAATCATTCCATCATTTTTTAGAAGGCATAAACCAAGAAGAAATCGATAGAAAGGTCACTAGTTTAAAAGAAGAAATAAATGATTGTCAAACTACTATATCTGATTTGAATAAGCAATTAGCTGCTGTTGAAATGATGATTAAACAGATGGAAAAGTCAGAGAATAACTCTAAAGCAGCCTTTACTTATCAAATGGAGAAAGACAAATTAAATAAACTCGCAGAAGAATGGGCTATTTCCCAAATTGCACAAACTGCTTTAATGAAAGCAAAAGATTCCTATCAGAAAAAACACTTAACTGAAGTCATTAGATTAACATCAGAGTTTTTTTGTACATTAACCAATGGAAAGTATGAAAAAGTACATGCTCCAACCGGTTCAAAACTATTTCAAGTAGAAGCAAATAATTATATACGTTATACTGTAGATGAGTTGTCGCAAGGAACAATAGATCAATTGTATGTTTCTTTAAGATTGGCAATTAGTAAGGTAATGAGCGATAAATATGTAATTCCGCTCATGATAGATGATGCATTTGTTAATTTTGATGATCAACGGACGGATCAAATCATTAAAATTATTAAAGCATTTGCAAAGGAACAGCAAATTTTATTCTTTACTTGTAAACAAGAGATTGCTAGGAAATTAGAAGCAGAGTATATTCGATCAGATTTGAAAGTATAACAACTTAGGAACAAGGGGGATCCTCATGCAAAAAGGGATAGGTAATCATGCGGTTGGCGATACATTTGAAGGGTTTATGCTCATAAAAGAAGCCAAAAAGGGTACGGCGAGTAATGGAAAGCCATTTTTAACCTTGTATTTTGTTGACTCAAGTGGGGAAATAGATGCTAAGTTATGGGATGCATCAAAAGAAGATGAGGAAATTTTTACTGAAGAAAAAGTTGTGAAATTAGTTGGAGATATTCATGAATTTCGAGGGAAAGCACAAATGAGAATTAAATCAATCCGACCTGCTCAAGTGACGGATGGAGTCAGAGTTTCTGATTTTCTTGAAAAGTCTCCAGTTGATAAAGATATTTTGCAAGAACAGATGATGGAAGCCATTTTTGAAATGAAGAATCCAAATATTCAACGAATTGTTCGGGCATTTATCAAAAAGTACAATGAAGATTTATTTATATATCCTGCTGCTTCCAGAAATCATCATGCTTATGTTTCTGGGTTAGCACACCATATTGTCAGCATGTTAAAAATAGGTAGACAGCTTTGCGATATTTATCCAGAGCTAAATAAAGATTTACTGTACGCCGGGATCATTTTGCATGATATCGGAAAACTTCATGAATTATCTGGAGTAGTGTCAACATCTTATACATTAGAAGGAAAACTATTAGGACATATCTCATTAATGGTCACAGAAATAAAAGAAGTAGCAGATGAACTAAAAATTGAGGGAGAAGAAGTTATTATCCTTCAGCATTTAGTTTTAAGTCATCACGGAAAAGCTGAATGGGGAAGCGCAAAACCGCCATTAGTCCGTGAAGCAGAAATCCTTCATTTCATTGATGTGATCGATGCTAAAATGAATATGTTAAATCGTGCATTAGAAAAAACTAACCCGGGAGAATTTACCGAGCGTTTATTTGCGCTTGATCAACGATCATTTTATAAGCCGTTATTTGAGGAGTAATTTATTCTGTAACTTCTCATTTTGCTTTTTTCTGAATTCTCAATTCACCAATAAATCAAAGACTCCTCTGCCAAGATGGTAGAGGAGTTTGCTTTAGTACTATCAAATAAGAGACCATACGTTCGATTTCTGGGACATCTAAATAAAATGCCTGTTGGTTAGTTTCTATAATTATAGTATAAATCAATTTTAAATATAAGTCTATATTTTTCTGAAAATTTATATTATTGTTATAGTTACTTGGCCAAGGAATACAATCGAAAGGGTTTGACTTTTATTGAAGTGGCTTTCATGGGATACTAATTTGAAAACAAGGTTAATTGGTGAAACACTCTTTAATATGTTTTTTTGGATGTACTTTCCATTTTTAACTATATATTTTAGTGCTACACTGGGGGTGGTTGAGGCAGGTATTATGATGACTACTCCGTCAATAATTAGTATATTTGGAGGCATGGTCGGAGGCTATATAACCGATCAATTCGGAAGGAGAAAGATAATGCTAATAGGGTCATTTATGCAGGCTGCTTTTTTTGCCCTGTTTGCTTCATCTTTTTCTCCTTGGTTAGATTATGTAGCTTTCATTGGGATTAGCCTTGGGAAGTCCTTTTATAGACCAGCTAGTTCTGCAATGGTAGCTGACCTAGTACCAGATGAAAATAGACGTAGTGTTTTTGCAACCTTTGCTTCGGCCAATAATCTAGGAGCAGTTTTTGGGCCAATTATAGGAGCCGTTTTGTTTTTCCAATATCGTAGTGAACTACTATGGACTTGTACAGTAGTTACTTTACTGTATTCTTTTGCAATCTTGTTTATAATTAGAGAAACCACGCCGAATCGGGAAAGAGAAGAGGAACAAAGCGAGAGCTTATTTTTAATTGTAAAAAAACAATTTGTTAATTATTATGTGATTTTGAAAGATAAAGTGTTCCTTCTTTTTATACTCGGAGGAATTTTTATAACGGTTTCCATTATGCAATTAGATTTGTATTTAGCCCTCTATGTACGAAATTTCGTACCTGCTCAGGAGTTGTTTTCAACAGGAGAATGGTCAGTCTCGTTAAGCAGTGAGGAAATATTTGGTTGGATGATTGGATTAAATGGTTTACTGTTTGTGTTATTAATAATTCCAGTAACCAAAATCTTTGAGAGATGGAGTGATAGGAATTCACTGATACTTGCTGCTTTTCTATCTGGATTTGGAATGTTTTTAGTAGGATTCACGAAAAGTGCATGGGTCCTATTTGGAATTATCATCATACTGACAATAGGTGAGATAATTCATGGTCCAGTGGTACAAAACTTTGTCAGCAAGTATGCCCCTGTAAATTCTAGAGGCCAATATTTGGGTGCATCCGATATACAGTATTCAATAGGGAGGTTTATCGCACCAGTTACAGTTATATTTTCTGTTTCATTTTCTTCGGTCGTTATATTTGGCTTTATAATGCTTTGTGCTTTGATAAGCGCATTTATTTATTTTCAGATGTTTAGAATATTACCTAAAACTGATTTAAAAAAATTAAGTTATTAAATGCTTTATTATAGATTTTAACTAACGTGCTTGATCTACCGATCACGGAAGAAATTATAAAAACACCCATATAAAGAAAAGGAAGTACTATTTCAAGTGCTTGTGCAAGAGAAAAATGATCGTTTCGTACGAACAAAGCAAAATCATGCGGTTAATTTTCTTCAAAAAAAGCTTTGAAAGAACTCCAAGAGGAAGTATTACTAGATTCTGCGAGACAAAAATTAGCGCATCTAAAACAGTTGAACTGCATGAATTAAATCTTCCCTACAAATCCTTTAAAGAAAGGATGGCTTACCCTTATGGATACCATCCTTCTATCTGAATTATATCTCATTATTTTGATTGTTATTTCCTATTTGTTGTTGTAAATTTTGGGGAGCAGTCCCTGCTTGCAACGGAGTTGATATTTGTTGATTATTTTGGTTGCCTGTCATATTTTGTAATGACTTCGTTAATTGTTGAACTTGTGGATTGTTCAGCGCATTAGAAACGGTTTGGGGCAAACGCTTAAATGTTCCGTTTTGAACCCCCCTCGTAATACCATAGATAGCCGCACCAGCCGCACCGATAGTTATTAGTGAAGTTAACATACCTCTTTGGTTATTCATAATAAAGTATCATCCTTTTATTGATATAATTTGTTCAAAAATTCTTATTTGAATCATGATTAGTTTTTACCAACCCACTAAAAATATACTGTTAACTGTTTTTTGGTTTATTCAATACACATTAGGGGAGATGACTAGCCAGATTTA